>JAOUFI010000103.1 GCA_029858305.1 Candidatus Thorarchaeota archaeon
TGAGGGATGTCAAAACATCATCGGAGGTTTCTGTTACGCCTCCAATCAGACCAGTGCCTGCAGCATGGTATTTTCTATGGAATGAATCAGAACGACCAAGGACTACTCCTATACTAAGATCAACATATAGGTCGAGAGGATCGCCTACGCGTGGGTGGTATGGCAATACAGATTTTGGAAGGAGATCTACTGGTCTATCTGAAATTTCCGGATTTTCGGGATCTTCATCTTCTGGCGTGTCTTGATTTCCCGGTTCGTTCAATCGTGCACCTCCAGACGACTCCACCGTGAATTCGGATAAAGCTTAGCTTGATAGTATTCCAACGCGCGATTCAGTCTTTATTTCACTTCAATTCTAGTAAAATCCTCCGCCTATTTTCAAGTCAATAATTATATCACCGGAGTCTAAGGAAATATTGAGGGTGGAAATGAAACAGACACGGTTGCGGCCCATTGCACGGAACCTAGCTATGTTGTTCTTTTTAGTAATTTGTTGCATGTTTATCATTCTTAACGAATATGTAACCATCTCGGAAGGGGAATATCATATAGATGGAATCCCTGCTATGTACATCGTACTTGCATCTGTTGCTATAACAATCCCTCTTGGAACCACAATTACAAGATTCGCGGATAGCCAGAAATATGGACAAAGCGTGAACTGGTTTCCATTTTACTTTGTACTAGTAATGTGTGGCATACTTGCTATAGTTCCACTGTATGTGGGTATAACAGAATCAAATGTTTCTTTTGTCGCTATTCTAGCAGCTGTGGAGATTGTTGTATTTCTTTACGTGGAAAATGATTGGAGGAGGAAAATTAAGGGGGAAAAGCCGAAGGAAAAAGTCTACAAACCGAAAACAATGGATCTCACTAGTATCAAAGACCTTCATGAGATTGAAGAACTGAAATTAAGTGGTAAGAAACTAACACACATTGATCTTTCACAACTGACTCATTGCCAGAATCTGAAGATTCTGGACCTGACTAGGAACCGTTTGAAATCAATCGATCTCTCACCACTATCTCATTGCACCAATCTCAAAACATTGAGGCTGGATGACAACAAACTGACTGAGATTGACCTTTTTCCACTTGCATCCCTGGGCAACTTTAAAGTGTTGACGATACAGGACAATAAAATTGAGACTACAAAACTTGAGTCATTAAGTTACTGTGATATTTTAGAGGAATTGTATCTAGGTTGGTTAGATATGAAGGAGATTGACCTTTCTCCACTAAGTCACTGTAATAAACTGAAGGACTTAAGAATTCTAGGTGATGAGTTCAAGACTATAGACCTAGAACCCCTCAGAAAATGTCCAGACCTAGATTACCTAGGATTTGCAGTTGCGGGGATTGAAGAACTAGATTTGAGTCCATTGGAATATTGTAAGAATCTACACACAATAGAATTCAATTGGGCGTCACCTGACTCTATGAATGTGACTGCACTGTTTTCCATTCCAGGTTTAGTCAAATTAGGCGGGATATGGCCTGCAACAAAGTTGTGGGCATCATTTATTCCTGAAGAGATAAGTGAGTGGCCAATAACACTTCGAGATTATCGAGGAAGGATAGAATTAGTCTAGTCAGCAACACTCAAAACGCAATCAGAACACAGAACAGACCATGCAAGACCTGATTCAGGATGGCAGTTTCATCTTCATCTTTCTCGACAACAAGCGCACTTGGATTCGCAGAGTTCAGGCTGGAGAGAGTTTTCACTCAAACCGGGGGCTCATAAAATATGATGATATCATTGGTAAGCCCTATGGACTCAAAATCGAAAGCCACTCTGGAGTCATATTTCAAATCCATCAGCCAAGCGCAACGGACATCCAAATCGCAATGGGTCGAAACACGCAAATCATCTACCCCAAGGATGCGGGAGTCATTCTAGTAGAAGCTGGAATTGGAGCAGGCTCTCGCGTGGTTGAATCAGGTACAGGTTCAGGGGCTCTCACAGGCATTTTAGCACGGGCTGTTGGTCCGACTGGTCATGTGTATACATACGAGATTCGAGAAGACATGTTCCAAGGAGCAAAGAAGAATCTTGAGAAATTTGGTCTTACAGAGAATGTGACTCAGTATAACCAAGATATTCTTCAAGGTATCAAAGAGGAAGATGTCGATGCTATTGTGTTAGACCTTGCGACGCCGTGGGAACTGGTTGATGAGGTACATAGGGTGCTCAAGCCTAGCCACCATTTTGTGAGTTATAGCCCCACAATAGAACAGGTTATGAAAACTTGTACAGCACTAGGCCGTGATGGAAAATGGGGAATGATCAAGACTTTGGAAATCTTTGAGCGGGAAATCATGGTGAGAGAGAATAAAACTCGACCTACAACCTGGATGGTTGGCCATACAGGTTACATGACCTTTGCACGAAGTATGGCTGAACAAGGCAAATAGTGACTCATTTAGGTCAGAAAGTGACAAAACAAATCCTTAAATGCAGTCGCATAGCCGTTTTTGTTGTCGATTATTGTCGACGGTTGTTGGTTAGCATGACATATCGGCACAAGCGAGACCCGTGCGCGAAGGAAGCCAGAGATATCATTGAGAACATACTTAACGCGAATGTTTCCATCTATGATTTGACTGAAACTACCGGCAGGGAATCAACGGAAAAATCGAGAGACACTGTGCATATTGATAATGGAGCCAATGTACTCGTAAGTGATATAGATAGAGAGAACGATAATCTCAGCGAGATGGAGAGATATAGCCCTACTCAAGAGTTTGACTTCGAGGTCACTGAAGTCAAAGAATGTTTCGAGAAGAAGAAAAAGAGAAGGAACTATATTGAATTCAGAGATGATTATGTTAGGATCAAGTAGGAGAGGGAAAAAATGTCTAATAATCATGATTTTGAAGCATTAAAGAAAGAGGTTCGGGAACTCAAAAAGACTGTCTATAGTCTTAAGAACACCATAATCGAACTTACGAATCAGTTGGAGTCGAGTGCTGGAGATTCACCCTTAGAAAATGGACAATACAGTGTGTTCCCTAATCGTTCGAACACTCTTGAGGGAGATGCCAGTTGGAACAGACTCCTCAATCTCTTGAACAGCGCTGAACGTGGGCTAACCACTACGGAACTGGCTAGAAAGTGGGGCAAATCTAGAACTCGTACTAGTGAGGTCCTGAATTTGCTTGCTGAGGATGGGCAGATCGTTAAATACAGGGATGGCCGAAAAATTCGGTTCAGATCTGTTGAAGAGTGATTCCAAGAAATACACTAAGAACCACCTATTGTCAATCCTTATCCTATGCTAAATGAATAGGATGGCTTTCTGGAGCAAGATGGATTTCTTACCCTGCAAAATACATTAGGCGCTACTTTCGTTGGGCGTAAGTACGCTTAAGTAATTGCTCGACCATCCATTCTAAGGTAAGACCCATTCAGGAGGACCTACTGTTGGCCAACGTACTCCCAGGCTCCAAGAAGAAAAGCACTACATCAGTGGAGGACGCCATAATTTACACGAGCATACTTTTCGAGCTCAATCTTAAGGCGCAGGATGCTGTAATGGAGTTTGCTCTTCATGACATCGATGATAAAGAGGGTCTTGAAGCCAAGCGCATTGAGATGCATGACGCATTCACAGAGCTTTATGATAATGTTGCAGCATTTAGTGAGGGCGTCATGATGGGTGATTTTGACATGAGCTATCTAAGGACGCGGATAGCTCAATCTGAAGGAGAAATAAAGCAGCAACTTGAAACTGCGATGGAGGAGCTCATCACAGAGAACCAGAAGAATCTGGCAGACGTGTGGATGGCGAGAGTTCTAGCTTGGTTGCACCAAGCAGCTGCAGCAAGTGGACCGTTTGTTGAGAGTGAGCATGAAGACAAGCAACGAAGTGCATCAAGGTATCTCGCACGTGTTTACACGATGCTAGAGAAACCGTTCTCAGCAACCCCTCAAAAAGCAGATGGAACACAAAAACTGAGACGCGTCGCTCTTGGTTTTCAAGCATACAATCTATTGAAAGAGTCCTATGAGGAAGGTGACGATGAACTCACATTTATTCATGGGAATAACAAGAGCGCAGAGGCTGAGTTCTATGACGAGTTCTTGAACGAACTCATCGGACAGGAGAGTACATTCAGACAGGCCTTTAATCCGTTTGACGAGTTGATTTGGAGAGATATCCTCAGTTCTTTCATTTTTGAGCAAGCAACAGATCTGTATATCGATGCCATACCTCTATTTTCAAAGAAGCGTGAGTATAAGGATAAACTCTCGACAATCAAATCATGGAAGAGTAATACTGCCGGTCTTAGTGAAGTCTATTTGGCTATGACTTACACTGACATTGCAGATGCCCAAATGAGGGCAGGAAATCTCGAGGATGCATCCAAGCTCTATATGGTAGCCTCAGATGCCTTCGGGAGGGCTGAGAAGTGTTTCAGAGAAGTCATTGCACTTCAAATGAATGCCGAACAATCCAAACTTGACAAGGAACACAAGAAAGCACAGAGCCTATTTTGTAGCGCAGAATCAAAAGTCCAGACTCTTACAGAGCTCATTAGGTATAACAACAAGACTGAATCAAAAGAGGCACTTAAGGAAATCTTCAAGGATCTCAATAAAGCAGAGAAACTGGCAAAGACACGAGAACTCGAGGGAGCCATCAAGGAAGAGCTCAAGACCTTCACCTTTGTAGAAGACCTCTTGAAGAAGAGAGGGGATGACATCAGTGGTATCCTCGATCAGATTGAGTTTGCAAAAGACCTACGAAAGACTGGTCTAATTCAGGATATTAGCAAAGCATTGGATGAAGCTAAAGGGCTGATGAACAAGAAACCTGCAGATTCGCTTGATGCCATCAGAGAAGCCCTCAATACTCTGGGAATTCTTCTAAGCTTGGAACTTGAGGATGAAGAAGTTGGAAAGCTGAGGAACCAGACCCTAGCACTCCTGAATAATATCAAGTATATGATACAGTTCCGGCTCAGTTCGCAACTGCAGCATGGTGTAAAATTCATACTCTCGAGAATTCTTGAGAACCTTCACGCCGAGGAGGCAGCTTCCTATTACAAGGTGATTAATGAGGACAAGACTGCACAGGAATTGAAAGATCTTGGAAAGCTTGCACT
Source organism: Candidatus Thorarchaeota archaeon (assembly GCA_029858305.1). Lineage (GTDB taxonomy): Archaea > Asgardarchaeota > Thorarchaeia > Thorarchaeales > Thorarchaeaceae > SMTZ1-45. The sequence continues at coordinate 5,113 of JAOUFI010000103.1, forward strand.
TGCGACTGCGTTTGCTTCGGAAGCACAGGTCTATTCGAGGCAGTCTGACCAGTGGGCATTTCGTGCTCAATTAGAACGTGTGAATGCATTTGAAAAATTGAAGGATGAGCTAGCTATTTTTGAAGAAGATGACCCTGTTGAGGACGCAATGGAAACTCATGATAGTACAATCAACAAGATCAAACAGGCGGTCGCATCCTTTGAGGCCGCGGCAAATGAATTGAATAGTGTCAAGGGCGCTGAGATTCGAACGAAGAATAACGTCAACCTTCAGGTTCAGCAACTTCAAGCAGTGGTCATGAAATTCAGAGGAGACCTCTTGAGAATGGAGGGAGCAAAGAGCGACTTCATTGCTGAATATATGTTTTTGAAGGGAGAGAAATCTAAGGCCAAGATTCATTATTCCGATGCCAATGATCATTTGAGAGAAGCTGTTGGTAACTACACCGTAGCAGCACAAGCGTTCCAGCAAGTTGGTGATAACCAATCAGCACAGACTGTTGATGGAAAGGCAAAGACCACAGATCTCTTGGCTCGCAGTATCTGGGATAATAGACAGCGGATGGATCGAGACCAAGATCCCACTCAGAAAGGCGATTCTGAACTTGCAGCTCTATATCTGGGAATGACAGGTCAATAATTAACCTGTCATCCATATACGTAAGAAGTGGGTGCCAACTCCATTTCCATCTGAACGGTGTGCAGGCGTTTAGCGCGGAAAGGCATGAACTCAATACCACCAGCATGATAGAACTTACTGAACCATTCAACATAGTGTAATCTCAGTGTGTGCATGAATCCTAATAGTCCCTCTAGAATTCCTACAATGAGAGTCCCTATGACAGCACCTAACAAGGGTAGGCTTGCTGGAATGTGTTGTCCATTCACGATGAACTCGTGCGGTATGATTTCTACACCAAATAGCTCCAAAGCTGGGAATGGAATCATGATCAGCGCTGGAAGTTGCATGAATACAGAACTTAGAATGATGTGAACTGTGTTCAAGGCAAAAATACGAGCATAGCTGACTGTGTGACTAATCATACCTATGGCATTTTCCAAGAGAATCACTATGCTATCCATACCACCCGCGAAGGATGTGATAGCCATTATGAGTAGAGGAATCACAAAGAGTGCTATTGAGAATATCATCGGGGACAGTGGTAATGCTGGATACACACCATTGTTCCCAGTCCCATACCCAATGCCAGCAATCGGTATCCAGAGATAGACATTCCCTGTTGAGTTGAACCATTGCCCAATACTGTTGTAGCTCACACCAAAAAGAAGGTTGACAAAACCCAGATAGAGCATCAAGTATGAAGCTGCAGTGACGGCTTCTCTGTACTCTTTGTGTTTTAGCTTATTATAGAGATTAAGAAGGATTCCTAGAGACAGGTGAACTGCACCCACCTCAATTGAGAGCTTCAACATGTGCGCATCCCGGTACGGATTCTTCATACCATCTATTTCATGAGCAAAAGTATGCCAGAGGGGCTCAATGACTGTTTCAGATCCAAAGAAGCTTCCAAACAGAAATCCGCCAATCATGGCGAAGACACCCATCAGGATAAGCCCCTCAGCTCCATTTTGAACATAACCGAGAATTGCACCCCAGCTTTGTCCCTTCTTCTTGGCGCGAAAAGCTGCTAGTCCAATGAGTATAACCAGAAAACCCTGACCAACATCGGAAAAGATGAGACCAAAGATTATTGGAAAGGTAAGCCACATAATCTTCGTTGGGTCTAGATCATGTCTCGAAGGCACTCCAAAGGCCTTCACAACATCCTCGGTAGGCTGCATATAGGATGGGTTGGAGATGCAAGTTGGTGCCTCGTGCTCCGCAAATTCAGGTTTATCAAAGGTCACCTGCATAGCTGTACCCACATATTCACGGAGAAGCGGCTCTAATTGGGACTCTTTGCTCTCTGGTATCCAGCCCCACATTTTGATTGACTGGTCCGTATAGACAATATACCCCTTGATCTCGATTCGCTTGCTTTCAATACTCAATGCTTCCCAAGCC
>JAOUFI010000104.1 GCA_029858305.1 Candidatus Thorarchaeota archaeon
TATGCTGGTTTGGCAATGGCACTTTCAAGTGTTAGCGTAGTTACTAATGCACTGTTACTGGGACGATTTGAACCAAAGAAATTGATTGATGAACCTGAGGAAGTGCAAGCGGTTTCCATAATTCCTGATACGGCAATCGATCCAATCTGCAAAATGGATGTTGCTACAGCGACTGCGACGCTCACTAGTGAGTATGATGGTAAAATCTACTACTTCTGCAATCCTCTTTGCAAGACAACTTTTGACGCAGACCCCGAAAAATATAAGGACCAAGATTTCAGAGATTAGACTTCACATGACCCTAAAGTGCCTTAGATGTTTGTATAATCAAGAGGTGTAATTAAGAACTATGGATAGCCGTAAGTTACTTGAGGAAGTTCAACAATGGTGGCATTCATGAGGTGTACTTGATGTCTGTATATGAGAGGGCGATTGTTCGCTATGCAGGGCCAGATGACCTAGAATGGTGTGTGGTGGAGGATGACCATGTCACTGAGCAAATCATTAGACATAAAATAGTCAATAATGAGATCATCCTAGCCGAGCTTGATGGCCAAATAATCGGGTACGTACGTCTGGAATATCTCTGGTCAACTATTCCCTACATAGCAGTGATTTTCGTCGAAGATGCTTACCGTGGTGAAGGTATAGGTCAGATGTTATTACAATTCCTTACAGAACAACTCAAAAATCTTGGTCACGACGAACTATATAGTTCCTCTCAAGTTAACGAACCTGAAGCGCAAGCATGGCATAGAGGGAGTGGATTCATTGAGTGTGGAATCATTAACGGTCTCAATGAAGGAGGAATTGGGGAAGTCTTTTTCCGGAAACAACTGTCTTGATGAGAGCACACTTGAAAATATTCTCGTATGATACCTGAACACCATCAGGTTTCCAAATGCTTCTATAGACGGTCAAGTCTGCCTGTTATTGAGAGCCATAGAACTGCATATGGTATGACGACTAGTCCATAACCTGGATCAAGCGTGGGGAATTCGAGAAGTAAGAATGTGAATCTAATAATAATATAGATCAAGATTCCAATTGACATACCTAGAGGTCTCATTCTTCCCGGAGTCCTGGCAATCTTCATTCTTCTCCATACCCTTGCAAATAGGATGACAGGTACAAAGAAAAGAATCAGTACAGGTATACCCAGATAAATGTAATTTAGAAACGCAGTACTAATTGGATCTGGATATGATTGGACCATCAGAATAGCTGTTGGGATATAAAGTAACAAAGGTATTGATGCAGCAGTTCGATATCCTGCAGCAATTATAGCTATTGCACTGAAAATCGCCAACGAAAATGAGGTTACAACGAAATCAAAATAGACTGGTATTGTACCTTGCACAATTGTAAAACTGCCCAACATTCCTACTATCTGTCCAGCTGCTAATGATGTGAATATGACCATTAATAGTGCAGTTGGCAACTGGCGAGTTTCTCTCCATCGGCCATATGTATAGGATGCTGTACCACTAGCCAAAGCAATAGCAACTGATCCGAGTATTGCCAAGGCAATGATTTGAGCGTCAACAACAATGCCTGTTGAAAACAAACTTGATATGACGATAACAGGTCCTGCAAAACTAGCACCATATCCGATTAACTCTGCTGATATCTTCTGATCGGGTCGTAGAAATGCAAAGGCAATCATTGCAGGTCCCATGAGTGCAAGTATTGAGATGGCAAATACAAACTCAACGGGTAGCAGTGGGGAATTGCCCAGATGATCACAATAGAGTCGTGGGACAGCTAAGACTTGCACAGTCATTGCATATCCTAAAGCCAAGCTAGTACTTCGTTTTGTTTCATTTGCAATCACTAAAAACAGTACGGCATTTGCACCGAGAAGTAGCATGCTAAGGACATTCCCAAAGTTGATGTAGAGCTCAGCTATGTTACTGACTCTACTCACTCCTGATATTGTTTGAACTGCATTGAAAACAAGCAAGCCTGCAAAAGCAATCATAATCATCATGAATATGAAGATCAATCGTTGTTGCATAATCATTGCTGCTGAAATTGATAGGAAGAATAGCTCGATAAGAGTGAAAATATAGAAGACATAATAGAAGTTTAGGTAAACGTTGTATTGCCATATAACAATCTCATTGTAGAGACCATAGAAAGTGATCAAAGAGCCTATTCCAAAGATAATCAGGCCAAACGCAAAAGTATAGAGAGGTCTAAATGCTTTCTTGATGTCTGGATCTGGCGTCGCGGCTGACCTTTTTCTGCTATAGTTGATAATCGCACCTGCTGCTACTAAAGTTGCCAATCCAAGAAACAAATATGCAATCTCATATACTTCCATTTTATTTTGCTCCTAGAACACCTTCTTTCCCCATTCTTTTGCAGCAGAACTAGCATCGCCAGTCCATTCACGAATTCCACTTCGTACTTTTTCTTTTTCTTCGGCTGTGGTTTCCGTTGATATCATTTCATTAACTAGGCTTAGAACACCATCATCGATGTCATCTCCTCTCTCAGTGACGAAGTTAATGACCTCTTGGTTGTGCTGTTTGGCATCTTTATCATTGAATGCATGAAGAGTAACAACATAGTTCTCTCCTGCTTTTCCAATGAGTAGTTTGAGTTCACCGAATTGAAGCTCGTTGATTTCGTTGCCTGAGATCTTTTTGATGAACATTTGAAGCGCTGAAACAAATCCACCGATGAGTGCTGAGTCGCCTTCAAGGTTTTCCCAGCCTACTGAAGCAACAGTTTCGCCTGCATCATTGATGAGGAATATTCCATACATCGTTTTTGGGTCCCCTTCTGCATATGCTAACTAAGGTTTACAGGGTATGTCTCACTTTGCTAGTCCCGGCGCGATGGACCAACACCCTGTAGATAAGCATTTCTTGGCTCATCTATTAGCATATATTATCTCTTTTGAACCGAGCAGAATTTCAAGACTAGAATGACTCAAACCAACCCTTTGTCTTATCGACTGCATCCTTTTCTTCTTCCGTGGCGACTGCTGACGTTTCAACATCGCGAACTTGGAAATTGGCATCTACAAAAACAACAAGTGGATGGCCTTTTCCACATTTTGCGGTAACAATTGTGGGAAAACGCTTGGCTCGTTTGATAGTCGATTCCTCGACTTCCACATAGACAAGCTTGCCTTCACCACAGGTAGGGCATGCAAATGGTTTCAATTTGACTTTCGGCAAGCTTGAGTCTCCATCTATCATTCAGCAAATGGTTCGAGAATAACAGATGTTAGCCAATATTTAATGATAGTGTGTACAAATCACTTTTAGAGAAGAGAGACTTAGAGATTCAATAATGTACCCTTACGTTCTTTTCCGCGAGGAATCTGCCTGCAGCATCAAACATTTCCTTTACACCTTGACCTGTTTTAGCAGAAACCTCAAAGACGTAAGCGTTGTATTGTTCTGCATACTGCTGAGCCTCTTCTCTTGAAACGCCCATTCCCGGTATCCGTTCATCAATCTTATTGCCCACAAGAAAGATATCACAGTCAGGAACACTATTGTGGAGCTTGGCAATCCAGTTGTCTAGTCTATGCATGGTGAAAGATCTACTGACTTCGTAGACTGCAATGCCTAGTTTTGATCCCTTGAAATAGTCCATGACCACATCTTGGAATCTGGGTTGCCCTCCAAGATCCCAAATTAAAAGTGTAATGTCCGTCCCCGCAACATTGACCTTCTTTGTGGCAAAATTAACGCCAATTGTCATCTTCATCTGCTGGTCGAATCGGTCCTCTGTATATCGGACAGCGAGACTTGTTTTTCCAACGCCTCCTTCCCCTATCAATGCCACCTTAAATATGGGGTTGCGTGTACTCACATCGTGTAGCTCCGAGTTGAGGCGCGCACACCAACATATGAAGGTTTTTCCGAGGGAGCCTGCTTCTACTATGGGGCATAGAAAGTGCCTTCCGCAACTAATCTGACTTTTCCAGCAACAAACACTTCCTCCATGCTCTCATGAGGTACTGTTACTGTCAATCGACTAGGTCTCTCAATCTCATAGCCTTGCTCAATCTGAATTGGTTCACCAAAGGTATGTCGTTTGAGAATTTCATATCTCTCCAAGTATGCGCCTAATGGTCCAGCTGCGCTCCCTGTTGCAGGATCTTCAAGCACTCCAACACCGGGCGCAAACATTCTGACATGAACATCATTCTCAGAATGAATCGTTTCAGAGGAGAAGATAAGCAATTGAGCAGTAGGCAGCTTCTTTAGACTTTTTAAAATAAGCTGCGGACTGGGATTAGCTTTCTTGACGGCAGAGAGGCTCTTGAGAGGCAATATTAGGAATGGCAAACCTGTTGATACAATCTGCGCAGGATACTTGTCCGAAACATCATTGGTCTCCAGATTGATAGCCTCAGTTACCAAAGATAAGTCCTTCACGGTGTCCATAAATGTTGGTGATGGTTGAGTCATCTTCACATGATCATCTGGTTGAAATTCTATGTGAATCGGTCCAATTCCTAGTTCAACAATTGCACTGTTCTGTGAAGCGGTCACAATCCCTTTTTGTCTCATAACAAATGATGTACCTAAGGTTGGATGTCCTGCAAACTTGAGTTCTTTGTTTGGTGTGAAAATACGTACCTTTGAAACACAACCTTTCACTGTAGGCTTTTCAAGGAATGTTGTCTCTGAAAAATTCATTTCCCGTGCAATACCTTGCATTGTGTCGGATGATAGCTCTCTGTTACAATCCGCATCCCAAAATGTGGCAAGCTGATTACCACCAAAGGGGTATCTATCTTCAACAAACACACTTGTTTGAATGAACGGTAAATTTTTCATGGATTTCTCTTTGTCAAACGGTCTTATGAAGACAATCCCATGGGCAAGTAGAGGGATTAGTCACACTCAATCTTATCCAACTCTGTCTGGCAGATTTTTCGATCTTCTTCTCCCTTCATTGCATTAATTGCTTTTTGAGTGAGAAGTTGATATTTCTTACACTCTTTTTTCACCCCAGCTGCAAGGTAAGCACGTGTCATCGCCTCATATGCAAAAGCTAGATCAAAATCTCCAATACCCGTCTCCTCAGTGATCTTCAGGCATCTTCGAGCGTGATGCAATGCTGGTTCTGCCCACGAAAAGGCACTATAGACTCTAGAAACCATATACTCAGCACGAGCGATATTTATTGGCTGACCTATCTTACTCCAATGATAAAGAGATGTATGCGCCATATGAAGTGCCTCTTCCAGCTCTTCTTTTGATGGTTTTTCCTTATCTAAAGTCGGCCAGATGCCATTATTTGTTGTGATTGCCATTTTCTTATGAAATTCATCCAATGTCATCTTTTCAATTGACAAGTTGCAATCCTCCTGTCTTCTATATATCACAACGCACCTAAAAATATTTAACTATTGTTATCTCTACACCTGAACAATGCTATGGTCACAAAATGTGTCCTCATCTTGTGCTCATGCTTTATAAAGAGATAATTGGATTCTTGAATAGTATCATGGCGCTTGTGGTCATTTGGATTGAGTCCTTTAGCCATCTGTGCCTGATTTGAGGTTTGAAAAATGACACCAATCGATGATAACGAGGGTTCTTCAAGAGATGCATCCGATGATGCAGAAGAGTCTTTTGATCTCGAAAAGGAAATTAAAAAGACGAGGAAACTTAGAAGACGCAAATCTTCAGGTAAGGAATACGCTTCGCTGATTAGCTTTATCGCTTGGATAGGCTTTACAATTATATGGCTATTCTTCTTTGCTAGCGGCTATACTATCTTTGAAAACTTAGCTATTGTGTTTATCGCACTACTAGTTATAGGAGCTCTTAATGCCATTCTCTGGATTCCCTCAGCAGAAGGAAGACGAACGAAGGCAAGTGCCATCAGTGGAATTGGGTGGATGGTCTTTCTAATCATTTGGATCATCTTCTTTGCATTGGGATTCGGATTCTATGAGAATATCGGTATTGCTCTAGCATCACTCCTTGTTGTTGGATTAGTGAATATGTTACTATGGGTTCCTAGACATGGAGATGAAGGAGGAGCCAGGGTTAGTGGAAGCGGTGCAATTGGATGGTTAATCTTTATAGTGCTTTGGCTTCCTTTCGCAGATAACTTCTCAGCTACAATCTATCCCATCACTTTCTATCAGTCTGGAGCAATTGTTCTAATTTCATTACTATTGATGTTTATGATTGTATTGGCTCCTTGGTGGGGGAAGATGCAAATATCGATTGATGGAGAAGTATCAGTTGGGACGAGACCAAAAACCACAGTTGGCCTTTTCTTCCTGTGGATTTTAGTACTAACCATTTGGATGTGGTTCTTTGCTGATAGCTATTCATTGAACCAGAATATTGCAGCAGTTCTCTTCTCCTTTGCCATCTTCTGTGCGTTGATTATAGGGATCTGGTATTCCTGGACACGAAATAGGGATGAAGGGCCGGAAAGTTGGCTCTCCATTGGGCTGGCATTCGCTTGGGTAATTACCCTTTCATTGTGGTTCTGGTTCTTCGCAGATTACTTCGATATTTATCAGAACATCGCAATTTTCTTAGTGTCCCTTTTGGCGATGGCAGGTTTTAGTGGCGCAAACCAGTGGAAGAAGTGGCGAGACTTTGAAGCACTGGATTGGAAAGACTAGTGCTGATCTGATGGTAGGAGATGTCCTACCATCCTTCTTTCTTTTTATTGACTAATAGGCTAACCAACCACCATCGACTGCTAAGGTGTGACCAGTGATATATTTAGCATCATCACTGGCTAGGAAGCACGCCGCACCCCGAATCCACTCATTTTGTGCGAGCATAGGAAGGGCTGTTCGAGGTTCAATCAAACGTTTCCTAATGGCATCATCCTTTATTGCACCTATTGACATTGCTGTTGGGAAAAAACCTGGAGCAATTGCATTCACACGAATATTGTGCTTTCCAAGTTCAACAGCTAATGCCTTTGTCATAGTAATTAGACCGCCTTTTGAAGTATAGTAACTAATCTCAGTAAACTCAGTCCCACCATATCCGAACGTTGAAGATATGTTTATGATTGAACCAGATTTTTTGGGAATCATAACTTTAGCTACCTCTCGAGTCGCAAGGAAGGCTGATGTGAGATTAACATTCATTACAAGGTTCCAATCATCGAGAGTCTGCTCCATG
>JAOUFI010000105.1 GCA_029858305.1 Candidatus Thorarchaeota archaeon
GAGCTTGAAGTCATCGTAGCTAATCAATACAAATGGTAGATTTACATTTTCTACTCGTCTCTTTACATTCAAGAGAGAATCCACCAATGTAGCTGTATCTGACTGGGAAATTATTGTGTGGTCGAATTTCACCCATATTTTGTCTTGGATTCCGTAGTACATATCGTGGCCAAGGATGCTGAAAGTTTCGTTTATTGCCTCAGGAGTTGTGATAAATTGCAAATATGTTTCTTCAGGTTGTCCCCAATATGGTTGATACATATAAATTTTCGATACGAATGTTCCGACAATAGCGAATGTTCGGTTTATTTCAACAGTATACCAAGGATTAGTGTAATTATAAGGGTCATACATTTCAATGTCCAAGTCTAAAGTGTAGTTTCCTCCAATCTCTGCACCAATACTGAGGAATAAGGACCTCTCTAGAATACATGAGTTGTCATCGTATGTCAAATCGTTAACATTGACATCAATTGCATCAGAAAAACTATCAAATGCGCTATACTCCGCTCCAAGAAAACCCATTCTTACATAATGATAGTCATAATTTTCCTCATACCAATCTTCCACCTGAGCAAAAATTACACGTTCAGTTGCGACGACATAATCCTGGGTAGCAATACTAGACTGAATATCTTCGAAGGTGGTACTAGAGGGGTCAGACCAATTCTGTCGGTAGAATGGTGATGTGAGTGAAACCTCCATATCAATTGGCACACCTAATGTCAGATCATTCAGAACATCTGGAGCAGCTGAGTCCATGTAGAAAAGAATCCCCCCAAGCACACCACTTGAAAGAGAGAAAATAATTAGTGTTGTGATTACTTCTGGAGCTCTTGCTGAGAGACGAGAGAACAAAAACATCTAGACTTCTCCTCCATACGGTCCTGATTCCGCCCAAGCAGTGTTCAAAGATTCAGCTAATTTGATTTTCGAGCTAAGTGCAGCGATGACGATGATGAACATAGTGACTGTAACTATGAAGAAACCAAGTACAGCAAGTATTGTGTACCAAGGAATGACTGGAAAGACAGCTATCGGATACACATCATAGATACTTGATGTAGAACGGCTAGCTGATGATATAGACGTACTCAGAAACAGGGGTGAATATAATAGTAATAGAAAAAGACTGAATAGCACGAGTACAAGCATCTCAGCACCTTGTGCTTTGATGATTGTACTCTTTGATGCGCCTACTGATCTGAGGAGGGCAATCTCTCGGCGCCTAGCACGCAGGCCTTCGACAGCATAGATTGAGAAAGCACCTACGATTGAACCAACTGTGAGAACAGTTAGCATAGTATCAATTGCTCGTTCCATTCTATACTGTGTATTGTCAATGTAATTGTGAACCCTTTCGTAGACGCTGTCCCATTCATCATCCTGAAACGCAATACCGCCTCCAGATGCAAGCAGATCATCCACGATTATAGTCGTATTTGCATTTTCCGTGGTTTTAACACAGAGAAAGTTACTTGTTTCATTAACTAAATTGAACTGAGAACCCAAATACTCTCGGTTTACCATAACTCGCCATTTACCAACCTGACTGCCCCAATAGTAGTATGGCATAAACGGACTAATAGGATACGGGCCATAGGGATACCAATCGTATACGTCAGGCATTTCTGATAACGCCTCTGCAATACCAATTACTCTAAATGTAACTAGAAGCGCACTTTCATCCATAGCCGACGCCCTAAGGATATCTCCAACATTGAGATCGTAGGCGATTGCTAGATCAGAAGTAACGATAGCACCGTCTGGTGTTGTTTGCAGCTGGTTAATCGTCGATGACATTTCTGAGTCATTGAGTTGGTTTCCCAAATAGTCATATCCAATACTTGAATACTCCGCAGGATTAATCGCTAGGAAAGCAGCTCCACCACCCTCTGCAGAAAGGGCGAGTGGTTTCTCTGAAACAACTGATGCAGCAGTTGTCAAACCATTGTTTGTTACATTTGTAATGAATTCATCCCAAATTCCGTAGCTCAATTCATCCAAAATGAATGTGAGGTCTGATCCTACAGCAAGTCTTGCTTGGTATTCAGCAGTCACTGGAAGTGATACATCAACTATCGCACTATTCCAACTGAGACATATTGCAAGTACAAGAACCATCGCAGCTGCCCCAGCCGAAGAGGCTTCTTTACCTATCCGTCTTATCCCAATCGAAGAAGGAATTTCTCCAACAAATCTCTTCATTCCTCTTGAGATTCTATTTGCTCCGCTTCGCAATGCTTTCATCGATAAACTGGCAATACCAAGAAATAGGGGCAGAGGTATGATTGGCAATAATAACGATAGGAGTATATTGCTTGTGACGGATGATCCTCCTGTTGAAAGCGCAAGGAGCAAGAGCCCCCCTATGACCACTACGAGGCTGTCCCAACGAATCAGGTGAAGTCCTTTTGCAATCTTTGCAATCCTTCCTCGTTCCTCTTCCACTTTCTTCTTTGTCGAATAAACTGCACGATAACCTCCTAATGTAAGCATAGGAAGTGCGACGCCAACAATTACGGCAATAATGAGAGAATCAAGACTCACCAATATTGGTTCTGTCATCAAGAGGTTTAGATCAAAAGAAAAGAAACTCGTAGCACTAATTGCTATTCTGCTAAAGAGAAGTCCTAGGGGTATTCCCAGAAGACATGAAACAATTGACAGTTCCAGTATCTCACGCGTTACAATCCTCTCTAGGTCCCCCTTTGCCGCACCTCTTGATACAAGCATACTTTCTTCATATCGACGCTCGTTAACATTATGTCTTATAGCTAGGAACGTGACTAGTATAACAAGTAAAAGTATACTGGATGCTCTCAACATCTCAGCGATTCGGGTCCCCTGGACCCAATACATGTACGCAGAGATTCCTGAGGCCAAGTAGTCCTGTACCCATAGATCTGAATATTGATTGTAGACAGGATCATAATTAGGATCAAGCATTCTGATTGAATTATCAATATCATTCATATGCGCAAGTGAACCTGATGGATTGAAAGCTGTGAGAGGAGAACGATCTACATCGATGAGTACTTGCAATTGTGCTTCAAGTGCTTGTATGCGGTTGTAGTGGACTATTGCAATGCTTTCATAATCCCAATAATATGGTGAATCGCCTATGTTTTCTTGTGAATAGAAACCAACAACTTCAACAGGTGTAAAAATGTCGTTTATCGAAAGCTGTAATTCATCTCCAATCTCGACTTCATAGTATGTTGAGAGAGAATTGATGACTGTAATCTCACTTACATTCTCCGGCATCCTTCCACGTACAAGGGTAATATAGTCTGGAAAGGCATCAAGGAAATCCTGAGTCGGTGTTAATATATGTCCCCATGTATAGAATTCCGAAATTCCTTCAGTTTCGTTGGCTGGTCGTTCAAGATTTCCATAACCATAACGAAGGCTCTCTGCTCTTGTGATACTGGATAGTGCTTGGATATCGTCGATATAGTTCTGGATATTATAACCTGTGACTCGAATTGCGACATCCCCAACATCGAGATTCTTATCCCATTCGTGAACTGAATACGAGTCTACAAAAACTGTTATCCCCATTGCCATTGTTGATGCTAATATGAAGCAGAGTAACGTGACAGATCTTCTACGAAGACTATGGAATGCTTCATAGCCTACAGGCACAGCCGCCATAATTTACACCTCACTGGGGATTCTCCACTTGACCGTCACGCATCCGGTATACATAATCCATCATATCGCCTACTTCTGGATCATGAGTTACTGTGATGAGTGTGCCTCCCTCTCCCTTCGTGAGAGAAACAAGAATCTCCAGGATCTCCTCACCTGTACCATGATCAAGATCTCCAGTTGGCTCGTCTGCCAGCACAACAATGGAGCTTGCGGAGCCCTTTGGTTTTGCCAGAGCTCGAGCAATAGCAATTCGCTGTTGCTCGCCTCCAGACAACTCGTCTGGTCGATGCTCTGCTCGTTCAGTAAGACCCACGAGTGATAGAAGATGGTCTACCTGCTCCTTTCTTTTATCTTCTTCAACGCCCGAGATGAGGAGGGGCAACTCAATATTCTCATACGCTGTTAACACGGGAATGAGGTTGAAGAATTGGAAGACATAGCTGATCTTATCTCGCCTGATATTGGTGAGTTGCGATTCGGACATCTCAGTAATATCAACATCATCGACAATAACCCTGCCTCCTGTCGGCCTGTCAAGGGCTCCAATTAGATTCAACAAGGTAGTCTTACCAGATCCCGAAGGTCCCATGATACCTATTGCTTGTCCACGTTTTATTTGAAGGGATACTCCTCGTAATGCGTGGACTTCAATTTCTCCCATCCTATAAATTCGAGAAACATTCTGAAGGTCTACAATCGTGTCAGTGTTCATCTCAACCCGCTCCGAGGAAAACACACCGCGACATCACTGATGATTGCATGCAGACTAATAAATTACTGCTTCCAAGTATCAAATATTGTACTAATTTTTGTCTTTCAGTCTTAGTTATTTAGCGTCACTGACTCGCAACAAGAGACATACTCTTCTTGCGGTATTGAAACAAAAGGAACAAGTGATTACGTAACTTTTTGAATCTAGAGGAAACTTTATCACTCTTAGGGACATCTATATTCATAGAATAGTAAGAGGGAGTAATCCTTGTCTGAAGATATAATGGCACGGAAGTACGAGTTTTTCAGCTGGCAAGGTTTTATAATAGGCGCTCTGCTTATAGCTAGTACTCTAACTATCCAATCATTCCTTAGTTTCCCTGTTATCTGGCAGACACGTGCGTTTGGCTACATTCTTCTAGTGGCTTCATCAGCATTAGTTGTGGGATTTACATCCGGTAGTGTTCTTGTTTATCTCTATCCACCTGATCAGGACGTCATTGGGATTGCAGGTCTGGGGAGTGATGATTCCACACAACATGTTTCTCTAATTCTTGTTATCCTCTCTCTTGTCGGTCCAATCTTCTTTGGATTCGCCTTCTTTTCTGATGAGTTCAGTGCAGACCCACTAATCCTCATCTGGGTACTTCTAAGTTTTGCTGCTCCCAGTGTTGGTCTTACCGCTGCCATGTTTGAAAGATCTCGAGAGATTGCGTCAGACTTGCGGTTATACTTTTCAACTAACCAGAAACTCGACATGGCTCGACTAGACTGGTTGCACGGTCTTGGACCTAGGACTGCAACATACAGGATGGGGATGTTAGAAAGCGCAGCACGGAGAGTCGATGGTCTGAGAGTCACAGGGCATGAAATCGTACGAGATAGCAGTCAGTTTGCTGTAAATCGCTAATTATCATTTGTGACGTCTTCGCACATGTGCGAGTAAGCCTTCATCACTCCAAGCGACCCAATTGCATTTCAAACAACTGAATGTTTGACTCCCAAATCCGAATCTAGGTGGTGGACGTTCCTCGAGTTCATAAATAGTTCCACCATAACCGCTACTCTTCTTAGTGACTGTCTTGAATCTTTTCTTGAAACAATCTGTACAGATAAAGAGATTTTGCCTTGTATCATTGATGAAGTTGTCCTCTAGGCTCTTTGCTGGTTTTATTGGATCCATTACTTTTCCACAGCTCTCACAGGGTTCCGACGACTTAATCACCATCTATGTATTCAAGGCCATCAATTTGGGAACAAGGGATTTTGTGTATACCCGACCACTATATGAATTCTCTGCGTGAATTACTTGACTGTTCCTACTGTGTCTTTGTTTGAATATAGTTTTCGAAAAGATTGGCTGCTGTTTTGAAAACGCTCTCTGTGTTCTCCCCCGTTAGGCAAGAAGTTTCGATGAAAGCAACAGGGTGCAGATCTTTACCAGTAGAGAGCTTTTTCGCAAGTTCTTCTGCGAATTGGAATCCTTCTTCAAAGCTCACAGGTTCTTCTCCCGTGTCATCTTCAATATTCGAACGCAGATCTACTTTATTTGCGACGATAACAATAGGCAAATTATGATCGCAGGATATTGATGCTTCCCTTAGCCAGAAGTCTATACTCTCAAAGGACCAGCGATCAGATGCAGCATACGCTATGATTATCATTTGAGCTTCTTTGTAGAAATCCTTTCGAGGTAATTTAGCTTTTACTGCAAGATCAAAAGACCATACATTCAGATTGATACGATGATGAGCGCCATCAAACATTTTATTGTAGATGTATTGTGACACTTCATTTGTTTTTTCATCAATTACTAATGGCATAATTCCCGCTTTGGATTTCAGGCTTCGTTTTCCCACTCCGGTTTCTCCAAGAAGGAGAGCTTTGCACTCTATAATCGGTTTAATTTGATGGGTCGGTGTGATCTGTATGACTTTACCCCTTTCCTCTTCTGATGGTAGATCTTCATCGATTGTTTCAGCTACGAGCTCCACCATCCCTTTTTCATCTTCGGTGTAACTCTCCTCAATCAATTCTTCTGTCATTCTAGGTGCCCTGGAATATGTACTTCCAGAAGCAACAATCTCATCTCGCCCTTCCAGGCTGATTCTGATTTCTTCCTTTTTCTCGTCAGCTGATGGTTCTTTCACTCCTGCCAAGAAAGAGTCACTCAAAGCTTCAACAGCCTCAAGAGCACCTGCGATATCATCAAAATCATCTGCTGATATAACACCTTTCTCATCAGCGCTCATACCTGCGCTTTGTACAAAGGTTGCTGCTGCTTTCTCTTTCTTTAATTCCTTCTTCTTTTTCCCTTTCTTTTTGGGAGGCATTTCTACCTCTTGAGGCGGTTCTGAGATGATTTCAGCCTCGAGATCATCTTTTGTTATTGGTTCTTCAACAACAGGTTCTGGTTCAGGTTCTGCAATGACACGTTTGGCTCTCGGGAGACCTATTCTATCTAAGACTTCTTCTAATACTCCCGGAGCGAGTCGCTTCCCCAAATATCTAAAATACTTCTGAAGTTCCAATGATATGTCATCGTATGACTTTGCCTTTAGAAGTATCTTTTTTTTCACGATGCCTTTGTCTCTTACCTCAACGTAAGTTGGCATTAGTGTGACTGATATCGTCGTCCCAGGTATTATCAAGGAAACAAGACTCCTGCACATGATATTTGTGTTCGCAAATTAACTGTTTCGTGTTTAGTGTCCAATA
>JAOUFI010000106.1 GCA_029858305.1 Candidatus Thorarchaeota archaeon
CATGAGGACCATAGTCATCTTTCGTGTTGCGTCTGTTCCAGAATCTAGGTTTATTTCGTCAGCAGGTATTGCTCGAGATATAACAAGAACAAAACTCCAGCCAAACGACTGTAGGCCGTAGGCAAAAAGCACCAATGGCCATAGTGGGAAAAGAAACAGCAACAGAATCCCTGCTATCTGTGGAATGAATGATAACACTAGAGAATTCTTTCTACCAATCTTATCAGCCAATATACCTGAGAGAGGGTATCCTAGAAGAGCTGCAAGACTACCAACTGCAAATGTCAAGCCAATCTCGAAAGGTGGCAAAAAGGATTCGAGGGTAAGAGCAAATTGCCAAATCCAAATACTTACAGACAGTTGTGCGATTCCTGTCACTAAAGCAAGGCGCCAGAGAACACTATTGAGGCTCAGAAAAGTTCGTCGTGTAGAGAGTCCACTTGATAGTATGGCCTCTTCTGATCGAACTAATTCCGGTGCTAGGCTCATAGCCGTCAAGCCTCATCATTTTGTTGAGCAACGCCTCGGGCTCAATCCTGTTCTAACAGCTTATAGCCTTGTCTAAGGAGGAAATGCGTTGTAGATGCTTGTAGTGCCATTGTATGCATTCAGAATACCGTTTTTGCATCTTGCTCTACATGCAACTCGAGTTTGAGAGAAATATGAAGGAAATGTTACCTTACGAAGATAGAAACTGAGATATGTAAGCTGGAATTTTGCATATTATTGGTGAGTGTATCATGAGATGCACAATTCGGGATTGCAACATTTACTATGAAACATTTGGAGAAGGGACTCCTATCATCAGTCTTCATGGATCTACGCTCGATTTGCATTCAATGACAGGGTGTATGGAACCCATCTTTAAGAAACGGAAAGGTTGGAAACGAATCTACCCAGATTTTCCAGGACATGGACGAACTCCTGGTTCAGAGAGCATCAAGGGGTCAGATGATGTGCTACAGGTTTTACTTGATTTTATTGATAATGTAATTCCGGATACACAGTTTGTTTTGGTTGGTCTATCTTTCGGTGGATATATCGCACAAGGAATTATTCATTATATACCTGAGAGAGTAGCTGGACTTCTTCTAATCGTTCCAAGGGTAATATCAAATCCAAGGCAGAGAAATCTGCCTACGAAGAGTGTTCTTGCAAGGGACATTGATTTCTTGAGTGAGATTGACCTCCAAGAGCGAGCAGGATTCGAGGAAGTCACGGTTTTGCAGACAAAAAGTGTTTGGAATAGATATGTCAAGGAAATTAGTTCAGGTGTTCGTGTTGCAGATACAATATTTTTGCAAAGACTTGATCCCGCAATTGACGCATTCTCCTTTAATGTGGATGAGGGGGCAAAGCAATTTGATAAGCCCACACTAATCTTGACAGGACGACAAGACCATATTGTAGGCTATCAAGATACATTGACGATTCTTGAGAGATATCCTCATGCAACATTCGCTGTGTTTGATAGAGCTGGGCACGCTTTGCAACTGGAGCAAGAAATCCTGTTCAATACGTTAGTAAATGAGTGGTTAGATCGAGTAGAAGAAACACATACCTGAGGCTATGTGAGATGGAGTATCAGTATTGCACGCGGTGCGGAAATGCGTTAGTTCCGGGCCATAACGAGGAATGGGGTTTCAAGTGTTCAAAATGTGATAAGAAATACTACAACAATCCAGTACCCGTTGTGGCAGCTCTTGTATTCAAGGATGAGAAGCTTGTCATAGTCAGCTCTAAGAACAAAGACCTTTGGGGGCTGCCAGGAGGATTTGTTGAGATTGGAGAATCCCTTGAAGACGCAATCGCTCGTGAAGTTAAGGAAGAAACAGGATTGATTGTCAATGTCACGAAGTTTTTGATATCGTATCCAATGAAGAAGAATCAGACAGAGATGGTGTTCATTGTTTTCATTGCTGAGTGTTATGACGGTGTTCCGAAAGCTGGAGACGATGTAAAAGAATTGATGATATTGGAACCGAGAGATGCTTACAAACAACTCACAGGAAAATATGCCAAGAAAGCTGTAGAATTATGGTTGAGTACTCAGGACAAGAATCCGTGAAGCGCTGTGGACCTATTGCTCGACCACAATGGGCAAAATCTTCGCTTGCGCAATTGCTCCATCGGGCTCAATGAAAGACTTGCTGAATTTACTACCTATAGACTCTAGATAATTTGTGAGAGCGTCAACAAGTTCATCTATTCTTGCTTCAGCAATTTTTTGAAGACTATCATAACCAGCATTGCAGAATATAGTTACGGTTTTTCCTCTGATGTAGGGTAAACGAGAGATATCTGCCCTATTGGCTAGTCCAAGCAAGAATTGTAATGGCATTCCCGTTTGATTTGAAAGCTCAATTCTTGCAGCTCTAGTTCTTGCATACTCTAACACATCAAGATTATTCATGATTCCTTTTTCTTTCAACTTCCTTGCATACTCTAGATGAGTTTCATTCTCAATATCCAAGAACTCCCTAACAGGAATTTTGAATGGGAGTACCCAACGGAATAGATAATTGAGGAAGCTAATCAATTCGCGAAATGGTATCTTAGTTCTGACCAGAAAATCCTCGCATTGCTCTTTGGTTCGTACGGATTCTATTAGATCGATATAGTTGCGAACTCCTATACCATCAAGAGTTCTTATTGATGTTCTAATTCGCTCTAAGTACTCCTTATACTTACCAATACCAAATGTGAGCAGACCAGTCGCATAGATTTCAGCTTCTTTCATACTATGATTATAGAATTCTTGAACAAAGGTATGCTCAAAGACTATGGATATTCTCCTGACCAAGTCATCATAATGCCAGAGTGTCCATTCCTTGACCTTTTCCCAGTCAATCTCCATAGTCTAGTAGAGTTCGTGTATTGTAATGAATTTAATGATGTTCCATTCCAATTTTGTGAGAAGTAAGTGGGGCCCAGGACGGGAAACTCGGGCATTGCGGGATTCACAACACCTATCGAACCCGTTTCAAGAGAGCCACAATCTCTTATGCTGCCAGTACACCACCTAGGCCATTGCTATCCTTGACAGGATTAACTATTTCGTTGACGAGGAACTTCTTATTAGCTTATCGTAATGAATTCCCCCCTGGGCCGCTTATTTTTATGTTGGTATTGATTATACACCTTCCTACTACGGCGACTATTATGTGGAGTGGAATCTTCTCCAAGGGTATATTCAGATGCAGGTGAATGTTCAGGCATATGACTCAGCAAACCATTATCTTGGTAGCGACCAGCAATATGTCACAATACCTGGTGGTGGCGGTGGGGGTAAACCTGGAGGAGACCCCGTGCCAGAGTGACTGGACAGGAACGTGTTAGAGTGATGGGGAAGAGAGATCTTGCAAAGTCTACTAGAAGGCCATTAGCTTTGTTATCACTTCTCTTCATCCTGACCCCAATGGTTTTAACGACAGTTCCTCTCGGCACCGCAATTACGGGTTCGTCGTTCTCCCCTGCCCAGAGTGCGACCATTTGGGAAATTCTAGATAATGGTTTCGTTTCAGATGACGTGAGACAACGTGACGTTAAGTTCGTTAACGCAACACATGGGTGGATTCTCAGTCAGAATACAACTGGGACAAGGCATGGCATGATTCTGTATACCAATGACAGTGGCGATTCCTGGTACCAGCAGTACTATAATGCTTCTCAGAGATTTGAGCAGATTGCAGTCATTGACAGTGAAACATTTTGGGTAACCGGAATAGGAGGCTTATTTCATACCGAAGATGCTGGACAATCTTGGAATAGAACAAGTATTGGCGATGAGAATGACTTCTTTTTCGGAGTCTATTTCTTCAACAGTACTTATGGATGGACATCTTCCAACAACATGTACAAGACTACCGATGGCGGAAAGAGCTGGGTTCTGACTGAGTCATGGGCCTTCGATGATGATGGGGGAAGAATGATTCACTTCATCAACCCACTTGAGGGATGGGTAATAGGTTTCCTCGGAATCTATCATACTGAGAATGGAGGTGAAACGTGGATGAAAGACGTTGACCATGGTGGATGGGCAATGTCTTTTGTGAATGACGTTGAGGCATGGGCTATTGCAGATGATTGGCTTGCACATATGATAGATGGCGAAACATGGGTGGAACAACCTCTTCCTCGCGCAGCTCCTCTGTCCGCAAATACGCCTTACTTCTCTGATATTCTATTTCTAGATACTAACAACGGCTGGATTGTTGGTGATGAAACGGAAGTTGCGTATACGCCCAATGGAGGCAAGGAGTGGTATTCACAATCTTTCCCCAATGACAATCGGATATCAGCTGTGGACTTTATCAATGCTACTCACGGATGGGCAGTTGGAAGAGGCGGCTACATTTATCGTACAATCAATGGCAACAGCCTTGGATCACGGCTATGGATTGGTCCGACTGATCCTCTATTCCTATCGATTGTTGGAGTTCTTGCAGCAGCTGTGGTTATCTTTACTGGAGCTTTTCTGTATTGGCGAAAAAGAAAGGCAGTAAATCATGTACAACATTTGGTTACAGAATCTCTGAAGATTACATAGTGAAGACAAATCAGAACAGCACACATACTACACCCAATTAATTACAATAAAGAGAACAAGCAATAATCCCTTATGCTGCCGGTACACCACCTAGGCCATAGTTTTCGTGGCGATTTCAAGCACTATGATGTAAACTTATTTGGTTATCCTTGGACGCCTCTCCAAGGGCATGAGCAAATGCGAATGAATGTTCAGGTATATGACTCAGCAAATCACAATCTTGGTTACGACCAGCAATACGTTACACTACTAGGTGGCGGTGGTGGCAAGCTTGGCGGCGATCCGGTACCAGAGTGAGTAGAAGTGGAATGTGAAAGAGCAATGATGAAGAAACATCTTGGAAGGTCAACTACACGACTATCAGTTCTTCTAGTCCTGCTCTTTATCCTGATTCCAGAAGTGTCGAGTATAATACCTCAAGGCACTGCAATCACAAGCTCTTTCATCATCCCTGCACAAAGTGGAACTGTTTGGAAAGCTCTGAATAACGACTACATTTCCGATGATGCTTTTCCGCGGGATATTGAGTTCGTTAACGCAACACATGGATGGGTTCTTAGTCAGAATACGACAGGCACAAGGCATGGCATGATTTTGAGTACCAATGACAGTGGCGATTCTTGGAACCAGCAGTACTATAATGCTTCTCAGAGATTTGAACAGATTGCAGTCATTGACAGTGAAACGCTCTGGGTAACCGGAATAGGAGGCTTGTTTCACACAGAGAATGGAGGACTTTTTTGGAATAGAACAAATATTGGGGAAGAGAATGACTTCTTCTATGGAATTCAATTCATTAATAGCACCCATGGATGGACTGCTTCTCATACAGGCATGTACAAGACAACTGATAGAGGTCAGAGCTGGATATCGGTTGAATCTTGGACCTTTGATGATGACTGGGGAAGAATGATTCATTTCATCAGCCCTCTTGAAGGGTGGGTAATAGGGTATCTAGGAATATATCACACCGAAAATGGAGGAGATACTTGGGTAAAAGAAGTGAGTAATGGTGGATGGGCATTATCTTTTGTGAGCAACACTGAAGCTTGGGCTATTTCGGATAATTGGCTTGCATACATGACAGATGGTGAAACATGGATAGAGCAACCACTACCCCGCACATCTCTTCTGCCTACGAAGCCACCCTACTTCTCCGACATTTTGTTCTTAGATGCTGACAACGGGTGGATTGCGGGTGATGAAAGTAAGGTGATATACACTCCAAATGGAGGCAGGGACTGGTTTTCACAGGAGTTCCCTGACGATATTCGAGTGATGTCCATAGACTTCATTAATGTCACTCATGGTTGGGCTGTTGGATGGGGAGGATACATCTACCGCACAACAAATGGTAACAGCCTCGGGTTCAGGCTCTGGCTCGGAATGACCGATCCTGTCTTTCTATCAAATGTAGCAGTGATTGCAATTGTAGTTATTCTAATCACCGGAGTTTTCATCTACTACCGGAGGCGGCGAAAAGCGAATCGGTTAGTTGGTTTGGTTTTGGACTCTCCAAGTATTGATTAAGATTGAAATTTCAACGATTCTCCCCAGACACAGACGATAATTCATAGGACTAAGTAGTAGAGTAGAGAATAAGCCACAATCCCTTATCCTGCCGGTAGACGACCTAGGCCATAGATTTTGTGGCATTTACTCGCTCTGAGAATTTAACTTATTAGCTTATCTCTAAAACAGTGAAGCAATCAACTTGTTTTCCGAAGGTTTGGAACGACTTCAAGAGCAATCTGTTCAAACATTGGAATCTGCTCAGGATTGAAGAATGGATAAAAGAATATCAATTCGTTAATCCCAATTTCACGATATCGCTCATATGTATCAATAAACCGTTGTTCTGAAGAGAACACAGTTTGAGCCTCGGCCCCAAAAATAAGGAGTGATCGCCGAAGTGTTTGAGGGTCTCGACCTAGTTCTCTACAATACTTATCGAGCAGCTTGTTACGCGCCTCTGTTCGTTCTACGATAACCTCTGGAGGATCTCCAAACTCTCCTCCAAAGGAATTCCAGGAGTCGCCATATTTCGCAGCAATTTTCAGCATAGAGTTACCCATGGCTCCAATTGTGAAAGGTGGGCGAGGTTGCTGGACAGGAGCAGGACTGACAGTCGTATCGGATAATGTGTAGTATTTTCCATTGTAGCTTGATACTCTCTGCCTGAGACATTGATCAATAATCTCAACCTGCTCACGAAATCTGGCTACTCTCTCTGCAGGAAGCCAATCCTCTACGCCAGTCATCCGGTAAGTGGGATCAATGGCTCCAGGAGCACCAGCCCCAAGTCCTAGCTCGAGTCTACCATTTGATATTCTATCTAGTGTCATTGCCTGGCGGGCAAGCATTGCAGGATTCCGTAGGGGAACTGCTGAAACCAATGGTCCGATTCTGATAGAAGAGGTATGTGAAGCTAAAGCAGAGAGAAGTGTCCAAGACTCGAACCATGGAGCAGTCGGATTTGCATAGTTTACAAAGTGATCTGCAACC
>JAOUFI010000107.1 GCA_029858305.1 Candidatus Thorarchaeota archaeon
CGCAAACTATCTAACAATGCGTTTCATTGGTGATGGTGAATTTCCTGCACCCCAATTAAGAGATGTCGAATTAGAAAATCCTGAGGCTGTTCTAAACGAAATCTTCAATCAATATCTACTGATGTATCGAGATGCACACTATGCCCATGGAGACTTGAGCGCGTATAACATACTCTGGTGGAAGGGTTATCCGTGGATTATCGATGTTCCTCAAACTGAGGCTGTGAATAAGTGGTCTGATATGAATAAAATCGAGCTAATTCTCCAACGTGATATTTACAATGTACTCAAATATTTCGAGAGTTATGGGATTGAAAGAGACCCTGAATATATTCTCAAAATATTCTTGGATGCTTATGTTCCTGATAACTTAAGAAACTATAAAGAGCTTCAAAGAGAGGGTATGGAGTTGCTCTGATGTTTTTATGAGATTCATGTAATGATGTCGCTTCTATTGAGGAGAGGTGCGTACCCTCCTCCAGTTACAAATCACAAAATTATGGAAAACCTCGACTCTCTCCTAATTAGTCGGTCATTAAAATAAGATAATGAGCCTCAATGACTGAGGCTCTCTATTGCGGACGGTTGCTTGGTTTGACCTTATGTCCATGGCGCCCTTTTATCTCAGGTTACCTGAACTTAAGCTACCTTCCGCAAGACTACCCTGGATACTCCAGGTATCTTCTTCAGGCTCTCTTCGAGCTCATTGAGTGTTACAACTAGCTGATCTGGGATAAAGTAACATTCGTAGTAGCAACGTTCGCCACGTAGGCAAACACCCGTAGTGAAGATGATATCACTAAGTTTGGCATCGTTGAATGCGAAGTTCAATTGCTTCAAGAAATTCCTTGAAAGATCACTGATCTCAATTCTCAGCAGATAGATGTCTTCACTAGCAACTGGGAATAATTTTACCACTTTGTCTTTATGATGCAGCACAGTTAATGCCGCCTTCTCCCCAATGTCAGCTACGAATTCGGCTGGAAACTCCACTGGTTTCCCAGCAGTCAATCTCAATATTATCGCAGATGTCGCGCCTTCCTTATCCAATACCAAAGATACAACACGTCCTTCTTGGTCGTTACTTCGCTTTGATACGTTCTGTCTATATATAACTTATCTGTCGAAAGGCCTTTTCTAATTTCTGCCCACTTTTTAGCGACACTGTCTATGAATTCTAATGAAAAACGCGTTTTGGAATCAAAATTAGGATTCGGAATCTATAATTAGCAATATGTAACCTGATTATGCAGGAGAGAGAATATTTGAATCCACGTCTATCGCAACTTCTAGGTTTCATTCTTCTTGTTCTCAGCGGGGCTATGACCCTGATTGTCTACCAAGGCGTGCTCAGCGTTCCTCAAGATGATGTTCTTATCCTCATCTCATCAGGATTGATTGCTTGGGGTATTCTTGCATTACCCGAGCTAATCATTGGACTCTGGCTTATCGTAAAAGGAACACATGAAGCACGAATTGGTGATGTTTCAGGAGACCTTATTCCACTCGTCCAAAAAGAAGGAAGAATCGGTGTTGCTGCAGCAGCACGAGAGCTTGGTACTGATCAGGAAGCAATTGTAGATGCTGCGGAGAAGCTTTCCCGAAAAAGACTCCCATTAGTATATCTGGACCGCCAATCATCAGAGATAGTGAGCCCAAGTGCAGTATCTCTTGAGGAGAGTCTTCTTCACCTGCTATACGCGCAAAGACGGATGACCTTTGACCAGGTCTCCAAGGTCACCAATTCTACAGATGATCAGATAATTGAAGCAGTGGCCAAACTGACACAGCGTGGAAAATTCAGAGGCACCATTGATAGAAATTCACGTGTTATCTACACCCAGGAAGCTGTCGCTCAACTTAGTAAGGCTATCACATCGTGTCCTAATTGCTCAGGAAAACTTGAGGCTCCAGTCCTTCCTGGTGAGGAAGAAACTTGTCCATACTGTGGTCACATGATTACTAATCGATTGAAATAAATCATGGACATATTTACTCAACTTGTTCAATAATTAGGCTCATATTTTTCTGTGCTAGTGTATGAGTGGTTCATACCAAAAGGAGGGATGATCCATAGAACGATTATCATTGTATATCATTCTATTTCTATTCGTGCTCTCTAACTTCTTCCATGCGTATGCTTTCCAGTCAATAGGATTTGAGATAAAAACCGCTGAACCGGATTATCCCATCAAATCGCATACATTGTCAAATATAGACCAACCCATCGAGCTGACTTGGATATCGCGTTGGGAGTCCCAACCTCAGATGGTATTCAATAATTCTGAGCTTGTTGGAGACCATGTTATCCTCAACGCCACTTTCCTTGGTCAAGAGGGATTTCTCGAACCGTATGAAATGACATTAAATATCACAGGATTGAATTCAATGATAAGTACCACGACCAACTCTATAGTCTATGACACCTATCCTTCCAGATTTAATTTCACGACTTCGTTAATAATCAGAATTGATAACGGTATAAACAGCACAATTCTCAGGACTTTTGATAATCTCTCTATCTGTAACTTCTTCAAGCCAAAGGTTACAGTGAATCCACCTGTTGAAGTAAGTCCAGATTATTTCAATATCTCTTGGTCTAGTACTGATAAGAATTCTAATGACACTAACTACTACTCAATCTGGCTGAGCATTGATGGTGGTGCATCGTTCATGCTGCTTCAGCAGAACACTACTGCAACTTTCTTTCTATGGAACTCGACTGGCTGGCTAGATCATGATTACACAGTGAGAATCAGAGCGTTTAGTGTGGACCTTACCTATTTTGGAGGTCCGTTTGTAGATATACCCACAGACTATTGGCCTGGAGACTATTCAGACGGATATTGGTTTGCGTTTACCCACGATGGTCCATTTGGGACTGTAGATATAGGTGTTTTTCCAGCTAGTGATTTATTCTACTTTAGAGGTAGTGTAAACAATCAAATTGAATGGCACCTCATGATCGAACATCCTGGATTTCCCCCTAAACGTATTCCTGAAGTTATCGATTATGAAGTGGTGCACAACGGGAATAGTTTCATCAACGGCACTCAGTCTATAGGAGCTGACTATCAGTATACATACATTACGATTCAAATTGATGGCCTTGATGTTGGCACTCATAATTTCACACTGACATTTTCAAATCCTGGAGATAGTGGAGGAATCGTGGTCGATAATGTACAGGTCACTGTTTGGTTAAATTTCGAAATATACATAGCAGTTGGAGCTGGACTCAGCGTTCTTATACTGATGGTTATCGCTCTTGTTACCAAATCAAAAAGAAGGTAGATTTTAGCGGGCTGTTCCTAAATGTGTCGAATCGACCAGCTATCGAGAATCTTGTCCTGCTCAACGACAATGTATTTGTCGAACAGATTTGCAGACAGACATGAGTGATTTGGCAAGATTCGTATCAAGTCAGAATTATTGAATTGGGTATTTGACTCCCCTGTGACTATCACCTTTCCATGCTCCTGTGTTAGTGAATCAATATTGACACTGCTCGCTAGAACACATTTGTCATAATCTTCAATCACTTTACCAAACCCACAATTGGGGATTTTGTGCGCTGGGCCTTGATCCTTCGATAGAGCTGTAGCTCCTGCATCTATAACAATTCTATCTGAATAGGTTCCAACTATGCTTGCCAAAACTGTAAGAGCGCAATCACTCAACTTGCATGTTCCTAGAACCACCTGAGTATAGTCATAGAATACATAATTGCCTGGACGTATCTCTGTGATTTCATCGAGAAATGTATCTGCAAGTGCTACTGTTGGAGTAGACCCAATGCTGACAACCTCTGGAGAGAGACCATTTCTCCCTAGTATTTTCGCAAAATCAGCCATTACCTGTTGCTCTTGCTCAGCTATTCTCTTGATCTCACTTTCGTTCTTTGCAAGGTAAGAATGGCCTGCATGAGTCAGAATGCCCTTGAATGACAGATTTTGGGCATCATCAATTTTTTTCACAAGGTTCACTGCGGCATTACTCTTAGGATCGATTCCACAGCGGTGATAGCCGCAGTCTACTTTCACCATGACTTCAATTTTATTCTGGACTTCATGGCTAGCTTTATCCAACTCATTGACAATGGCTGGACTGTCCACAAGGATCTTCAGAGATATGTTCGAACTTAGTTCGAGAGCTTTCTGAATCTTATTTCTCGATATTGGTACTGCATATGTGATGTCATCAAAGCCTGCTTTTGCGAAAATCTCTGCTTCTCCCAGTGTAGATACGGTAATCCCTGTGGCGCCCCTCTCAACTTGCATCTTGCCAATTTCAATGCACTTGTGGGTCTTGACGTGTGGACGAAGATTGACTCCATTTTTCTTTGCCTTCGTAGCCATACTCCTAATATTGTTCTCTAGCTTCTCATAGTCTACGAGGAGACTCGGAGTCATAAGATCTGAAAGTTTAATTTTGGGCATTGCATACACTCGTTATTTTGGTTGAACATGCCATCTCAAATACTCTCGTGCTAGACGAGCGGAATCATTTTGTACTACGGTGAATTATTTTTCTTGGCGTTTGAAATGGGTACAATCTCCAAACATCTACTGAATATGTTAGAACATGAGAGCAATCAAACTAAGTTTGTTTTAAGCACTGCCAAAAAAGCTGATCTCAAATTTACTCCAAGAGAGGATTTTCGTTCACTCATTGATTTGGCCAATCATGTTGCACAAATTCCACTAATCGATCTAAAATTCTATTCTATGGAATTTAATACATTTGAAGAAGTTCAAGCAATGGAAAAAGAGCTTTACAAAGAGTCGATTGATGAACTGCTGAAGGTCTATGACCAAGGAATTGAGAAAATCAAGGAATTCATCTCGAAACTGTCAGATGAACAGCTGCTTGAAAATAATTTGACAGTTTATCTTTCTGCATTCTTTCAAGATAATCCTGAAAAGAGTTGGTCACATTATATCCCCGAAATTACGACACATCTTGCCATGCACAAAATGCAACTTTGGATGTATCTGAAATTAGCAGGTGTTCCTGTAAGTATGTGGACCTACTATGGTATTCCTCAAACTAAATAGTTGAATCATGTTATTCCATGTTGACTACCACGAATTCGTCGTCGAAGGTTGAGACGAACCTCATCAATCTTCTCCTTCACTCGACTCCCCTTTGGCCAGAACTCCTTGATTTCATCAAAACCATGGACATCCCAATAAAGTGGACACGCTCCATAGCAATAGTTAAACTTGTCACATTTCTTACAACCTTCTGGAGCAAAATCCTTAGCTCTCCAGAACTTACTAGCTCTATTGTACCAGACCTGTTCAAATCCTTCGTGGAGTAGATTTCCAACAGGTTCACTGAAACTTGAACATGGAAGGAGACCTCCTTCTGCATCTACAGAAAGTAACCCATCACAACAAGCACAACTCTTTGCTCCTAGACCATTTGCTATTGGATTAAAGAGACATACAGGAGTTGGGGCGTACCAAACGAATTGGATTCCCTTCATATTCGCTCTACGTTTCACACGCTTTACTATCTCAGTGATTTCAGAATACTTGATCTGAAGTTCATCGCGTAGTTTTGCGGCAGTGCCAGTGTAGATTACCATATTCATGCTAAAATACGAAAGCTTGAGTTCATCAGCTAGAAAGTCCACAAGTTGTTCAAGTCGATTTACGTTTGGACGACAGATGGTCGAGTTGCAGTGTGTATAGATATCTGTTTCTCGCAGGTTCTTGATTCCTTGTACTGTTTGAACAAAGGCGCCTGGAACTCCCACAATGTAGTCATGAGTTTCTGCATCAGGTCCCTCAATCGAAACCTGTGCGCTGTTAAGTCCTGAGTCAACAAGCTTCTGAACAAAGTCCTTGTCATTGCATCGACGACCGTTTGTGATCAGATTCACTCGTAACCCTTTACTCCTTCCATGAGCTATTAGCTCGAACAAGTCTTCCCGGAGAGTGGGTTCTCCACCAGTAAATGATAGGCTGGGTGCTTTTGCATCGTCTGCTATGATATCAATAACCTTTTTCACCTCTTCCGTCGTCATTTCACCGGTTTCTCTGAAGGGCGAGAAAGCATAGCAGAATCTACATGCGTTGTTGCATCGATATGTAAGAGCAATCTCACTCAGAACTGGATATTTTATCTCACCTGTTCCAAATGGTACTATTTTAGCAGTTTTATAGGCGTAGATATTCTGATTGCCAGAAACCATATTTCTCAGGTCATCAATGAACGCCGCCAAATCATTTAGTACTACTTGCTTATCAGCTCCAAGCTCAACAAAGTATTCCATGAGTTCATCGACACTCTTCCCTTCGAATAGAAGGCGAAGCATTCGCATTGCTGTTTCATTCAAGTTCATGACCTTGTTTGGCCGCAGAATCAGAAGGTTGTCCTCAGGTCGGGGGAAGAAGTAATCCTTCACTTCCGAAATGAATTCTGGAATCCATGCAAGATCTTCAACGGTGAAGTTATACTGAGGGATTGGTCTTGAAACTGGCATCTTGAATTTCTTGGTGTTATTCATCTTAAGCATTCGGTTGTGTAAGATAATGTCATGATAATCTGAAAGGCTTAAGTGCTCCCAATCTCTTCATAGAATAAGCACCGTTGAGGAGTGTGTTCAATGAGCACAAACGAGATTGTACTACCATATGGTAAGATTAGTCAAAAAAAGTTGATTATGCATTTTAGTGCATATGATATTGACCTCCCTGTTATTGCTGCAGGTATACGTGAGAGAATGGATGTCTTTCGAGAATTGGGTGTTGAGTTTGCTGGGTTTGGAACAGAAATTCCTGAAAACATGTCCGAACAGTCGCCAGCTGTTGTAAAGTGCTTCTTTGAATATGTTGGTTCGGGTTCAGACGCAAACCTGATTCTTAAACGAGTCTACCACTTGGTCTGGGGTGGCATGATTGCTATGTTTCCCGATCTTGAGGTGTGGGCAAGTGCAAAG
>JAOUFI010000108.1 GCA_029858305.1 Candidatus Thorarchaeota archaeon
CTGACCACCTAGAGCATGGATAATTGGAAGCCCAGAGAGTCTGTTAAAGTAGTAAGTACCTACAATACTAGCATTATACGACGACCCACACGCGACAAGGTAATGACGTGAAGAGTCTTCGAAAAGTTTGAACCATTTCTCATTCTGTTGGCTTTCAAGAACCCCCATGAGGTCATGTACTACCTTCGGTTGTTCGTTAATTTCCTTTAGCATGAAATGTGGAAAGCCACCCTTTTCAGCAGTCTTTGCATCTACTCTTGAAACCTCAGGCGTTCTTTCTAGTTGTTTTCCATCTTCGATTCTGAAGACCTTTACTTCATCATGTGTAAGGGAAAGCATCTCGCCATCTGCAAGATAGATGATTTGATTTGTTAGCGGAAGGATTGAAGGTAGATCACTGGACACAATGGTAGCGTTGTCTGCAATACCTGCAACAAGAGTGGAACCCATTTTTACGGCATAGATTTCTTCTTCATCCGAACGACCTGTTGCGTACGCAAAAGCTCCCTTCAAATCCTTTGTGGACTGACGTACAGCTTCCAGCATGTCACCTGTCTTCTCGTAGTACTTATCAACAGCATGAACACAGAGCTCTCCATCATTTTCTGAACGAATTTTATGGCCAGCTTCAATCAACTCTCGTCTATATTCCACGTAATTGTGTATATTGCCATTATGAGCTCCATAAAAAACCTCCTTACACCCAAAATGCGGTTGTGCATTGATTTTATTGGGAGCACCATATGTCGCCCACCTTAGCTGAGCAATACCGCGGTCACCTTTCATCTTTGAGAGACCAAGTAGTCTGTCCACATCATCAATGGTTCCAACGTCTTTTCTGAGATCAACAATTCCATTACGAACAGCTGCCACACCTACCGAATCGTAGCCTCGATATGTTAGCTTACTACTGCAACGTACAAGTAGTTCACCGATGTTATCTGAATTACGAGTGACGATTCCTGTGATTCCGCACAAAGTGCAACTTACCTCAGTCGGATTTCAGATTGAAGACATGCGTTGACTTCGAGTTCATGATAAAAGACTTGCGTACAGTGAACATTTGTACGTGTTTTGGCGCATAAGGCAGCGATTCGAAGACCTTTTAATGTGGAATTGAAATGAGTGTAGGAGAGAGAGAGCAGAGAGGCCTTTGGTAATGGGAAAACAGAAGCGAATGTCATTACTTCTGCATCCGTTTCGTCGAGAGTTATATCAAGTCCTATGTGAAAATCCTGGCACGTATCTGCTAGAACTTGTAGATATTCTTGCGTCACCATTGGGAACACTCACGTGGCATTTACGAATTCTTGAGAGAGAAGGTCTAGTCAAATCAATCAAGTTTGCAGGCAAGAGACTCTTCTATCCAAAAATGCTACGGTCGCAAGAGGCAGAAATGGCGTACCTCACAATGCGCAGCGACACGGCACAGAAAGTCTTTGCATATGTTGTCAATAATCCGGGATGCTATCAAGAACAAATGGCTGAGATACTTCAAGTACATCATGATACAGTCAGATGGCATATCTCAAGAATGGAAGATGTGGGACTCATCAAAGTAGTTAGAGAAGGTCGTAAAAAGCGGCATTATCTTGCTGAACTTGGCGAGTCACTCATGAAGGGCAGCCTCAATGTAATCACAGAGGCATACGTAATGTTCCTGGTTGAAAAATTGGAAGATGGATGCCTGAATCCAGAGATTCGTGAAACAACTCCCGATCATGTCACTATTCGGATCGATTGTCCAGAACGGGGTAAGGATTGTTTTGTTACCATTCGTTTAACTGATTGGGAGTTCTCCTACATTGATGAGGAAGGAAATGAATCCTCAATTGAATAGTAAATAGTGATTAATTTTACGATTCTTATACGGACCCGTCAAGAACCTGTTGAACTCTTTGTGCGAGCTCCTCTGGATTTGGTCCTCCGCACACAGCAGCTAACAGGCGTTTCTCATCAACACGTATGATCAATAAACGCATCTCAGAGGTGTCAACTGATATCGTATGGCTACCATCAGAGTATGTTAATCCATTTGCAAATAAGGAGCTCAAAAGACCAGCAACTTCGATTTCATCATTAAATCCTACAGAGCCTAACGGGAGACCCTCAATTGTGAGAAGGATGGCCTGAGTGATCTCAGGGATATGTTCAACTAGTGAACCAAGAATCGTCTGTTTGCCAAAAGCTCTTGTTGACCCCATGACCAGTTCCATTCGTGTGGCAAGAGATTGGAACATAGGGACAAATTGATCGAGATTCAAACCAGCATCATCAGCTTTGGAGAGCACGACGACCAATTGGTAATGTGGCTGGACGACTGTCAGAATTCTCTCGATACTTGTTGTTTGAATAATATGGGTTGGTCGTGATTCCTTAATGTGTCCAAGAGCGGTGGACCCGCCCCATACTAAAGCAGCTGAAACTGTCGCAAGAATTCTTGAATCGACTTCTCCCTCTCGTGAAACTGCAGCAACTACCACTCCTTCTGTGGTACATAGAACAACCTGCTTCACGGATCGGTGCACTCTCAAGGTCTCCTCAAGAAGACCAGCAACTTCACCAAGTGTGTCACCAGGCATCATGTCCACCAAATTAATCTCTTACTGGCATTTTCGACAGTCAACCGCATTTATAACTGATGCTCTTTGTTTTCAGACCATTATTTGGTTATCATATCATCTGAAGAGCATTATGTCTCGGAGCAACACATTTAAATCGACCAGCCTGAGCAACGAATTCAACGACCGTGGAGGCATGATTTTGAGCTCAAGGTCAAGCGTCTTAGCATCTGTTGTAATAGTTATACTTGTGTTTTCAGGAGTGGGAAGCTATGTCTTCCTTACTAACCAATACGTACCACCTGATGTCGCAGTGGTTGCTGTTGATCCAGGTTTTGGAGACCTTAGTATGGCGGATCAGGTTGATTTGGGTCTTCATGAGTTAGCTGGAGATGTCGTTGTGAATTATGAGTATAGAACTGCCGAAAACCAAGCTGATGCACAAACAATCTTGGAAGAATTGGCAATCTCAGGTACTTATGAATTAATTATTGCGATTGGAGGAGACCTTGTAGAAGAGATTCAAGCAGTTGCCTCCAACCATTTAACACAGCGGTTCGCACTCATTGGTGGTTCTGTATCAGCTACTAATGTTATCTCAGTTACATTTTCTCAACAGGAAGCTGCTTTTCTTGCTGGTGCACTAGCTGCGTATGTAAGCGTTGGAAATGAGAATAGAAGTGGGATTGTTGGTATCATTGGATCAGTGCAGACTAATCCAGCTGTTCAACATCTTGTTGCAGGTTTCAAGCAAGGACTCATTTATGCGAATACTACTCACAATCTCAACGTCACACTACTTCCAGATCGCTATGTAGGTTCCTTTAATGATTCTGATGAAGCAAGTACGCTTGCATATAGCATGTTCAATCCCTATAATCCAAATGGAAATGCCACTGTAATTTTTACTCCAGTTCGTGCAAGTATGTTAGGTATCAGAGAGGCAATGGTCCAAGCTAATGCAAGCTGGTTTGACGAGATCTCTGGAAGAGAACCATTCATCATTGCAGCGGAGGGAGACCAGGACTATCTCGGGCTTCCAGATATCGAAACGCGATCAGGTTATTCATGGGTTCTCACTAGTGTAGTTCCGAGGTCAGACCTAGCAGTCTATCGTATCATAAACGCAACAATGTGGGATGATTTTTCAGCGCTTCAATCAAGCTCTCCATTAATCTATGACCTTGCAAATGGCGGCGTCAATCTCACGCGTTTTGAGTTCATCAATGAATTGTGGCTTACAACTGATATCCTTGATGAGCTTGGCGTTTACAGAGCAATGATTCTCAATGGATCAATTGTTGTCCAAGATACATGGCCGTAGATTTTGGGCGATTTGGGGGTCTTCTGCCCCCGCTATTTTCTTCTTTTAATGTTAAGTGGATGTGAAATCAATGACGAAGTCTGAAGATATCATTGAATTGATTCGGTATGGTTCTTCTCTCAAGAGGGTGAATAGGACAGGATGGGGTCTAGTAGGAGTGGATTGCATTAGGACAGAATCGGTTGCAGAACATTCCTATGGTTCAGCTCTGACGAGTGTCTTGGTTTCTCAATACTTGATAGAAAAAGGAATTCAGCTAGATATTGACAAGACACTCACGATGGCTTTAATCCATGATCTGCCGGAATCTCTGACATCGGATATTCCGCATATTTCTAACCTCTACGAATTATCCGAACTTAATGAGCTGAAGCAAAAGATAGAGAGAAAGGCAATTCAAATGATATTCAATCGAGAAGTAAGTGTGTCGAAATACCTCTTAGTCGTATGGGAGGAGTTTGAGCGAGGCTCAACTCTTGAATCCAAAATAGTAAGAGGTTCAGACATTATAGATATGTTGATGCATGTGTTGAACTTGGAGGATACAGGCGTATCACCAAGAATCTTGCACCAATTCTTTGTCTCCTCTCAAGAAATAATCAAATCACTAGAGATTGACATTCTAAATGAAATTTATGCGACTCTACTAGAAAGACACCGACGCAATGCGAAAATGGCAAATATCACTCTCGGAAACTAATTTTCAGATTCGACGTCGTCTTCAATATCATGCCCATGGCCATCCCGAAATAATGCTGCGGCAATTAATCGTGCTACACGAACTGGCTCTGGGATTCTCCCATCTAGAGTAAAGAGATCAATGAGTCGTTTCGCCCAGGGAATTCCTGCACCTGCAGTAGTGAGAAAGGCTGCGTGACCAGTATCAAGCCTAACAGGAGTTCGAACACCTGCCTTTTCCAATATTTCAAGTCGAGCCCGCCAATCGTCTGGGAAATATTCCTTCAGATATTTTTCGACGCCTTCAGATGGATGATATGTTACACAAACAACAGGAATACTAGTCTTCTCGTGAAGTTCAACAATATCAACTACATTGAACCATGATATCAAACTACCACCCAATATCCAAGCTCGAATATCCTGTCTCTTCAACTTCATGAACATCTCTAACAAAGATTCGGTGGAATCTCTTCCACCTATTGTTGGTCGACAAACTCCAAATCCATCAATACGAAAATCCCCTCGCATTACTAAGCCAACTGCCAGACTGTTTGAGTATGTTTTCTTAAAACTCTCAGCTACGCCAAGAACTCGAGCCCCAGATTTCCAACCGACTTGAGAATCTTCATCTGACGTGACTCCAATTTTATAGAATTGATTCAATGAATTTATCACCTCTTGAAAATTACAAACACGATAGAATAGACCTCTTTTTGTACATATTAGATATAATAGTCATGCAAACTTTATTAATTGGCACTTCTAAGTTTGACTCAGCTCATAGAGAGAGAAGAGTGGGCATCATGTTCGATCCAGGATTCGAAGAGCTCCAGGGGAAACTCAGGTTAATTATGGAGGAGTCCACTGCATTAGCCTCTGGGATTCGGGCTTGGATGTTATTGTCCAAAGAAGGTCTACCAATTTCGAGCGCAGTCCCTCAAGGTCTTGAGGAAGCTGAGATTGCAGCAATGGCTGCATCTATCCTCGGAGTCGCCGACCTTGCTGCTGAGAGGCTAGACCAAGGCACATTGGAAGAAATTTTGATGACAAATGAAAAGGGACTCGTTATTATGAAAAGTGCCGGCGAGAAAGCAATTTTGGTGTTGGCAGCCAGTAAGAGCATTAAGACTGGACTTCTTGTCTATGCTGCGACTACTGCTACAGAGAAGATAGCGCCCCTGCTCTAATCTCAGAGAATATACACGAGCCAGTAGAGGGCTTGCAAGACCAGAAGAAAGTTTTCAGTTGAATGGTAGAGATTGCTTAATGCCATATTATCAAAGAAAAAGTTACTACCTGTGGCTAAGACACGACCACCTGAAGAGCCTTCAAGTCCAGCTAATACTGTCCGA
The DNA here is from genome assembly GCA_029858305.1 of Candidatus Thorarchaeota archaeon. Lineage (GTDB taxonomy): Archaea > Asgardarchaeota > Thorarchaeia > Thorarchaeales > Thorarchaeaceae > SMTZ1-45. The sequence goes on from JAOUFI010000108.1 coordinate 5,919, forward strand.
TTTTCTGTTTCAATGATCATACTCTCATTCATCCAAGACACTTCAGTCCAGGCAATCTCGAATACATCTCCTGTATAATTTAGGGAACACCCATTGTAATCGAATGAATTGAGTGAATCAGTTATTGGGTGGTCTATCATATCCACAATCTCAGTTGTGGAGACCATTCCATTTACTATAATGGTCATGGCTGGAATTGCATCATAGTTAAGAGTCATGTTGAATGCTGAGAAGAGGTCGTTTGCGTTCATTAATTCTAGACTTGAATTTGAGAGGCCAACCAGGAATAAACTTCCTCCTTGTTCCCAGTATTGAACATAGGAACTAATCTTTGTTGGCGTGTACGAATAACTGGAAGCTATTGTAACAGAGTTATTTTCTAGAACGTATTCCCAAGCACAGGAATCAAAGACAAAGACAGCATCGTATCTTTTCAAAGAAGCTACATTGATTTCATCCTGACTTCTAAGTTCATCAATTGCAAATCCGAGAAATGCTAGTCTTTTCGCCAATTCTCTAAATTGGCCATAGACAGAATCTATTGCCCAAGGAGTCGTTGTGAAATCAAATGCAATCTCTTTGATGGGCACATTCACATCAAATTTCAACAATGTCCTTAGATTGATATATCCAGGTGCAATAAAACTGACCCAAGCTTCTAAATTGCTGATGGCATTTGAGGATATAACACAAAGCTCCAGGCTAACCGAACCCGTCTGATTTATGGTAACCTCTGAAGGACCAGTTAGCCATTCTGCTGCGCCTCCTCCGTAAACCAAGTCAAATGTAACATTACCACTCGAGAAGATTGATACAGGTATCTTCACTGTATGATTAACAAACCATTGCTCAAAGGAAAATGGGCTCTGTGTCGGAGTAACTGCTGCAAGAAGAGGTAGACCATCTTCTTTCTGAGTATAATCAAGATATAATAAAGCAGTTTCAAGATCAAATTTACCAACTCCAACCTCCCAATTTTCCGAAGTCATCTTTGTTGCGCTAGCAAGCACAGTGGCTTTGATC
>JAOUFI010000109.1 GCA_029858305.1 Candidatus Thorarchaeota archaeon
CCTGAGACCTTCAATGTTCGATTCCAGGAGCTCCATGACGAAGGCAAGAATCTGAATGATTTACTAGCTTGGGGGCATGCTAAAGTGATTTCTGAGATATATAATGGAATTACTTCAGCAGATACTATTCGTGTCGTCATTGATGAGTTTGCTAGAGCCAAAACACAACAGCGCCTTTCTCGGGTTATTCCTTTGGAGAAGATTGAGCTTGTTCAACGGCCGCGTGCTGAAGATGAGATTGCTGTAGCCGCGGCAAGTATCCTAGCGCGTGAGGCAAGAGAGCAATGGATTGACCAGTTCTCCTCACGGTTGAAGATAGATCTCCGTGAGTTGAGTATCCCAGAAGCACTTGCGCGTACTGATAACACCTCCTTCTCGAAAACAACATATCTCAAGAAATTGTCACAACGAAAGTGACGATATAACCTGCTTCGAGAGGCGGCGAAAACTGCCGAGTTTCGTCATGATGTTATCTCTGGTCTGATGAACCCGGACTATATAATCTAACTGCAAGTCGTCCGGCTTGATTGAATTGACTTACCTCTCCACTGAATGTTTTGACAGCATCTCCGAAGATAAGTTCGAATTGATCTGAGAAATCCTTTGTCTTCCCAAGAAGTACCCGATAGGCCTGTTTTGCTACAAGAGCCGTTGTGAAGTCTTTCTTGTGAGCGAAGAGAATACTAATCTCTCCTACAGAGAGGGTGTTGAGACCTGTCTTGCTTTGAGTTATCTCCTTGAACAACTCTTGAGCTCCTGTCAGACCTGCTGCTGTAAGATTCTCATCCAAATCGACTGTTGGAATAAACTTGTGATGATACATTAACACGCCACTCGAGTGAATTACGAAGAGCTCTAACATCTTCTCATTCCAATCCAGCTCATCCAGAGCCGGTGAGCCAAGTACTGCCACTCCCATTATAACTAATCCTGACACAAGCAGGAATGAACCAAGAAGGTAAACCTGTTCTCCAAGTTCGTCGTAAATGAAATCACTTCGCAAGATATAGCCCACGAACCCTCCTAGGAATCCAAAGAAGATCATTCTCATACTCCCGCGTACGACTCCTGATGTGTTCTTGACATAGAATGAGAAGAATAAAGCAAGGATACCGAAGACTACTAGTGATGCGCTGAGTGCTAGAGCTGTTAGATACTCTCGAGGTGCAAGAAACGTGATAAAGGCAACAATCAAGCCAGCTGCTGTGAAGAGGTGCCGTGTTTGATAGGGTAGTATTTTTTCTAAAGCCAAGAAGAAGCCTATCAATGCTGTCATCATCATGAGATAGCCTGTTTTCACCCACAATAGTGAACCTGGGTCCACTGTGAAGTAGAAATCTGACATAATGAATGAGAACGAGTTGCAAGCCATTCCAAACATGAAGACCGCCCAAGCGAGTCGCACATCAGTCAGTTTTCGAAGCGGACTTCGAATCCATTGTGTGACGAAAGTTGCAGAGAACAGGATCGAGTAAAGAACTACGGCCGAGTGCAATACCAAGACCACATCTCTGACCACACTGAGTTCTAAGAATGTGGGCATATTCCAAAGTTCACCATGAGTTTAAAGTTGAAAACTATTGAATAACCTTCCGTGTTTCACTGCCTAAGATGCGATTTCTTTTGATTCGTTGTTGAAACAAATTTACTTTCACTAGTTCTACATCATCTCTGATCCATCCACAATCATACTTTTACATTATGGCCTTAACTGAAAAGTAAATACGACTCTAGGTCTCTCACTGAGTGCCCTGTACATAGATTTCTTATTGGTGTGAACTAGCTATGATTCAAGTATGTCCTCATTGCGGAGGCAAGCTCATCGAAAAGCATGAAGAAACTGAGGTAGAGCCTGGAAAGACAACAGTATTCATCTATTACCGTTGCGTGAGTTGTGGAAAGTGGACTAAGAAAGTAAAGCCTTCTGATTAAGACCTTTTGAACACTGTACTTTCCCGAATGACTTTACAGTCATTATTCTTACCAATACTTCAATTAGCAGAACATTCAAAACTGTGATGATTCGTAGCAATCACTAGAACGTTAGGAGTATCTCCAGATATGACCGGTACAAAGGACAAGTTCGATGAACTCACAAGGCTAAGAGAACAGGCTAAACTTGGTGGTGGAGAGGAACGCATCAAGAAGGAGCATGAAAAGGGGCGATTAACCGCTCGAGAACGCCTTGACAAGCTCTTAGATGCTGGCTCTTTTGTTGAAATTGATGAGTTCGTCGTTCATAGAGAAACAGGATTTGGAATGGAAGACCAAAAAATCCTCGGTGACGGTGTTGTAACTGGATTCGGGACAATTAGTGGGCGAAAGGTCTTCATCTTCAGCCAAGATTTCACTGTGTGGGGTGGTTCACTAGCTGAGATGTATGGAGAGAAAATGGTCAAGATCATGAAGATGGCTATGGCCGCAGGTGCTCCCATAATCGGACTGAACTCTGGTGCTGGCGCAAGGGTGCAAGAAGGTATCAAATCGCTTGTTCTATACTGTGAGGTATTCAAACTCAACACACTAGCTAGTGGCGTTATTCCACAGATCTCTGCAATAATGGGCCCATGCGCAGGCGGCGCTGTCTATAGCCCCGCAGTGACTGACTTCACAATCATGGTTAAGGAGATTGCTCACATGTTCATCACTGGGCCAGATGTGATCAAGACGGTCACAGGCGAAGAAGTCACCTTTGAGGAGTTGGGAGGAGCAATGACCCACAACTCAGTTAGTGGAGTTGCCCAATTTGCTAGTGAAGATGAGGAACACTGCTTCGAACAGATCAAGACTCTCCTCAGCTATATTCCTCAGAACAATCTTGAGGAGCCGCCGAGAGTTGACACCGGACACTCTCCTGATGATATTGATGAAACAATCGATGACTTGGTCCCTGATGATCCTAACAAGCCCTATGACATGCGCGATGTTGTTCGAAAACTTGTCGATAATGGCGAGTTCTTTGAGGTGCATGAACACTGGGCGAAGAACATGATTGTGGGCTTTGCTCGCTTCGATGGTCGTTCAGTTGGGATAGTGGGGAATAATCCTGCACACCTCGCAGGTACGCTTGACATCAATGCCTCTGATAAATGCGCCCGCTTCGTTCGATTCTGTGATGCGTTCAATATTCCAATCATCACGTTCATGGATGTTCCTGGGTACCTCCCTGGAACAACACAGGAATGGGGAGGCATTATCCGCCATGGTGCAAAAATTCTCTACGCATTTGCAGAAGCAACTGTGCCAATGATCACCATTGTCACTCGTAAGGGATATGGTGGAGCCTTTGATGTTATGTCATCAAAGGCTATTGGTGCAGATCTTGTGTACGCTTGGCCCACGGCGGAGATCGCAGTAATGGGTCCAGATGGTGCAATCAACATCATCTTCAGAAAGGAGATCGAAGCTGCGAAAGACAAGAAGAAGAAACGTGCAGAACTTGTGAAAGAGTACAGGGATAAGTTTGCAAATCCCTATGTTGCTGCAGGGTTAGGATACATTGACAAGGTTATCTTCCCACGAGAAACTCGACCGCTCATTTGTAAGGGTCTCGACATGCTCGCAAGTAAGAGGCAGAGTAGGCCTCCAAAGAAGCATGGAAACATCCCTCTCTAGTTTCAGATACTCATTCATCTGACTAGATGCACATTCCCATTGAATTCGGCAGTTTGAGTCAAAACGCTAATAAATGGTAAAAGGTCTAGCCAATGGTTGGGACATCGTGTCCTAATTGAATATCGTTGATAGGGTGGGAAACGTTGAGTAATCAAAACAAAATCAAAGAAACTCTCCAACAAGCTGTTAGACTTGGTTCCGAGGGAAGGTGGAACGAAGCAGAGAAGTTGCTTCGAATCGTAGTGAACGAAGACTCGGCTAGCGTTGTTGGATGGGCTCAGCTCGGACTAGCTCTAATGATGCAAGGAAACACCAAGAAGGCAATTGATTCTCTGAAGAAAGCGTTGGAGATTGATGCGAGCTACGATCCTGCTTGGGTTTCACTGGGTCAACTATATTTCAATGATGGTAAAATCAATGAGGCAGAAAACGCATATCAATCTGCAATAAAGTACCAGCCCACTCTGCCTCTTGCTTGGATAGGAATCGGATTGGTTCGTGTGAAGAAAAAGCAAGGTGATGCAGAATCAGCATTCAGAACAGCACTGGAACACGATCCATCAAATTCCATGGCTTGGAAGCAGCTCGCTGTCTTGCTTATGGAATCTGGAAGGTATGAGGAGGCTGAGAGCGCATTTCGAACAATCGTTGAAACTGACTCTGGGAACGTTGAAGGTTGGACAAATCTGGGTGTGGTTCTTCAATTCAGGGAACAGTGGCAAGATTCTGTTGAAATCTTGCGACGATGCCTTTCTCTCGATAAAAACAATAATCGAGCATTGGCGCACCTTGGGATGGCACTTGTAAATACAGGGCAAATTGAGGATGGGATGAGAAAATTACAGCAATCTCTTGAAGTAGATTCCACAGATAAGCTCGCATGGCATTCGTTAGGTATTGGACATTTGAGAAGTGGCAATAGCAAAGAAGCCATAGAATGTCTTCGCAAAGCGACTAAAACCGACTCTCACTACGCAAGGGCTTGGAACGATCTTGGTGCCGCCTTGGTTCAGGCTGGAAATTCGAAAGATGGAGTGAGTGCTCTGAGAAAGGCAGTTGAACTCTCTCCCACTGACTCCACTGTTTGGATTAATTTAGGGGAAGCTCTGAAAGCAACCCGTAGTTTCAACGAAGCAATAGAAGCATTCAACCGTAGCATCAAATTGAACCCTGAGAATGCAGCCGCGTGGTTTAGTATTGGGGACATTCATGTTGAAACAAGGAATGCAGAGGCAGCTGTCCAGTCACTCAGAGAAGCAGTAAGATTATCAAACGACAATGCGCAATATTGGTCAAGACTTGGCAGTGCACAGGCTCTCATGAAGAATTTTGATGACGCCCAAGGGGCCTGGGAAACAAGTACGCGTTTAAATCCAGATGACTTGCTGTCTTGGAACAATCTAGCAGCACTATATAATCAAGCAAACAGAATAGAAAAATTAGAAGAACCCGTACGAAATATCTGTCGTTTAGATCCAAATAATGCGCAAGCGTGGCGCAACTTAAGTGTAGTTTTACGAAAATTAAACCAATTAGATGAAGCCGAAGTGGCTATCAAAGAAGTATTAAGATTACAGCCAGATAGCACCACTGATTGTCTTGATTTGGCAATCATCTACTATAATAGTAAACGGTATGATGATGCAGAAAAATCTGTTCGAAGAGTGACCGAACTTCATCCAGAAAATCTCACAGCTTGGAAACTTCTTGTTTCTACGTTAAGCATTTCGGAGAAGTTTGAAGAGGCCCAAATAATTCTGAACTCCGCTTTGAAAAGACATCCCGACTCAGTTGATCTGTTGGGTCAACAAGGCTATATTTCACTGAAATTAGGTAATGAAAAGGAAGCAGTCCGGTCCTATCGCCGAGCAACTGAATTAGCTCCTACGAATGCAAATAACTGGAGTAATCTAGCGTCTGGACTGATACGCATGGGCGACTATCACGCAGCGATTGAATCGCTGACTGAAGCAAAAGCTGCTGACAAAACTGAAGCAATCGCAGACCTAATTTGCTACAATTTTGCCTGTTGTCATGCACTACTCGGTGATAAGGTGAATAGTTTGAACAATCTCCGTGAGGCTATCACTCGAAATCCCAAATGGAAGGAGAAAGCTGCTACCGACAAAGATTTCAAAGAACTAAATGCTGACTCCGAATTTCTGAAACTCATCTCATGACGGTTGTATGTGCGTCAATATAGTGCGATCAATTTGATGTTTCGCGAAACGATAAGCGATTATGAATCAATGAAGAAGTATTGAATGCCCCGGAAGGAACTCTTACTTCCTGCTTACTCTTCGAGATGAAGCAGTTTGACGGATTTGCTTGTCTTTGTCTTTCTCGAGTACACGAATAACTGAATCATACATAGGATCATCAATGAGTATCAACATTTTAACAAGGCCAAGACGAACTTGCTTTTCTTTATCGTTTACACCCTGTTCGATGTACTTTAGATACTCCGGACTGCGACGAGCAGCAAGGAAGCTATAGGCAGCTGCCCTCACGAATGGATTTTTTGCCGTTAACCTCGATACTAGAAAATCCTCAGCTGATTTTCCAGCAGTTGTTCCGATTCGAGTTGTAAGAAAGTAGTCCATTTCATCATCAGAATTAGTTTCTATTTTCAATAACGAATCCAATGCAGGTTCATCAATCTCAGATAATGCTTCTATTGCTTGAAAGCGTATCAGCTGTTCACTATGTCTGGCGAGCTTCTCAAGAATAGGGATTGCCTCCACAGAGCCAGTCTGACCGAGGGCTGTAATTGTTTCAAAAACCGGTGTTTCTGGCAATCCGGTTCTCTGATGTACTACGCGCTGTCGTAAATGTCGTCTGGTTCTCAACCTAGCCCATATACCTACTCGCTGCATAGGCGAACCAGTCATCAACGAGAATTGTTGTTCAACAGGATTAATTGGAATCGGATTGGTAAGCTCCTCTAATATACCAATCAATGCAGATGTTGAAACTTCTCTCATGGACCCAAGTGCAGTAGTGACTTTGCTTCTTATTGTTTTCATTATTGCTTTCATTTGCTCCTTCTCAGCACCAGAACTCTTCGTAAAGGCACTAAGCAATTGACCGTGTTTACCATCAATAAACGTAAACATGTCAAAAAACAGAAGATCAATCAGAGTGGGAACAACATCAATCGATTTTGTCTTAGCAATGTATTCAACGTATGCTCCTCTCTCAAATGGATTTATCGAGGTCAAAAACTCTATTAACTGTCCTAGTGATTTGGGTTCATTAATAGTAGCAAGACCGATTACCCCAATTTGCTCAGATCCAGATCTCCTG
>JAOUFI010000005.1 GCA_029858305.1 Candidatus Thorarchaeota archaeon
CACCCTATATCATCGGTGGGTATAGTGAGTATGTCTATCTCTCACCAGGTACACACATCATCAAGATTCCGGATCATGTCAGCTTTGATGGAGCTAGTGCAGTTGGTTGTGCGATGCCAACTGCTGTTCATACTGTACTTAGGAGCCCGCTTACTTGGGGAATGAATGTTGCAATTCAGGGCTCTGGTCCAGTAGGTCTAATGATAGCTGTTATAGCTCTCATCAGTGGTGCCTCCTCAGTCACCATGATTGATCAGGCCAAGAACCGTCTTGAGCTAGCAAAGAAATTCGGAGTCACGCATACTCTCAATATTGGAGAGACTACCTTGGATGAACGGAAACAGAAGCTGATAGAGATAGCCGGTGGACATGGACCAGACATTGTCTATGAAGCAACAGGTAATGCACGAGCCATACCTGAGGGTATTGAGTTGGTCCGAGAAGGAGGCGCGTACACTATATGCGGACAATACACGGACAGTGGTACCGTCGAAATCAATCCTCATTTGATGAACAAGAAACATCTTGACATTAAGACAGTCTGGGGCTCTGAAACCCTACATGTCTACAAGGGTGTCAAGACGATTGCTGACAATTATGATAGGTTTCCGTTTGATGCTCTTGTCACACACAAGTTTAGTCTTGACGACGCTCAGAAAGCTCTAGAGGCGCAAGAGAGTCATGTATCACTAAAAGCGGTTATCCAGCCGCATAGTTAGAGATGAAGGAGATCGACCTATGGCATCGACAATTGAGAAAGCAAAGTGTAAGCAAGCTCTTGAGCTTCTGAAGGAGTTGGATCTTGACTCATGGCTAGTGTGGGTTCGAGAAACCTCACAGATGGCAGATCCTGTCTTGGAGCTCATATTGGGTGGGGACCTTGTCTGGGAATCTGCATTACTCTTTACAAAAGCTGGTGAGAAAGTTGCCATAGTCGGTAACTTCGATGCAGGCGGTCTTGAATCGAGCGGTATCTACGATAAAGTGATTCCATATACCAAGGGAATTAGCGAGGTTTTGGTGACTGAACTTGCCCGAATCAATCCTCAAAAGATCGGTATAAACTACAGTAAAGATGATGTCGCAGCTGATGGACTAACTGTAGGCATGTATGAGATTTTGAAGAACTATCTAAAGAAAACCCCCTACATTGACCGGTTGGTTTCAGCTGAGAGTCTGATTCAGCGTTTGCGTGGACGAAAGACAGCTGAAGAAGTAGAGTCTATCCGTAAAGCAATCGCTATAACTGAAGAGATATTCCACAATGCGGAAAGCCATGTAAGAGCAGGTCAGTCAGAGTGTGAGATCTATGACTTCTTTCATTCAGAGATGAGGAAGTATGGAGTCACCAGTGCCTGGAATGATGCTGATAATCCTGCGGTTGATGCAGGTCCAAACAAGCAATTTGGCCATGCTGGTCCTACAGATAATATGACCAAAGCTGGACATCTGCTACATTTTGACTTTGGAGTTCGCTACAAGGGATACTGCTCTGATATCCAAAGGATGTTCTTCTTTGGAGAAGAGAAGGACATTCCTAGTGAAGTACAAGAAGCCTTTGTTGCTGTTCGTGATGCGATATTCACAGCCTCCAAGTTCATCAGACCTGGTCGTCTTGGTTATGAGGTTGATGCGATTGCACGAGATAGTGTTAGATCAGCAGGCTATGAGGAGTATCAACACGCCCTGGGACATCAACTTGGAAGAAATGCACATGATGGTGGAGTTCTTCTCGGACCGCAATGGGAGCGCTACGGCACATCTGTTATGGGTCCAGTCGAAATCGGTAATATCTTCACTCTAGAACTCTATGTTACAACAAAGGATTATGGTCAATTGAGTCTTGAGGAGGATATCGTAGTCACGAAAACAGGATGCCAGTTCCTCACTCGTCGGCAACAGAAGCTCATTTGCATCAAGTAGGTTTTTGGAGAACTGATGCCTTCAGAAAGCACATCTAATCTGACATATACGGATCTTCGTCTACATCAATGTCCGCATATCCTGCATCTCTAAGAAGATCTTCAATGGACTCTGCTCCTGTAATCCAGGAGATTCCCCAAGTATTATCCTCTTCCAGCCGTAGCTCAACATCTGGTAGATCACCAAGCAGGTTGTGGTCCATCTCTATGGCATCTTGGTATGCTCCAACTAAAGGAATTACAAAATACGATCCTGGAACATTCTCGAGCACTCCAACAGGAATTCCAATACCCATTTTTCCTCTAGGCATTGTCAGAGGCCTGTTGTCTTTCGTGAACCAAACATTCTCGGTATGCTGTCTATAGAAATTAGCTATCTCGCCATCTGAATCGCATGTGATGTCCACCAGTCTGACAGTACTCTGTGGAAGTTTGTGCAAATCTCGAATTGGTATGACTGGGAAATGTTGTTGAACAAGAACGTGGTCCGCAATGCTATTGAATACACTGAAGTTTCCTATTACGATATGTTCAGGATACCAGAAATTTCTCTCTAATTTATCAGATACAAATGATGTAAGTTCCATCTGTCTTAGTTTTGCCCTCACTGCTGCTTCCAGATGCCCAACGACCATTTCTCTCTCAAAGATGAATCCAAGTCCTGCTAGTGTCAATCCACCGAAATGCTCATGAAATTCGTTCCAGATTTCAACAATCGCGTCCAACGTTTTGGCATTGTGTATTTTATCTAGATAGGCTTCTTCCTCTACCTGAGTGGTTTCTGATTCGTATCTACCGCCGGGTGCAGGAAAGACAGACCGAAGTTCGAGTGCATATACAATTATGAGTGATGCAAGTGCTGTAATACCACGTCCAGATTCTATCATTATATTTGGTTCTGGATGCTTTATGGATTCACACGCAATCTGTTCCTTGACTCCTGTTATGATATTGCGAGCGTATTGATACATCAGATCTGGGGGATGCGAGCTGGTATAATCGATAGCCAAGCCTCCTCCAAAATCGATATTCTCTAGGTTTGAGAGTCCCATATCACGAAGTTCAGCATAGAGCTTGGTCAGAAACTTGCCAAAGCTCGTAAATGCCTCGAGACTTGTTATTTGTGAACCTGCATGTCCGAGAATTGTTTTGACCGAATCTTCAAATCCTGTTTGTTTCAACAAATCTACTACATTGTAGAGGTCATGTATACTAAGACCAAACTTGGAATCACGTCCTGTTGAGTGTGACCAATGCCCTTCAACACTAAGATAGGGCTTGATGCGGAGTATCAAGTTGGTACTCTCAGGTTTGAAATACTGTACGACTAAACGAGCTTCATGTAGTGACTCAATTGAGATACCAATATTCCATCCATCGTTCACACTCTCTTGGATTAGTTTGAGGTATTCTGGATCTTTCGCACCATTACAAACAATATGACGATGCTTTTCATTCTCTGTCACTGCTTTAATCAAGAGCAGTTCTGTTTTTGTTCCAGCTTCTAAGCCATACTCCGAATCTGAACGAATCACAGCTGATACAAAATCGCTTCGCTGATTGACTTTGACAGGGTAAATTCCAATGAATTTTCCAGCATATTCTAACTCACTAAATACTCTTTCAAACAAAGCTCTTAGTTTCTTGATTTGATAGGTAATCAGTTGGGGGATGCGAAGAGTAAACGATGATGTATATCCAGCTAAATGTCCGTTTATGCTCTTGACTCTCTGAATCAATTCCTGTAACTCAATTCTTTGGTTAGCTAGTCTAATGCAGAGATTACCATCCTCAGTGATATCTAGGAAATGAAGGTCATTACGACCTACTCCAAAGACAATCTTTGATTTGTCAACTGACCAAGCCTCTTCTGTCATTTTTTGGCTCCTATGTAGCGATGAGAGGATGCTATAATTCTTCATCCTCTTTAATTGAATCCAGCATTCCTTGGAACGCACGTGCCAACTCACCAATCTCATCATCTTTTGAGATATATGATTGGTCCACCTGCAGATCTTGGGTATCGAGTGGTTGTTCCCTAATTCTTGCCGCCGCATTTCTAGTTGCTAAATCCATTAGGTATTGCAGTGGTCGGGTTATTGTATTTGAAACAGATACTGCCACAATCCCTGCAATTATGATGCCTCCCACAGTCACAAAGAGGATGAAAGCTGCAGCCTCCGCGTTTGCATTGAGTATTCTCTGCTGAAGTGGAGGGATTGCTTCTAGAATTTCATCGAGTGGAACTGCGATAGCACAGATGTAGTTTCCCTTTTCTACAGGAGTATAAACTAAGATACGTTCTGCACCATCCCGAGTATACTTTAAGGCACCAGACGCACTTGTCGCTGTCATGGTATTGATCTGTGATTGGAGAAGAGCTGGACTATCATCCTCATTCGCTTCTACATCTATTAGATCAGGAAGTCCTGTAATATATGCAGTATCTGGGACTTCAGGATGAGCAATTACACTTCCATCGGAGTTCATCAGAAACGCATAGCCTGTTTCAAGAACTTTGACGTCAATCACTTTTGATCGAATGTCTTCGATTGTGATATCTCCAGAGATAACTGCCTGGAATTGACTATCCCAGTAGACAGCTCTGCCAATAGATATCAAGAGGACATTATCAAACTCATCATAATACGGTTCGACAAACACAGTTTCTCCTGCTCCACTCCATATATCGATATACCAGTCCTCGCCACGTGGATCGTAGGGATCAGATGCTCTATCAGCATCAGTCCCTGCGAGAATGCTACCCGGATAGTTAATGAATAGACCATCGTCTGCAAAAGCAATGTAGAGCCATCTGAAGGCAAGTTGATCATGAATTGCTTTGAATATATAGTCGATATTCGACACTCGTCCAAGCTTGTCTGCATTTTCTGATATGTCTGCATAGCTTGAATTATAGTTTGTAGAATCGGTTCCTGCAATATACCAACTACTATAATCCCACGAAACATTGAGACCATAATTGGGATCGTAGTGATTGTCCGCTGGGTCAGGTGCTACTGTATCATTCTCAAACAGCAAGTCATAATAGACAGGTCTGTAGGCATAAGTTGAATCACTATCAAATAACGCCTCTAGTTCCTTTGCTGCTGCTTCGATCATCCCTTGAGCGCTTGTTAATTTCTGATTGATGACTAAGGCTGTCTTCTGAGCTGTCTGCTCCATATTCGATTGTATCTGTGTTTCCAGTGCCAAGGAGCTCTGCTCCAACGTGAATCCTCCAATAATATCCACGAAGGTCAAAGATACGAATCCGGTCACTGAAAGTGAGACCAAAGAGATCACTAAAAAGGTGAGAATGACGTTTGTACGGAATTTTCCTTTCTTCTTTGTTTGAGTTGATTGTGACATTTTTTCATTTTCCTCCTTAGTAATCTACAGTCGTTCCTCCCACTTCCAGTTGTGCCATCAGAACTCCAATTTTATCAAAGGCTTTTTCGATATCCATGCGGACATCAACACTATCAACAACTGACAAGTATTGCCCCTGAGGAATGTTATCACAAATGGACTCAAGCAGTTCCTCAGTTGTCATCTGGCGCCCTGTTGTCGGTGAACGTACTTTCTTCTTGTCAACCGGCAGTTTCAATTCCTGACCGACACCTATCACGATTAAATTCACATCGAGATGATTATCCCGAATGAATCCCTCGATTGTCAAAGGTTTCTTTCTCCTCAGACGGTCATTTTGTGTGATGATTCCTTCTAACGCGTCCAGGGAGTAGGTGTCGGAGCTATTATCCTGACCATCTGTTAGGGCAATCACCCATCTATGTTCACTCGACTCGATTTTATTCAACTCCTCAAGAGCTCTTCCAAGCGCATCATAGAATGCGGTCGAATAATTCGGATACTTTAAGGCATCAAGAGCTTTGAAAATGGGGCTGTTTTCTTCATCGTATTCTCCTTTTATTGTGAGAGGGAGAATCTCACGATATGTGGAGTTGAATATGATTATTGAAACTGCATCCTGCGGATTCACCTGGCTATGTAGAATTTCCTTTGCTCCAGTTACAGCCGCCTTGATTCGTTGCTGCGCCTGCATACTACCTGAATAATCGATTACAAAAGTGACGCTCTTCTTGTAAAGAATGGACCTTCTGAGCTTCTCTGCCCGCCTTCGGACGTCATGACTCGGTTTGTTCAACTGGTCTAGAACATCGGCAAGTCTCTGCATAGCAAAGACAACGAGCCATAGCTCATCAGTGCTTTCACCGAACTTGATTGCATCACTATAGGATTTTTCCGCCTTCTTCCAGTTCCCTTGAACTTGAAAGAGTTCGCCCTGATGGTAATTGATATACGCCAAACTTCGCTCGTAACCAATAGATTTAGCTGTTCCTTCTGCTTCACTGAAACGAGATTGAGCCTGACTATAACGACCATCCTTCATCAGAACCAGTCCCATTGCATCATAACGCCTTGCTAGCCCATAGGAGTTCTTTGTGGTTTCATCTATAGCACGAGCATCTTCAAGCAATTTCAAGGCAATATCTGCATGGCCGAGGTCCATTTCAACAAGAGCCATATTATGATGGATGGATGCAATTCGTATCATTGCAGCTTTCTCTTCAGTTGTATCATCCTTTGTTTGTTCAAGGATCTTGTTAGAAATGGCTAAAGATTGCTTATAGTAGTCCATAGCATTGGTAGTATCTCCTCGCTGTCGAAACACATTGCCAATATTCAGAAGCATGGTCTGTTCGCCTGTTTCAATTCTTAATCTCCGACTTATCTCCAACAAATTCTGATAATTGGCGAGTGCTCTCCTAAGATCGCCTCGAATGAATGCCTGGTTTCCAAATCTCATTGCCTCCTGGAAACTAAGCAGAGCATCTACGGTGGTTCCCACTTCCTCATACATCGCACCTGCTGTAGTCACTCCTCTTGTAAAGTCCTGTCGTGCCATTTTCTCAACAAGGCGAGTCATTTCGGTTATTGGTTCCACCACTGCTCTGCCTCTTCTAGAAGAAACAGTTGACACAACTGCCGCTACAACGGCTAACACACCTCCAAGAACTGCGGTGAGGATGAGTGTTCGAGTTGCAACAAGATCAAGGATACTTGTTGCTGGTGCAATGATATCTGAGTCTGGCACAACAACAGCTAGAATGTAGTCGGTACCCTCAATCTGTTCGAATGCCATGTGCCATGTCTTTGAGTTCTTTTGATACTCTATTTGTCCGAAATCCTCTACTAAGACCTGGCTCGTCAAGAGACTTCTAAAAGCAACTGCTTCAGGGCTTGTTGTACTACCAAATTCCAGGATTTCTATTGGTGCAACCTCTTCATCCAAGGATTGCTCTTTGTGAGCTACAACATTAGAGGCAGAATCTAGAATGAACGCATAGCCATTTGTTGAAACATTTAGACTCAATACCTTGTCTAGCACTGTTGCCATAGTAACATCTGCTGATACTACACCTATGAGTGAACCATTATCGAATCTGACAGGTCTCCCCATTGAAATTACAAGCCCAACTGGATCCACATAGGGAGCTGTTAAAATTACGCGATCGTCACTCGGAGAAATCGTTGCGACATTTGTATACCAATCCTGTGCATTCGCATCATAATCAAGGTTTGGCCCATCATAATCAAGAAAATAACTCAAGTCATCAAATGGGTAGTTCTTGAAAAGATGCTGATCAGAAACTGCAAGGTCATATCCCATGTAGAGCCATTTGTAGTCTTCATTCATCTCATGTAGTGCTTTGAATATATTAATCATATTCGAAGAATAGTCAAGAGCAACCTGAGTGTTTGGTGAAAAATCATGAGGATCATTATTATTCCATTCAGATCGAGGTATGAAGTAGCAATCTGCAGCAAAGGAGATGAACTCGGAATCGTATGCATTAATGATGTCTTCGTCAGTTTCAAACGTACCAAGAAGATCTGACCATTGAGGTTCGTCATTAAAGTCCCAATAGTAGCTATACTGTGGGGTTGCAGAAATCCTGTCGTTAAACAAATCCTCACAGTAGGCTTCTAGCATATATACACCATCAATGTAGCTTTGCCATCGCTCTCCGATGAAGAGAGCTGTATCGTTTGAGAGTCTCTGGAGGTTTGCTAATTCCTCCGCCTTCAAAGCTTCTGCAGCATCACCAGCATTGGCATTGGATACAGTAAATATCTCTCCAACAGATAACGCTGAAATAACTAGCATTGGTACTAGCGCTACCACTACAAAAGTGACTACGATTCTTTTTGAGATGTCCATTTTCCTTTTCTCACCCGTGACTTTCAATTGTCATTGTAATCATCAACATTTGATCCCTCATACCTATCCAGTCTGAGCTTTCAGCTCATTGATTAATTTATCAGCAAAATACTTGGCATCCATCTTCTCACCTAGTATGAATAGATCACCTTCAAGGGTTCCTTGAACAGTTTCTTCACCAAGTAGAATAATTAGAGTTCTACGAAGAATCGAGCGATCTACACCTGTTTCCTTCTCCAAACGTGCTACATCGACACTATCTGTTCCTCTAAGGAGGTTTAGTACTGTTGCTTGAACATTCCTGATATCTTTCTCTTCCAGCTTTACAAGTTTTTTCCGTTTTTTAGGCTCTGTCCGGACAAATATATTGCCATCTAGATGCCCATCAATATCTTCACTCTGAATCATCGCTTGCAAGCTTCGTTTCAAGTTGTACGCAGCAGGTCTAGGAAGAGTTTTTCGAAGTATCCGATCCAAATCCTTCAGTTTGATTTGGTTATGCTTCGAAGTGATTGAATCAATACTCTCTTGGATATACTCCTCAATGACATATTCTTCTATCATCTGGAGCGGTGCTCCGCATGATGCACACTTTGGCGCTTCTGGAGATGTTGGCGCCCCGCAGTTACCACATTTGACAGCTCTGCGATAGAGAATCTCTTTCGTCGAACCAATTTGCTGTAGAATCACTCTTTCGCTCCTTGATGCTTTTCCTGATTCTTCTACTTCCCAGAAACTGAGTTTGTTGTCTTTCGTGCTCACTACAAGATATGCAATGTTTGAAATTTCATCAGGTATGCCTGTCGCCATTGCCCTCGGGACGTCACTTTCATCAATTCTGGCAATTTCATTCCCGTCAATATCCCAGATTCGAAGAGTCATTGATAAATCTCCCGTGACAAAGAGCTTGCGATCTTCGAAGGAAAGAACTGCAAAGACAGTGATTTTGTTTCCCAATTGAAGTTCACGGAGGAAGTATCCTGCAGCTGTCAGGATAGTGACTTTCCCTGTCTTTTCCGCGATGACTATTTCAAGTTCAGTATCATTAGTGATGTCTTCAAGCCACACATCTGAAATTGGTTCGTTGACATTTCTAGTGAAGATTGCATCCTTGTCATCATTATAGAGAATCACTCGATTGTTTTGTAGAGCAACCACGACTTCAGCTGCGTCATCACCATCAATATCACGAGCATCGCATGCTATTACATCACTCTCAAGAGTTATGTTCCAAACAGTACTACCTCTATGGTCTACGACTAAGACCTTCTTGCCTACACCACCGACAAGTGAATCCTGACCTTCGCCTTCGAAATCTGCGACTGCTATGCATCTGACCTTGCTGCTCCATTTTCGGGTACTCGTAAGAGTACCCTTTGCATCAAACACTCGAAGTCTATCACCATAATCCAACGAGAAGACTTGCGCGCTTGCATCCCTTCTCTGACGTACATAAACTGAGTAAATATTTGATGCAGTGGGGACACTTGCAACCTCGCGAATCTTCAAATCGTTGATAGCACCTTGTGCAAACTTGTTGCATAGCCATATAAGTTTGCTAGGGTTTCGAAGAAAATGATGAGGACCCCAGCTGATTGCAGGATTGGCTTTCTATGGAGTCCACTCCTTGAAACATTTGACTTCGGACGGAAACATCCTATTAGAGTTGGGCGTTTCAAGATGATATACGACTTCGTGGAAAAACAGGGATTTCTCAATCTTCCCAATGTCCAGGTTATCAATCCTGAACTTTTGCCCGAGGATCTCTTGAGGACTATTCACGCTCAAGACTACATTACAGAGGTACAGAGGATTTCGGAAACTGGTGTTGGGGACATTGATATTGATACACCTGGATTCAAGGACATCTACTTCAATTCAAGAATCGTTTCTGGAGCATCCGTGACAGGTACTAAGGCTGTTTTATCCGGTTCAATTGATCATTTCATCTCTCCCACGGGGGGATTTCATCATGCAAAGTATGAGTGGGGCGGTGGTTTTTGCATCTTTAATGATGTAGCAGCATGCATCTATGAATTAAAACATCAAAGTATTGAGAGAGTCCTCATTGCCGACTTTGATGTACACCATGGCAATGGCACTCAGAAGTACTTCTACAGCGATTCTGGAGTTATGCAAATTTCTTTTCACGAAGACCCAGAATGGATGTATCCTCACGATGGTAATATTGAAGATATCGGAGAAGGTACAGGACTTGGATACAATATCAATATGCACTTTCCAATGGATTCCGGAGATGCAGTCTATAAGTATGCTTTTGATGAGCTGGTCCCACCATTAATTGACCATTACAAGCCTCAGTTTATCATCTTCATTCCTGGTTTTGATGCTCATTACTTGGACCGACTTGCTCACCTCAAGCTTACTACTGACATGATTAGATATGTCACATCAGAGATTCACAGCGCCTCTCATACTTACAGTAACGGGAAGATGGGCGTTGTTACAGGAGGTGGATATCATCCAGACTCACTGTTATGGGGTATTGGTACAGTGATGTCAGAACTTGCAGGAGTTCCCTATGAACCGCCTCCTCAAAAGCCACCTTTCGAGGATAATCAAGAAACTTGGGAAGAAGTGAAATCCAATGTTGCACGAGTTAAGCAATTAGTCTTTTCTGCTCTGGGTATCTAGGATTCATCCAATTTCAGCCATCAAAAAATGTCATATAATGCACGGAAGAATGAAAAGGAGTATTATTGCTCGCTGACTCATCACGGAGAATAGGCAATGCTTGTACAAAAAGATGTATGCAATCCCACAGCATGCAATTTGGAGTGTTTAAATGCCTGCATTCGGATACATGGTCAGAACACTCCTCTTCAGATATTGAAAAATGCAACACCACCGACAATCAATGAGGATAGATGTACTGGTTGCCTAGCCTGTATACGTGCCTGCCCAGTTGATGCAATAGTAGTAAATGATAAACAAAAGACATTAAAAATACCGCAGAAGGAATTGTCGTCAACTAAGATCAACAGTTATCATTCAAATCCATCCTACAGAGTAGGAGATAATTATACTCGTATGTCTGAGGCAGATACGATTTTTGCCCGTGTTCAATTCGATACTGATTTTCAATACTATCATCAGACTGAGTTTTCAGGCGCTGAACACATGATTTCAAAAAACATCCCTGGCTACGAACGTTTTGAACTTGAATTGAGTATCGCTGCTTGGAACCTCTATGACTCTAGACATTCTATTCGACGCCCAGGGATTGGTCTTGACCCTGAAGCAGAGGAATCCGGTGGAAGAACCGATTTGACTCCAGAAGAGTACACAACTATGGTCAAGAAAGCGGCTCGTTTCTTTGGTGCAGATTTAGTTGGCATTGCAGAATTAGACCAGAAGTGGCTGTATACGCATAATCGACGCGGCGAACCCTACAAAGTACCCAAAGAATTCAACCGGACTATAGTGATGGGTATTGAGATGGATTATGATGCTATTGCTACATCTCCAACTTTCACAAGTTCTGCAGCAACAGGACTTGGATATTCAATGATGGCTTTCGTAGAAACCGAGTTGGTTTCATTCATCCAAAGACTTGGTTATAATGCCATGCCATGTGGGAACGATGTAGGTATGAGTGTTCCAATGGCGATTGATGCTGGCCTTGGGCAATACGGTCGCCACGGTCTCGTCATAACAAAATCCTTTGGTCCCCGCATACGAATTGCAAAAATCTTGACCGATTTACCTCTCCTAATAGATTCACCTGATCAAAATTTTTGCAGAGCTGTAATCAGGTTCTGTGAAACTTGTGAAAAGTGTGCGGACAACTGTCCGTCGAATTCAATTCCCTTTGGCAAAGAACAGACTTGGAATGGCAAGACCAAATCCAACAATTCTGGAATTGAGAAATGGTATGTCAATGTTGAAACCTGCTACGGATTCTGGATTGAAAACGGCTCCGAGTGTTCAAACTGCATCCGTTCTTGCCCATACAATAAGAAGAATGGAATTCTTCATAGAACTATCTTATGGGTAATTCAATATCTTCCTTGGTTCAATCGTTTCATCGTTAAATTGGATGATATTGTAGGATATGGGAAGCAACGAGATAAGAATAGATTTTGGAGAAAGTATATGACATAGAAAGGGAATTATTCCCGAAATAATAGCAAGTACCACAATAAACTTTATCGAACGCGAAGATAATGAAAAGAGAGCAATGGAGTATGATGTATTATGCGTAAAACTGCAGGTAAACGCACAAGCAAGAAACCTGCAGATGAAACAAAGATTATGCTAAATGATGGATATGTACTAAGTCGTGGTTTAATCGACGCAATTCTTCGCCTATCGCCTAGCGGAATTGCGATTATTGGTTCTGATTTCATTATCGAGTACATAAGTGATCGCGGTTGTACTATATTTGGGGCGACTCGCGAAGAACTAGTCGGACATGATTTTAGAGATTTCCTACAGAAAGATTCTCTGCGAATGGTTGCAGAGCGATATCAACTTAGAAGAGAAGGTAAAGACGTACCGTCTGTATATCCTTTCCATCTGATTCGTAGCGATGGTGAGGAATTGACCGTGGAGGGTCGAGCTGATATTGTCATTGATCCTGATGGAGTTCAACGGACAATCGCCCACTTCTTGGACATAACGCAGATAGAAAGAGGTCAAGAGCTTCTTGAAGAATCAGAGACCCGATATCAAATTCTAATTGAAACTATGAATGACGGTCTCGTCATCGATGATGGCAATGGTGTTCTCACTTATGCCAATGATGCTTTCTGCAGGATGATTAATAATTCTCAAGAGAATATCATTGGAAAACCCTGGATATCGTTAGTAAAAGATTTGAGTACAGACAGCATAATGGAGAAAATCGCAGATCGCAAAAAAGGCATATCTGAAAGGTATGAGCTAACATGGAGAAGTTCAACTGGAGATTTGGTCCCAACAATCGTTTCTGCGACTCCTCTGTTTGATCGATTTGACAACTTCATTGGCACTTTTGCAATCGTTACAGAGATTAAGGCTCAAAAAGATGCAGAGGAAACTATTCAATTCTATCTGGATCTCTTATCCCATGATGTAGCTAACCAATTACAGGTCATTATGACAAGCACTGGTCTTCTTGATGAGGAAGTGCCACAGTCCTATGTTACGGATGCAAGAAGAGATATTCTGGAAGCTGTAGAACGCTGCAATCGTCTTATAACCAAAGTAAAGAGAGCTGCTCAGATTCGTGAAGTGCCACTATCAAGTATAGATCTAAAGCAGGTTCTCTCCGAGAAGATAAAAGTCCTAGAGAAGGTATATGGTGCTGAAGTACACCTTGAGGGTGTGAAAAAGACAATAATGGTGGAAGCGGACATTCTCCTTGGAGAATTTCTCTGGAATCTATTAGAGAATGCAGCCCGTCATAATCCCACAGATCATAAAGAAGTATGGATTGCTGTGAAGTCAAAAGGCAATTTTATTGAACTTTCCGTAGCTGATAATGGCCCAGGGCTTAGCGATGCCAGAAAGCCAGTGCTCTTCACTGAGCGAAAGTATGGTGGTGGTGTAGGTCTTCGACTAATCCGCCAGATGATACGCAAATATGGTGGCTCAATTGAGGTAAAAGACCGAGTGGATGGTACGCCTAGTGAAGGTTCCAAATTCATTGTTACTTTAAGAAAATCAAAGAAATGATTCATTATCAGATTTTATTCTGTATTCTCTGGTAGAGTCCTTCAAAGAAATCCTTCTTCTTTGTCTTCCCTTCATTTATCTTGAAGAAGTTAGTTCTAATTCCATAAAGTCTACGTTTAACCTGTTGGTAGTCTTTTATGCTTCTCTTTCCAACAGCAGTTTCCAAGACTGTTGTGACTGCCTCTGGAAAGTTATCAATATATTGACACTGCTTCACTTGGATATGAAAAAGTGTGTTCCTTAGTATTTCTGTTCTAGAGATACATCTCTTTTCCATCGCGCACGGTCCCCAGATATGAATCTATGTTATTATTCTAATAAAAGTTCTAATAATACCAACACAGCATCTAGTAATACCGCCCGCACGTTTGGGAATCAGTAGGGTTGAAGTTTTAATAGATGATGTGTACTTATGCGCGAGTCTGGATGAACAATGAGAGTCGCTTCTGTTATTGATGTAAGTCTTGTAGATGTTCCAAAGATACCAGTCACAGTGATATTCACCGCTGGATGCAACATGAACTGCCCTTATTGTCAAAATGCTGAGATTATCCCTCAGACATCAGGTACCCAGATGACCATATCTGATATTGTGAATCGTGTTCGTGGAAATTTTAGCGACGGCTACTGTATCACTGGAGGCGAGCCGACTATTCATAAGGACCTCCCAGATTTATTGAAAGCACTTCGAGATGATGGTGCCAAATATATCAATCTAAACACTCAGGGCTCTGTTCCCGATGTGCTTGAGCGATGCTTGCCCTATCTCGATTCTATTTGGTTTGATATGAAAACTACTCCCGAGCGATACCTTGAAGTTACCCGCGCAAAGACTGATCCTTGGTCTCGTGTTTTGAGAAGTATTAGACTGGTTCTTCAATCAAATGTCGTGTTTTGGCCTCGAACAACATATGTTGGTCGATGGATGCATCCTGATGAGATTGTTAGGATTGCACAATTGCTTGCCAAGCTTGGCTTTGAAGGCGAATATATAATTCAAAACTTCATCAAATCCTCAGGTGTACGAGAACTAGAAATTGTTGAGATTGAAGAACCATCTCGTGAAGAGGTAGAAAAGATAGTTGATGAAATCCCACCTCAGATTTCACTAAGACTAGAATGGCGATAGTTCAAACAGCTAACACACAGACAACCTTTTAAATGAGGCAGAGGTCACCTTGTTTTGACCACGCCAGATTCTAGGTGTTAATCTCCTGGAGTGTTGTCTTATCATGTTTCCAACACAAAGTATGGGCTACGACCGAGCTATCACAGTCTTCAGTCCTGAAGGACGATTATATCAAGTAGAGTATGCTACCGAAGCAGTCCGCCATGGACCCCTTGCAGTTGGAGTCAAAGCTGCGGATGGGGTTGTATTGGCAGGCGAAAAGAGATCTCCTCATGCTTTAGCAGACCTTGACACACTAAAGAAACTCTTGTTGATTGATGATCATGTGGGGTGTGCAATAGCTGGTCTTCATGCAGATGCTAGGAAACTCATTGATCAAGCAAGGATTCAGTCTCAGATAAACCGTCTGAGCTATGACGAACCAATCTCAATACAGTCACTTGTTGTAAATATCTGCGATACTAAACAGCTTCACACACAATATGGCGGCGCTCGTCCATTCGGGGTTTCTTTACTAGTCGCAGGTGTTGATGATAATGGTCCCCAGCTTTACACAACTGATCCATCTGGCTCATTTTGGGGCTGGAAAGCAGCAGCTATTGGGAAAGAATCTGATGTTGTCCGTGATTTCTTCAGCGAGAATTATAAAGAGAACCTAAAACTCGATGCTGCACTAAATCTCGCTCTTAAAGGTCTCTTGCGATCAGAGGACCTCGCATCATTGGATGCGAAGGAGAAATCAAAGACAATTGAAATTGGACAGATTAGTACCACCGACAAACTCTTTCGTATTTTGCCGCAAGATGAAGTTGAAACAATTCTTGCAGCATTATAATCCTCGATTAAGAGAACTCTTGTTGATAACTAGACTATTGGCTGGATTGTTCAACAAGTCTATTGACAATTAGTCCTGCTACATCAATCCCTGTAACTCTCGATAGTGCACTCCATGAAGGAGCCGCATTTGCCTCGATTACGCACGGTCCCTCTTGGGTCTCAATGATATCCACACCTGTGTAATCAAGATTCAAGATCTCTGCTGTTTTTATTGCACATTCCTCATAATCTGGACTTAGCTTCATTACTTCAGCTTCTCCTCCTCCATGAACATTGGTTCGCCATTCTCCATCAATGCCGCTTGGAACATAGCGATACATCGCACCGATTACTTTTCCTCCAATGACAAATGCTCTAATGTCTCTATTCGGCTTCTCTATCATTTCTTGAACATAGAGAACTTGACCAAGTTGATGTATGAATTTCATCGCACGGTATGTCAATTCTCTATGTTCTGCGCGAATTGAGCCCATTCCTCTAGCCCCAATTAGAGGTTTGATAACAACATCACCCACTTCATCTACAAAATTGATTGCAGCCTCAAGGTTCTCTCCGATGAAAGTTCTTGGCACTCTAATTCCAGCTTTATGCAAGGCCGTCAGGGTGGCATACTTGTCCTTTGCTCGTCGAAACGAATACGCAGGATTCATCACATAAATTCCAGCATCTTCAAAATGCTCTAACAAACTTATTCTGAATGTGATTTGGTCGCCAGTTCCGAAACCAATTGTTCGTACTAAGACACCATCCATATGTGTTAAATTCTCTTCATCTAAGTATGTGAACTTGCTGGGGATTTGGGCTGATATATCAGGCAATCGAAATGGCTTTGGCTCATGCCCCCTTGACTTAATAGCTTCAATAAGGCTTGCAGTTGCCCAGTTGTTGATATTTTCGTGATAGACCACTCCAAAGAGACGACCTGACATATGATTCACTCCTTTACTTCAGTTCTAAAAGGAATACCACTTAGTTAAAAGAGCTATCCAGCAGACAAGGTAATTAGGTCACAAACCAAATGATTCATTGGATGCGTGCATCGTTTCATGATCAACCAAATCGTCGAGCTTGCCAAGGAGCTTTCGAATGAAAGACGAAAGGACCCTGAGCTTGTTTCTCGTATGGAACTTGCGGCACATGGGCAATTTCCACGCTTCTTATTGATTTCTCCAATTGATAGAAGTTCACAAGACTTGCAGCTATTTGACATGGTAATGGGAGATGCTTTTCATGGTACACGTGTTCCAAGAATGCCACTCTATCCACCTGATAAGGCTCCATTCCTTTTTGGAGGTCCCGCCGCCTATAATAGAGGATTTTCTAATGAGCGTGGAGTTATTCTGACATTCGAGCTGGATGAACCTGAGGCCATAATAAAAGATACACTAGACAATCTTGTGCTTCATCCTGATGTGAAAGGTATCCCGATTCTCGTATTTCGAGTTGATTATGAACTTGGACGAGCACGAATCATTCCACATGGCAAAGGGCGTAATTATGAGGCTGAGAACTATTTGCTTGGTCACCTGCGCAAGCCTGACAAAGTAGATACAGATACTCTTGTATTAATCTGCTCAGATTCACGAGTGCATCCACCTGAAACTCCAAGTGGACTTCCAATGGCAATCCTGACTCTTGCAGGATATATCCCAAGATATACTGGTTCTGATGATGAAACGCACCAACTTAACGAATTCTTCAGTGAGTGGCTATCAACAAGTTCTTCGTCAAAACACATTCTAATTGTTGCTCACGGTAACTTTGAGGGTGAGGGTCATTCTTGCGGTGCTGCGCAGGAATCTCTTGACCCGACAAATGTCAAGAACTCTTTTCTTCGTTATGTCGTTTCAGAACTCCAATTGGTTGCTACGCAGTATGAAAACCACATATTAAAGAGTGCAGAAGAGCGAGCCAAAACAATCTCTCTATCAATCAGGGAGCATCTAATTTCCTATCCAGCTGTGAAAGAATTCGCAGATACAAATCCAAGCGATTTCATTGACATCTTACTAATGGATACCATATCGAATACTCTTACGAATGCAGATATCTGACCTATGTGATTAGTTCCGTATAGGAAACTATCAGATCTCTATACGATTCAAAATCTAAAACGAACGAGTTGAATTTGAACACAGGGACAACGGGCACACCCTCGTGTAATTCGACTTCTTCTACCAACCATGTCACTATTATGGGGACAAATTCGTATTGTCCTTGAATTTCTGCTTTCATCTTCCTAGATAGATGATCGCTTTGGTTCACAAGTTTCTTTGTTCTTACCTTCTGTTTCTCGACGGCTGTCCGCAATGAGGACGATTTTCCACCTCGAACCCCCCACATCTTTGCATCTATTGCAAAAACAAGTCTTCCTCGGACTCCAATTACATCTATCTCCATGCCTCTTTCAAAGGAATTTCCCTTTCTGCGGTAGCTTTCGATACAGCGGAATCCATTCTCAACTAAAATACCAGCTATTAAACCCTCGAAATCTTTCCATGTTAGAAAACTAATCACTTCTGATATTTCCATGCCTTTTTCTACTGCAGCCATTGCCAGATCGATTCTCTTTTCACGATCAACAACAATCACACCATCCTTGTCACCATAAACACCCAAATGCTCCAAGATATCTCTCTTGAATCCATTCTGTCCGGTAATAATTCCATTCTCTTTTGCTTCTCTAAGTATCTCTATTATGGTGTTGTTGAAATCCCGCTTCATCTCACTCCTTCTCTATCGAGTTAGTTTATAACCCCAGTTGGTGACAGTATTTTAGGTGGGTTCATGTCAGAGGCTGAAGAAGGTTGGCAGAGAGTTCTGAAAGCATTTGATGAGTGGATATACTACGAGTCATCAGAATTTGGACCCTATACTGGTTACTTCTCACTTGAGAATCTTCGAGACCTGACTCATGGTGAGCGGATAGGCTGGATGCATTCCATGTACGATGAGCTCATCCCTGGTCGTGTAGAGAAATGTAGAGATGCTGCAATTGCATTTGAAGACTTTATGCCTTTCATGCCGGATCCTGACACCCGTGATGTTGTACAATCAATGATAGACCTGACTCAGGTCATCGAAGAAGCAATGCTGTCCATGAGTGATACAATTCAAACCTTAAGAGAGGAGTATGAATCAGGAGGCTTTGATGAGTTAGTCCCGTACTTGTCAGATTTAGCGGATATTGAAGAAAACATCCGCCACCACATGAGTCTGTTCAGTCAAGGTTTTACAAAGCTTCGAGGTATGGGCTTAGAAATGCCTGATATGGAATCTTGAATTTATATCAAAGAGGGTGTAGCAAAACTTAAGACGATACACTAGTCATGCTTTTTGACCCAAAAATAAACTGAGGTGAAAATCGCAATGGGTACTGAAACATCACACTCTGCCCATCAATATCGGGTCTCAAACACGAAAGGTGACTGCCAAATTAAGGCAGGTGAACGTGTTCTCGAGTGACCGTAAGGTCTCCTCAACTAATTATAGCAGTCTTGTAGCAACTCTCTTGCAATTAGCAAATGCCAGACTGAGTGATACTCAGAAGGCTGTTCTGATGATGGCTCACAGACTTCTAAAACACGAAAACCTGACTGTCACAGCACTAGCAGATCAAGTTTCTCGAAGGTCTGCTGTCCCTTATAGTACCGTGAAGTGGAATCTAAGGTCTCTAAAAGAGATGGGTTTACTGAAGGGTGGCGACATGTGCTGCAAAGGAGAAAAAGCTCGCTTGACGTATGAGGCTCAGATGATAGCAGACTATTTTGAGAGAAATCACTAGACCTGAGGGGGCTTTGTTTGCCCCCTATTCTTTATTTTTGGGGTTCGCAAGAAGAAACAAGGTGCATCCCTGCTCTCAATCGATACTGCTAGGCTTTACATACCGACATCATCGAATCTTCTTCTTGAACAGTTCCCAAGCGGATGGCAAGAGTAGCTTTGCGCCATTGAGGCTGTTGCTGGCACTAAGGACAACATCCACTACACGCCCTTGACCTGAATCAAGGGTTCCCAGATTCCATTGCAGCGCAGTGGCGATGTCTTTAGGTCCATATCTGAGGTTCTTGCTGAGGTCGGTTGATTCTTCATCAATCCTGATTTGGGTTGGAGAACTGATCTCCCAAGCATCAGGTTCTGGTCTGGATGTCATAGCCACACACAGCGGGTTATTATCACATGCATACATGATGCCGGATTCTGGATCATAGGTTCCAACATCATCCTTGTAGCTCGCAGGACCACCAACATCGAGATCCATGATATAATAGAGTTTCAGGTTCTCAATGGGCATCTTGCCAAGGTTTGTTGCAGAGTAACGAACCAGCAGGATCGGAGTGTTATGGCTCCACGCCTTAATATCTGATTGGACCTTGGGAGAATCACTCTCAGATGGAGAATGACTAAGAACTAGATGCAATCCTCCTTTCCCCGACTCAACTCTAACGAGAGAGATAGTTGAACTCTCGGTAGAGCTCGCCTTGTAGACAATATTGTCTGCAACATAGGTGAGCCAAAACCCACCTTTATAGTCCGCAGGATTTCGGAGTAGTAACTGTTCTTTACCCGAGGTATCGATCAGACTGAGGCGTTTGATGTAGAAACCAAGGCGACCTTTTCCTCAGGATGAACACTCTACAGCGTATGAGATATCCAGCCTTGGGCTACGATTGCCGGTTTCAAGGATTTCAGACATGACCGATCACTGTACCAATGCAGAGTGAACAGTAACCTCCTGCGATATAAATCTCAGTATACGTTTAAGACATAGAGAATTCTTGGACATCTTCTCTCCTTTCATAAAGTTGATAAACTCGTTGCAGGAATCAGCCAGTTATCTGGGTAGGTCATACCAATGACAAATCTTACAGTAGACCAGCTCCAAAAATGGTACAGAAAACAGCTCACGAAAAAATCGGGTGAGTTTGTCAAACAAGCCGAGAGAAGCTATAAAGTTGTTGAACGTGCTCTGAAAGATGTACAAGAAATGGTGAAGGCTTTCGAAAGTGACGGGGAGGATGATCCAGAATCTTCTGGGATTGCTGCTAGGTTTGGTTTAAAGCTCAAAGAGATCGTGTCTGATTTCTATGTAGAGAAAGAAATCACGTACGAGAGTACAGAAGCTATGCAGGGTGAAATCCAGAGATTCATCCAGGAACTTTGGGGAGCCGGCGCCAGATGGATCAAAAGAATGGACAAGCGTCATAAAACAACCATAAAGGCTCTTGATGAAGCCATGAAGGAACTGGCAAAAGAGATGAAGCGTATTGGCAAGCTTCTCTATGATTATGCTTGGGTTAAAGATTTAGAACGTATAGGTGGTCGCATTACTACACTCCATGACCTCACCTTTAGCAAGGATGTTTTTGAAGAACAAATCAAAACCGTGCTTTTGAAGATACAGACTGCTGAGAATGACTATCAGAATGCAAAACGTGCCAATGATGAGTTTGTTGAAATGTCTAATGTTGCAGATTTGCTTAATTTGGATGAGCAAGCTGAACGTATATCGAGTCTACTTAGAATGAAATTGAATCCACTAAAGAAACAAGTGAAGAAATTCCTGCAAGTTGATACTGGAGTTCGTATTGGACCTGCTGGTCAAATTGCCCTAAACGAATATTTCGATGATCCATATGCTGCAATAGCCAAGGAGGCTGATGGATATCCAGGACTGCTTGAAGGTCTCAGAGGCGTTCAAGAAGCAATTGAAAGAAACAAATTGGATCTGAAAGACAGACTCGGGAGACGTGCAATTGAAGAAATCGAGGCAATTAGCAAGGGTGGGCTACAAGATTTTCAAACCCAAGCAAAGAGCATTGAAGAGAAACGTCGCACATATGCTGGTTCTGATGTATACAAGAAGAGTGAGGAGCTGCAGACCGCACTCAATGAAGCTTACAAAAATTTGGAGTATCATAGGAATGATTTACTTCGAATCCGAGATGATTTAGAACGCCAGATTACAAAAGTAAACGAGTTCAAAACGCGAATTGAAACAGAGATACTAGCGGCTTTTAGTGAAAAAGTCACGATAGACCTTGAGGTTTCCCTTGAACCGCTTCTCAAAATGTGTACTTTAGAGTAAGTGAAGGTCGAACACTTTGCGCGTATTAGTTACATCCGAGAAAGATATTGCCAGTCAAACAATCAAGAGCGTTCTAGAAAAGGAATATGGCTTTTCTTTAACCGGTGAAACCTTTGAAAACAATCCAATCCTTTCATTTGATGATGCTACAATTCTCATCACAACCAATCGCGATATGATATTCTGCGACCATCTTGAGGAGCATTTCGATGCTGAGGCATTCATTTTCTGTTCGCGCCATCGGGCTGAGTCTGCAAGACCATCACTGCTTGTCCATAGTACAGGAAATCTTGGGTCTGAAGCACTCTTTGGTGGCAATCCCTATGAGGTTTCGATTTCAGCTCCTTCATTAGTAGCTGCAGCTTTGAAACGGCTTACAATTGAACGGAGTGAAAGGAATCTAAATGACTTCGATGTTTCGCTTGAAGTCACTCATCACGGACCCACTTCGATGACAGTTCCTCTAGTGTTTGTTGAGCTAGGCAGTACTGAGGAATACTGGATTCATAAGGAAGGTGCACAAGCTGTAGCTGCTGCTATTATGGATTGTACCAGGGAACCACTCCCTGCAGAATCAGCTATAGGTTTTGGCGGCATGCATTATGCTAGTAAGTTCAACAAACTAGTGCTCGAAAAGGAGTATAAGATAGGTCATATTGCTCCAAAATATTCCATTAACGAATTGACATTGGAAATCGTAGAGCAGATGATGACCCGAACAACAGGAAAAGTGACAAAGGCAATTGTTGATTGGAAAGGAATGAATGCTGAAAACAAAGAGCATGTATTTCCACTTCTTGATGAGTTAAATCTTGAAATTGTACGTGATAAGGATACATAATTCATGTTGGTATTCGCCTGAAATGCTATTATAGTGTTTTTTACAGGTTTCATTACATTCCCGAAAGGCTAATTACGCTCCTTTGATAAATCGCAAATCAACTTCATCTAGTTGGGGATATTATGGGCTCTGAAGACAACGCAGACATCGGAGAAATCCTAGAGAAAGTTGGCGAGCTAACTGAAGAACTCGCTAGCCTACGTAAGGACTTAGATGCATTAAACTCGGTGCCAGATATCGCTGAGAAGATTGAAACAATTAGCTCAGAGATTGAGGGATTAAAATCATCTATAGAACCTTTGGAGAAAATTGACAATCTTGAATCATCTCTGGATGAAATCAAGACGGTTATTGAAGAAGTGAAGGAATCCAAGAGTTCTGAAGAGCTGACTGAGAAGATTGACGGGCTCACAAGTTCATTGAATGAGGTAAGTGAATCAGTTCGTGAAATCAATGAGTCAAAAGAAACAGAAGTCATAATCAAGAAAATTGATGATATTCTACTTGGAATGTCTGAAGTTGAGGTCATCTCCAAGAAATTAGACGATCTCCAAGGATACATCGCTGGTCTGTCAGGTATTGAAGAGAAATTCGAAGAACTGTCAACCGCTTTTCAAGAGACCCAAGAGATTGTAGGAATTATTGTTCGACAGCTTGATGATATTGAGCGTAAGTACAACCTCTCCGTTGAAAGAATAAATGAAACAGCTGATTTAGTATCTAAAATCGCTGAAGGTGCCATATCAACTCAAATAAAATCTACTGAAAAGAAAACATCAAAGAACACAGAGGATGAATTAATCCCAGAGCCTCAGAAGAAGTCTCCGATATCCAAAGCTAGTCTTCCATCAACAATTGACTCATTAATGGATCGTTTACTTGGTCTCGTTAATCCGCAAACCGAGGCTAGCGACATGGCTGAGGCGTTAGAAGAGGTTCGGGATCAATTGACATCAATGATTCAAGGCCACACGCCTGTTCTGTTTCAATTTGGTAAAAAAGCAAGAGAGCTCAAATCATACCCCCCCACAGCTACTCTCAATGAGAATGATATTGCGGGTTTGAACAAAGACATCAAATCTTGGACAAGCAAGCTAAAGGAGATTGCAAAGAACTCCTAGGAACATCTTCTATTTCATGCGTACTTGTCCAAACATGCCAACACGACTCAACTCTGCCTATTTCTGAGCCATAGGTTTATCTCTAAAATTCACAATTGCGCAATTAGACATGCCTACGGTGAAAATCAATCACCTATGCAGTCGTAGCTCCTAGGTTCAGAATCTTTCACCATCTAGATGGACGGTAGCAGTAATGGAATTAACAAAGCATAATGATGAACTTCAACAGAGAATGCAGCTTCTTGATAAGCCAGCTGACCAACAACTGGCAAAAGAGCTTATGGATCTACATCAAAAGAAATGTACCGAATGTCAAGAGGACAGGCTTAGATGCGCGACTCGTCCTGCATGTATGAACCGCAACTTTCTCAATGCTCTTATTGAAATTGGCGTTGAAGTTAATGATTTGCCCAACTTTTGTTACAGCCAAAATCTTGAGCAGATACGGAGATATGTATTAGAGAAGAAAGGGCGAAAGATGGTGGATAGGCGGCTTCCAATAAAGGACCTTCTACAGACACTTGGTATTAGCTCTATCAGACATTTTACTACCAAGTATAAGAAAGAATGGACTAATTTCTCTTCAGTTCATGAAGGCAACATAATGCTCGTAGCAGGAGATAGCCTACTATTTCGCTTCGATTTTGCTCGTGGTATAGCAACAGTAAATCCTACAAAGGATAGAATCAAGACATTCAATGTCTTTAAGCTGTATTGCGAACTGTTCTCAGAGAGATACCAAGTCAAGTCAACAGTAAAAGATTTGACTCCAAATTGGTGGATTCTCTCAGTTATTGCAGATGAACCCGACTCTACAGCCTTTAGGGCTCTTCAGAAGAGTGAGATTGCAAGTGCCTTCGAAGCGATATATATCAAAGAAACTGAAGGGACAGTTCAGCTGCAGATTGAAGTCATTCTTGATTCTGATGATAAGTATCTAGAGGCTGAATTCCTAAATGAGTTGTTTGTGAAAGTATCTAAGATCTGCAATTGAAAGTGCGATTTCACCAAAACAGCTCGAATATACATATACTGCGGCGGGATGCGCAAATGAGTGATGATACAGTAAGTAAATCGGTGCCTATCCTCAGGGATAACCTTGGATTAACCGAGGCTGAGGTCAAGGCAATCGTGCCAATCTATCTGGGTGGCAACATGACCGCTGGAGGAGTGGCTCTTCTTTCAGGAGAAAAACTCGCAACGGTTCAGAGAACTCTTGGTCGTCTTGTTAGCAAAGGACTGATCAAGCAAATTGATGGAATTGTACCAGTGTACAGAGCTCTTTCACCAAGTATGGCTCTATCTGGTACTCTCGCAGATTCTCTTAGTGGTGTGACAGGACTTACAGATGAATCTGAGAAGTTATTCTCCTCCAGAATAACTGAAATCGAATCTGTGGTCGATGGCATTATCACTTCACAAACCAAGTCTCTTGAGGAACTAAAATCAGCTCTCACATCATATGAGAATCAAGTTCTTGATTTAGTAACAAAGCAGATTGAGAATGTTGCGACAACTGCGACACAAACCATGACTGGATTTTCAGATGAGATTGAGCTCGCGATGAATGGTATGGATACATTTCTTGATGAGAGCCTAGGCTCAAAATTACTTGAGCTACAAGCGGAAATAGATAAGGCTCAGATTGCAATGGCGAAGGATCTGAAAGCGCAGGTTCGTGAATTTGATAAATGGATAAAGAACGAGCGCAAAGGAACATTAGGTTCTGTTGGAGAGTTTGAAGCGAAATCTTCAGCACTTGTCGAATCTGCAAAAAATGCTGTCTCGTCCGCGCTCACAAAGTCATCAGAGCTAATCCAGAGTCTTGTACGCGAGATTTCAGGAATTTTAACATCTCTGGCATCTGCCGCTTCCGATAATGGACTTGCTGTAATTAATGAGGTATCCACTGAGATATCACAAATGCTCAACCATCTCGATAGCGAGTTGGGGCAAGCATATCTCACAGGTCAAGAATCACTCAAGGAGGTCATTGCTCAGGCACGTATCATCTCAAAAGAATATAGCGAGTTTGCGAAAAGCAGGATTGATGCAGCAATAGAGATTGCAGACTCTGCTAGTGACGTTGTTGATGACTGGAAGAACGAGGTTTCTGGATTCATGGACGTTGCATCCCAATCTGTGACATCCCAGCTAGACCAAGTTGCTTCCACTGATGCATCATACCTCGAACAAATGAAAAACTCATTAACATCACACATCGAGAGAGTCAATACGTCATTGATGGATGAATACAAGGCAATCTCTTCACTAGCTACAGTCCTTGGTGGTGATTCTGAAACAATATTGACTGAGACTCGTTCGATGATGCTTGATCTTCTTCAGTCACAGAATGTTGTTGAACAGAATGATTGCGATGCTGTTGTAGAGAAACTCCATGCGGAACTCGAAAAATGGGTCGGTGATACAGTCACATCTATAGAGAAGAAATTGAAAGACACGGCTAAAGATGTAACAACAATTCTAGACACAGAAACGACAGAGCTGAACTCTATCTCTGAAGCGATGAATAGTCGGTTGAAATCAGCTTTCAATTCAGTCATTAAGAGTACAAATACAAAGAATGAAACTTTGTTAACATCTGTAAAGAAGACGACACATGACTTTGAAAATGGCATTGGTCAAAGTCTTGATGAGTTAATTACTAGTTTCACATCAGCAACAGAAAAGCAAGTACGTGAGTCAAAAGAGTTGTATGAGGGATTGCGAGAACGCCTGGATAATCGGATGTCCCAATCTATAGCAACCATTAGCTCACAGGCTGATAGAGTTCAGAAGGATATCACTAATACAATACTCGAGCAAACAACTAGGATTGACCAACACACTCTCGGAATAAAGGAAGAATTTCATAATAGGTTAGAAGATATTACAACTCAGTTCATCTCCCTCACGCAGGGTTTAGAGGCTACATTCAATGGGCTTCTCTCTTCTCAGACCATGGAAGCACGAGATATTATTGCATCTACGCATTCAGAGTTCCGAACTACATTAAAGAATGAGGTAACAACTCTCAAGGATGATTCACTGAAGATTCAGAAAGAGTACTCGACTGAGATTGCGCTTAAAATTGATGACGTTGCCTCCACAGTCGCTGCTGTTAAGAAGGCTCTAAATGAACTTTCGGTGCAGAAACGCTTTGAGATTTCTGAAAATATGGCAAAAACACTCACAAATCTTGAGTCTTCTATCAGAAGTACAGAAGAGAGTCTAAGAGATATAGAATCGGGCACTGTTGATCAGTTTATTGAAAATATGGAACAAGTATCTCAAGAATTCAAGGTCAGTGTTAATGGAGCGCGTGACAATATCTCAGGGCGGCTAGATAATGTGAAAGATATTGTCGCAGCATCTCTTGAGAAGAGCTCAGCTGGGGGAAAGATTGTTGTTGATGGATTTGTAGCCCAACAAAAGGACCGCAAACAACGGTTCCTTGCTGATACGAGCAAGAAAATGAACCGACTTGCTACGAAAAGGGCAAAGGACTCAGCAGCCTCCATTGAAGCATTTCAGACACAGCTCTCCGAGAATCAAACAGGTGGAGTCAAAGATCGAAATATTGCGAAGGAAGAAGTACTGGCAACAGTGGAAACAAGGCGATCAGAAGTGGCTAATGCCTTTGATGCAGCAGCTGTATGGGTTGATTCTTCTGTATCCAATGTGGCAACATCTCTAGAAGCATTCGGCAGTAAATTGAAGAACGAGCTCATCATTATGCAGAAAGGTCTACAGAAGGCAGCTAATGAAGTTGCGTTGGCGATTCAGGAACGTGGCGAAACTGATATGGATAGTTTCCAGGAAATTGCTACATCTTTGATACAAAATGCTGAATCGATTGTAACTGCGCGCCTAAATGAATTTGGCGACAGCTGTTCAGATGCTCTAACGAAGAGCAATGACTCCTTCACCACTATGCCGACAAGAATGAGTGAAGAACTTGAGAACATGGAAACAGAGATAGCTCAGAGAAACTTACAGGATTATGGAACAATCACTACAGATCTATCTACATCTTTTACAGAATGCATACGAACTGCAGAATCAATATCTGAAGGATTCAAGAACCTTATTGAGAATGCTTCAATAGCTCTAACAAATCATCGTGATGAGGTATTTGACCAAGTTCAGAAAAGTGCAGAGTTGTCAAACCAGTATGCCTCCCGCAAGTTCGAAACGACTGGTCTGGATCTCAAGACTCATTTAAGCAGTGATACATCGAATTTTCTAGAGAAAACGAGGCTAGCGCTTGCAGCAAAGAACAAGGAAATCACGGATTCTGTAACTGAAACAATCAATACAATCAATAAAGAGACCTCCGGTTTGAAACAGAACCGAAATCGGGCGCTCTCTTCGCATGGAGAATTTGGCGAGAAGACACTCAGAAGATGGTCGGTGGAACAGAAAGACAATATGTCTTCATTGAACGATAGGATACATAGTGCAATTGTGGGAATAACCGACAATACCAAGGCAACTATAGAGGTACTCAATGCTATCCATAGTATTGGAGATGAGATGATTAAAGACCCATCAAAAAGAACTTGGTACATATCTGGGAAAGAGGAAGCATGCGCTCATATTATAGATATGGCAGATAGAGCTACAGACTCTATTGTAATCTCCATCATCGATCCCAATTGCCTAGACTATAAGAAGTTGGCTAAGGTCAAACAACCAAAACGTAAGGTGCTCATTGTTCCTGAAACCGAAGAACTTGATCCGAATCTATCATCCCTAGAAGGCTGGCGGGTATGGGAAACTAGGACCCCAATGTTCCTATCAATAATAGACGATAGTGAGCTATTGGTCGGTGGTGCAACAGCAACAGATGACCTTATCGCTTTGATATCGAAAGATGAAACATATCTTAGACTGTATCACGATATTCTTGGCCCGCGGTTAGTGAGAGGAAGAGTGACCTAGAATTCAATGGCATAGATGATGGCGTCTTCAACATCATAGTATCCCTTCACTCTATCGACAGCCACCATCCCTGCCCTACTATAGAGACTTCTAGCTTCTTGATTACTCTCACGAACCTCTAGCTCACATGTCCTCATCCCTGCGTCCCGCATTCTGTTGAGCGCATGGTTAAGTATCAAACTTCCATTTCCTCTACAGCGTTCATCCTCACGGATTGCTAAGTTGAGTATATGCCCATGCTCTTCATATACCGATTCTTCCCAAATGACATACCCAATAACATAGCTCTGACGCGCTAATACCTTCATTATAATAAAGACGTCGTCATCTACTTGAAATCTCCCCTTGGTAATTGTAATCCGAAGGAATATCTCTTGACTCCACGGAATTGGAAAGCAATTCTTTTCTATTTCAATAATCTGAACCAGGTCATCAATAACGGGTTGCCGTATGTCAAGATCTGTCATGAATATGTTCCTTCGTGATATATCAAATTCTCTCAGTTTATCCATCATTCTGTTCAACCGGATTACCACAGAATGGACAGAATGTTGAATTGATTGGTATTGGTTTTGAGCAATATGCACAACATGAGCCTACTAGAATAAAGGAGTTCTGTTCATTCAAATCAGACTGAGAATCTGTCTGTAGAACAGCTATTGATAGGAACCGTAGAATTATGATAGTAAAGACTAGGACAAATGTAATTGTGATTGCAAAACCGAGAACACCTGAACCTCCAAAGAAGAAAGGAAAAACGAAGAACACTCCACTCTCAACTGATTTACTAGTAGACCAAAGCAGAAAGATTCCAAGTATAATAAATAGGAATCCCAATGGAAGTAGATTTTGTCGCCATTGCAAAGGCGTTCGAATCCTCCAATAGCTGTTAGATCATTCCGCGGTCCTTCATCTGCTCAATAATCTGGTTGTACTTTTGATCATTACTGATCATTTCATTAACCTGTGCTTCTAGCGAATGTGAACCTGGTAAGACTAACACGTTGATTTTGCTACTAGGATATACGGACTCCAATCGATGTCTTATCAAGATACCAATTAATCCTCCCATAGGACAATATGGAACTGTAGGTTTAAACCTGACACTGATTGAGTCTTCATCAACCTCAATATACTCTTGTTTTACAATTGACATTTGTGGGTCTGTAATTGATATAGGATGTTCTGGATCCATGACAGGTTCTAATGATTTGAAGACTTCATCGACTGTTGCCAATTTATTTTCCCATTTTATGGCCCTCTAGCAACCGCTTAATAATCTATGGCTTCAACTATCCATTTTCATCCATTAGACTCATTAATATTTGTGGGCACAAGGTATATCTGAATAATGCAGTTTCTTTATCTATTATCATACTAATTTCATATCGAGAAACTGATTTGCCAATGGGAGTACCGGGAGCAATGACGCCTGCAAAAAAGAAAGATGGTAAAAAAATAAGGAAGTATCTATTCAAGATAACAGTAATCGGTCCTGATGACAAGCTTCTCATGGATGTACTCTCAATATTTGACGATCCTGTTGTTGCAGTAGATGGGATTCGAATAGGATCCACCGAAGTTGATTTTGACACCTCTGAAGTGCATGCAGTTTTTATGTCTCCCCGGCACTCTGCTCTTGACATACTTCTCACCTTGACGTACAAAGGAGCAAGTGGTGCCATTATTGTACTTAGAGAACCTGATCCGGAATTAGAAACTCTCTATCGTAATGAAATTCGGGAGAATCTCGGTGCTGAAATACCAACCCGTATCGTGACTGTGAGCTCTACGATGGATAAATTCAAGCAGACTGAAATTGAACATATCTTTGATGAAGTCGTAGCTGAGATCTTGGAACGAAAGACCAAGAAAGAGAAGTAGTACAAACCTTTTTTTCAATTCTATCATCCTCTCAGCTTGGTGTCTTTAGTGAGCTCAGATAATAAACGAACAGACGAATATTGGATGGGCGTGCGTGATGCACTGAGAATGGTAGATAGCTTCAACAAATGGGCTGCAAGAAATCCCGGACGTGCGAAGAGTCTTGAAGACTTCATTCATGATGGACTTATTGCTGCCGCAAAACGGTGTGAGTCCTGTTTACGTGAAAAACTAGGTCTCTCTTTCGTCAGAGATGATGAAGAAGATGAGATTCCAGATTCTCTTGAGTCCACGGAACCTGAAGTCGAACCACCCTCTGGTTATGAGTCTACAATGACGGATGACAATGAAGAGCCAATTGACTCTGTCCCTGATAAAACATATGAGATTGCTATAGAGTCTAAAGACTATGATTCATCTCAAGAAATAACCATTGAAACAGATGAATCCCCTATTTCAATTGATGCAGTTGAAAGACTAGGAGACGAGCCCATAGAGGATTTTGTCATGGATGGACCACAACGTGATTTCACAACTGATTTTGTTCTTGTAGAGCCACCACCTCTCGTGATTGACACCGATGAACAACAATCAGTAGATGAAGAACAATTTGAAGGATCAGACCTTGAAGAACTCGAAGATCTAGAAGAAATAACTTCAGAACCAGAAGTTGCTGAGAAGCGCTCCGGATTTACTTGGTCTGAATACGAGGCTGCGGTAACTCCTACCTCTGAGCCCGAACCTCCAGATACAGAACTTGATGAATATATGACAGCTGATGATGATAACTTTAAAGAACCGTTAGATGAGGATAATGATTCATTTACCGAGGAATCACTTGATGCGCCCCCGGAGCCGTCTGAATCACCTGAAGTTTGGAGCACCTCTAAAGAGTCATCTATGGGTGGGGAAGAGAATCTAGAAGAATTCACTGAGGACGAGGATGAAGGCTTGTTCCCTGAGATGGATGACACTATAGCTGAAGAATCAGAAGAGGTACAACACTCAATCACTAAGCCTCCAGCTCCACCACCGCCTCCTGAGAGCGAGGAAGATGAAGAAGAGCGAAAACGCAGAGCCCGAAGGTTGTTCTTTGGAGCTTAATGTATGCCTTTGAGAACTCCTTCGTAAAGGTGTACTGCATCATCTGCAGTATTGACTCCTTTAATAATGGCTGAACCTGAAGTCATAAGTGTGATTCTGGATCCCGATGGTTTCTGTATAACAAGAAATTTCTTGCCAATTGTCAATTTGTCCTGAGAATCCTGATTTCTTGCAATATTCTCCAGATTCAAATTCATAATGGTAGGTGGAGAGATATTGAAGCTCTGAGAACATAGGGTGTGTACTGTGATGCCATCTCCTTCTTTCTTCATAACAATTCTTGATTGTGAACACTGTGGACAATTAGCAACACGACCTATGTCAAAGAAATCAAAACTGAGTGAGGCGGAATCAATTGTCATGAGACGATTGGCAAGAATAGGTGGAATTCCTGTTGCCAGGCGGATAGCTTCATTTACCTCCACAGATGCAGCAAGAGAAAGGAGGGTCGGCGAAACTCCAACTTGCGCACATGTGTTATCCGGATTATCTTCTGCATCTCCCATGAGGCAATGCAAGCAACCTGTTTTACTCGGAATAAAGGTTGAGAGGTTTGCATAGTATTCTACTGCTCCTGCAAAGATATATGGTATTTTCAGTTCTAGACTTGCTTTATTGACAGATCGACGAGTCTTGAATGAATCAAGCCCATCTATAATAATGTCAGTTCCTTTCAATAGCTCGATTGCATTTTCCTCTTTGATTGAAACCGCTAAAGGCTCAAATTCCACTTCCGGGTTCATCAACGCTAGATTGGCAGCCGCAACAAGAGCTTTAGGTTCTCCTATATCTTCCGTGTTGTAGATAGTCTGTCTCTGAATATTAGAAAGCTCAACAATATCCCTGTCGATTATCCTAATAGTTCCAAAACCAATTGCTGTTAGTAGCCGAAGTGCCGGACTTCCTAGTCCCCCTGCTCCTACAACTGTGACATTAGTTTTCATGATTTTTTGCATGTCCTTCTCAGTGAAGTCCCTCAGAGCGAGCATACGAGAATATCTCTCTCTTTGATTATCTGATAGTTTCATTTCACTGGCTTTAGATACAAAGCACTCACTTAAAGCCTTGGACAACTACATCAATCAACATGAAGTACACATCTGAGGTTTCAATTGGTTTACGCAGAAATCCTATGGAGGCGTTAGAAGTCGCCCTCTCAAAACTTACATCTCCTTTGGATATCCCCAAGAGATTAGCACGTGTGCTGATTAAACCATCGATATACGATCCCAAGCTAGTTGGAAACACAAGTGTTAGTGTTGTGAGAGCTGTTCTCGGAGCATTCAAGAATCTCGGTTCTGCTTCAATAGTTGAGAGTGATAATCCTCTAAGAAGAACTACTGATGCTTTTCATCATATGGGATATACTGCACTTTCAAATTCAGATGTTACGCTAGTCAATCTCTCTGAACTTCCCACATCCATTGTAAAGATGCCAGGATACTTTTTTCAAAGGCACAGCATGCCATCCATTCTTACAGAACCTAACTTCTTCATCAATATACCAACAGTAAAAATTGACCCTGAAATCCGTGCAATTGGGGCTGGCATAAAGAATCTTCTTGGTTTGATTCCAGAGATTGATAAAAGTATATACCACGAAAGAATGGATGATGTTCTATTGGACCTCCTATCAGTCTATCCACCACAACTTACTGTTGTCGACCTTACATCATTGGTAATAGGTAAACGGGAAGATAAAATCACAAAAAAGATTGGTGCAATTATTGTTGGCCTGAATCCAGTTGCAGTAGATTCATTCTGTGCTGGTTTGTTTGGTATTGATCCTATACAAATAGGGTATTTGAGAAGAGCATATGATTTAGGTCTTGGTGAGATACTTCTAGATCGTATTCGCGTAGGCGGTACTAATGACCAAAAACAGAGGCTGTTCGAGCTTTGTAGATTTTGACAAAACGGAATGCATTTATTTAGTGTTGGGTTGCCGACCGAATCATTGTATATTTCTGTGATTTTCTGACAGATATGCATGATATGGTGGTACCATAAATGGATTGGACTTCTCATACGATGGAACGAATCCCTGAGTCAGGTACATTGAAGATGTTTGACTTGGCCAAGAGTCTTGAAAGTCAGGGTAAAAAAGTATATCATTTCGAGGTTGGACAACCAGATTTTCCCACACCTGACAATATTGTCAAAGCTGGCATTGAGGCATTGAAAAAAGGTCTGACAAGATATACACCTGCTCGTGGTATACCTCAAATTCTAGATGCTATTCAGGGATACTATATGTCCCGTGGTATAAAGATTAATGGCAGAAATAATGTCATTGTCACGCCCGGCGCCAAGATGGCATTATTCCAAGGGTTTCTAAGTACAATCGATGCTGGAGATGATGTTTTACTTTTGGCACCTGCGTGGCCTACTTACCGAGTCATGATAAGAACTGTCAATGCAAAACCTGTTGACGTATGTACCTCTCCCAACTATGGTCTCGATGAGGAAGCACTGAAACATGCCGTTTCTAGAACTGTGTCTGCGCTCGTCATAAACAGTCCGAATAATCCAACTGGGGGCGTTCTAAGCAAGGAAGATATGAAGCTCATCTATGATCTTGCGATGGACCATGATTTCGTTGTGTTCTCTGATGAAATCTACGAAACGCTCGTCTATGATGGTTTCAAACAGACATCAATGCTCGAAGTAGATCCGACCCTGGAGCGTACCCTTGTGATCAATGGAATGAGTAAATCCTACAGTATGACTGGTTGGCGATTAGGCTATGCCATTGGTAATGAAGAAACCATTTCAAACATGGCTAGAATCCAGCAAAACACAACTTCTTGCGCCACATCATTTGTTCAATATGCTGGTGTAGAAGCATTAACAGGTAATCAGAATTCCATCAATGTGATGGTCAAGGAATATCAGGCTCGCCGAGATGAGATTACTCGTCTCTTCAACGAAATCGAAGGAGTACCATGTCTGAATCCTATGGGTGCTTTCTACGTCTTTCCTGACTTCACAAGATTCGGTTTAAGCAGTAACACTCTAGCTGAACTTCTCCTTAAGAAGACCGGAGTATGTTGTACACCTGGTATTGCATTCGGAGCAAAATATGACAATTACCTCAGGTTCTCTTACCCCATCTCTGTTTCTGAGATACAAGAGGGAATGGCTAGACTTGCAGAGTTCTTGCC
Organism: Candidatus Thorarchaeota archaeon; assembly: GCA_029858305.1. Lineage (GTDB taxonomy): Archaea > Asgardarchaeota > Thorarchaeia > Thorarchaeales > Thorarchaeaceae > SMTZ1-45. The sequence goes on from JAOUFI010000005.1 coordinate 34,961, forward strand.
AACCCTTATGTGACAATAGGGATAGTAAATGTTCAGCCAATCGTTAAACAGGATGAGTCTGAATGTCACCTAGAGAAGTTGAGGATAGGCTGCCGCAATTTGAGTGTACTAAATGTGGAGCATGTTGTCGTGAAGACTCAATGCTAATTACTGTAACAGGTCGCGATATTGCCAGAATCTCAACAGCTTTAGGCTTGAGTCCAGAGGAAACAATGAGAGCTCTTGATTTCTACATTGTTGATGATCCCAATACAATTCCAATTGGGCTTCAAGGGATCCCATCCCCAAGTACTGAGAGAGGTTCGGCTTTCATCGCTCTGAGGAAAATGGAAAATGGGGAGTGCATTTTTCTAAAAGATAACCTTTGCATGATTCACACATTACGACCCATTGTGTGTAGATCATTTCCTTTTGTATTCCAGGAGAAAGGAAGTCAACGCAAGTGGGGGCTTAGTGCTGTGAAGCAAATCTGTCCTGGACTTGGTACTGGTTCAAAAGTATCAGAGAAGGATATTGAAGATCTTTCTGCGCTTGTTCTAGAGAGCATAAAGACATATCATGAGTTTGTTGATGAGTGGAATAGTCTACCGACCACGACTGCGCGAGAATTAATCAGAACCATCCTATCTGACCCTAGATTCTTTGCCTAGCATGCTTTAAAGAAATAGCCCATGTGATAGTTTATGGGTAATTTTCTTCCTGGAGCAATGTATTGTGTATGGTTTGGCTTGCTGGATAATGTTGCCTGATAAAACGAATCCAAATTATAATTTCGTGAGTATCTGAAGAATATTTCCAAAGTTGTGCTCTACGGTTCTACTCTTTTCAGCATATCCCGAAAGGATACCAAGTCTTTCATCCTTCCCCGCGAATTCTCTGAATCTATCTGAACGAATCTCTCTATGGATGATTTCGTTAACTACCAAAATCTCATCTGAAGTCCTCAATATGTATTGAAGCATTTTAATGAGGAGAATGAAATCATTGATGTCTCTGAGCTGCAAAGTCTGACTATAAAACTGAAACTCAAGCCTTGCGAGTCGTTCTCGCATTCCTATGAGGCTAATAACCCATTTTGGAGCCCTCTCTTCCAAGTACTTGTTGCCTAGTTCAGACCAGTAATGTTGTTGATCGAGTAATTGTACAAGGTAGCCACGAAGGAATCCGAAATGATCAACTCCGGCCTCAATCTCTTCTTCAGTCCCAATGGGTTGCATCATGCTATCCATTTGGCTATGTTTTACCGCGATTTTTAATGAGAATTTATCCACGTAAAGCTTGATTTCATCAGTCTTCTCTTTCTTTGACATGAGATCAGCGAATGTATCACCAAGAGTCAGGATGAATTTGTACAAACACTCAGAGCAAATCTCGGCATTAGCTGTAGCTTCTTTTGTAGACAGGAACTGCAATGCATCTTCAAGATCATTGCCTGGAACATCTTTACCATGAATTCTAAGAGCCCAGCCTTGTGAGATACAATATACCTTGTTGTCAGGATAGTTGACGAAGATTGATGCATAGCATATATTGTTCTCAGTTGCTTGTTCCTCCTTCATACTCTCTTTGTCCAAGCGGAATCCAAAGATAGATGGGTCAATCTCGATGGCCTCAATCTCCAAGACACTATCATCATTGACGCAGAGTTTCTCGTCTCCGAATACTTTGTAGCATGGACACCCGCGGACCATCTTTATCGAAGACATTTCTTGCTCTTCAAACACTTTGCTCTGCACCAACTCAATCTGAAATCAAAGAAAATCTCATTCTTTGCAGCATTTTACTTTGTCTTGTAGACATATAGTAATTATTGTGTGGTGTGTGCATTAATCTCACTTAGGACCTTCACAAGATTACTGAATCTATACTCGGTATTCTTCCGCTTCTCTGAATGTTTCTTGAGCCTCTCTTGAAGTTCGTTACTCATGATATTTCGCTCTATGAGATCATTTGTTTTCTCACGGATCATATCACTAAGTTGTATTACTTTCTCAGATATATTGACCATAAACTTCAATGCGCCTAATGCATCCATCTCACTTGACGTGGTTTTCAAATCGAGGACCTGAGAAAGGAATATGGACTCCAACCGATAGATTGAGCTGTAATGCTCAACAAGCTCAAGTAATGTCTTGTCTGCATTTGTTTGTTTCAACTTGGATGTCAAAGCAGCCCACTGTGATCGAGAGCCATTGATTCTTTTAACGTATTTCTTCACATGCTCCTCGATTGCTTCATCGGACGTGCTTTCCACTACATAATTACTCAATTCCGCAGCCATTCTCATAGAAACTTCTCTAACGTATGATATTATGATTTTCTCTCTCTCTGAATCTGTGAGAAAACCGGATGAAGCTTCTCCGAGAGTCTTCAGGTACTTGTAGAGACAGTCTGAACAGACAACTCCATCTCTACTCTTCTCTGTGGATGTAATGAACTGAAGCGCAGCATCAATTTCTGATGTTCTAACATCTTTCTCATTGATGTTGATTCTTTGTCCTCGACTAACACAATAACAGAATCCCTCTTTTCTATCGAGGTATATCAAAAGATAGCACATGCTCTCATTGTCGCTCTTGTATTCGTTAAGGTCGCTTACAGATTTAATTTGCTCAAAGAAAGAAGGATCAACGGAAATTGCATTGATAGGTAAAACATCATCGTTGTTTAAACAAATTTTTTCCTTTTCCAATCCAGTAAACTCTTTGTAACAGGGACACCCTTTCACTAATCTTCTTTCGCCCTTTTTGCCTCTCACTTGGGCTGTATCCAAATTTAATTCTGAGGCTTCTGGTCCTATCAATTGCACGCTCCTAGGGAAGGGCGGAGTTCTCGCACGCTTAATATGTCATATTAGGTTTGGATATCAAGGTTTCTTTGATACCTACTATCCATTCTCATAGGCCACTGCTTGACCAGATTCTCCTCATGCTTTTCAATCAATCTCGCATGTCGAACGACTTGCTCAGAATGAGAAAATTGGATTCTTTTTAGCCCCAGAGTTCTCTCTTCAATAGATCGCGAATTGCTATTCTAATTGCCTCTGACCTATTAGGATAGAGATTATTCTCAACTAGACGTTCTAGTCCTTCAACATATTGCTCCGGGATATGCAATGTTACCAGCTTCATATTGGGTAATCACCTAGAACATCTCTGTGTCATACTTGAATATGGTTGTGAGTAATACTCAGTCGGTATTGAAAAGTAAAATCCTGAGTTCTATTTTCTCTCGAACTAACAACTTGCTCTAATACCTGTCCCTTTTCGAATTGGCCACCAAGATAGGAGTTATATTCCTGAGCCATTGTCTACCGATTCGCACTCGCATAAAGGTCGTGTACAAAGTGGATAAGCAAAAAGGCATTGATAGTCTGTTTAATCCCCGTTCAATAGCAGTAATTGGTGCTTCAGAAACTCGTGGTAAACTTGGTAACGATGTCATGCGAAACCTTATCGAGAGCGGTTACGAAGGACGAATTTATCCAATCAATCCTAAGGCTGGGGAGATTCTTAGCCACAAAGTATTCAGATCAGTGAGAGATATTCCAGGTGATGTCGATGTTGCTGTGATTGTCATTCCTGCAAAATTCGTTCTCAAAGCTGTCGAAGAATGCGGAGTCAAAGGTGTGAAAGCTCTAGTCATTATAACAGCCGGCTTCAAGGAAATCGGACATGAAGGTCAAGAAGCAGAAAAAATGCTCGCTTCTCTTGCAGAGGATTATGAGATGGTTATTCAAGGTCCAAATTGCCTTGGAATTATCAACACCTCAGCTCCCTATAATGCATCATTTTCCTCTGGAACACCAAAAAAAGGTAGCATCGCATTTGCCTCGCAATCAGGCGCATTAATGACAGGGATTTTAGATTGGAGTCTTATGGAGAAAATTGGCTTCTCAAAATTTGTTAGTCTTGGGAATAAAGCGCACCTGAATGAATCTGATTTCATTGAAGCTTTCGGAAGAGACTCCGATTCAACCTTCATTCTTCTTTATATCGAATCAGTAGTTGATGGTCGAAAGTTCATGGATGCATGCCGAAAGGTCATACCCCACAAACCGATTTTCGTTGTCAAATCCGGTGTGAGCGCTGCAGGTGCAAGAGCTGCATCATCTCATACTGGTTCTTTGGCTGGAAGTGACACTGCCTATGATGTCGCCTTCAAACAATGTGGAGTTCGTCGCGCAAGTGATATGGCTGCTCTGTTTGATGTAGCTTCTGTCTTTGATGATATGCACCTGCCGTCAGGTAACCGAGTTGCAATAATCACAAATGCTGGTGGACCTGGTATACTTACAACAGACGCATGCGAAGCCAGCGGATTGCAAATTGCGCAATTGACATCACAGACCGTGGAATTCCTGAAGGAAAACCTACCTCCAGCAGCAGCAGTGTACAACCCCATCGATGCTCTTGGAACTGCTCAGCCTGAGGACTATGCTCTCTGTATCGAAGCGGCTCTAAGTGATGAGAATGTTGATTCAGTGCTCGTTTTACTGACTCCGCAGGCTATGACCAAACAAGCCGAAACTGCTCAGGTAGTCGTTGATGCTCACACAAAGTATCCCGGAAAGCCCCTAATTGCTGTCTTCATGGGAGGCAATTCAATGGTCTATCCACGTATAATATTGACAGAGGGCCACATACCAGTATTTGACTTCCCAGAGAGAGCTGTGCATGCACTTGCAGAACTATACAAGTATACTGTAAGTCGAGATAGTCTGAAGGACGAATCAATTCCAAAATTTAAGGCTGACACAAAGAAGGTAGAGAAAATAATTAGTGATGTTCGAGCAGACAAGCGAAGAGTTCTCCTTGGTAGCGAAGCACATGCAATTGCGGAAGCATACGGTATTCCCGTCGCAAGAATTCGTTTGGCGACAAGCTCAGAAGAAGCAAAGTCTCTTGCTGAAGAATTAGGTTATCCTGTGGTTCTCAAGATTGCTAGTCCAGATATTGTACACAAGAGCGATATTGGCGGGATAAAGGTAGGTCTAAAGACTCCTGAAGAGGTTGAAGTAGCATTTCTACAAATATTGGATAATGCGAGATCACAGCTGCCAAAAGCTATCATTTACGGTGTTGATGTTCAAGAGATGGCTGAAAAGGGGAAGGAGTTGATAATTGGTTGTTCACGAGATGTTCAATTCGGACCTCTAATAATGTTTGGTGCTGGAGGTATTTTTGTTAACTACCTAAAGGATATAGCATTTCGACTTGCACCCATGAATAGGTCTGATGCGAACGAGTTGATTATGGATACTAAGATAGGAACGCTTCTAAGAGGTGTTCGAGGAGAATCTCCGAGTGATGTTGTAGCCATTGAAGATGCAGTTCTTAGAATCAGTCAACTCGTGACAGATTTTCCAGATATAGTTGAACTAGATATTAATCCTGCATTTGCTTACGAGAAAGGAAAAGGTGTATCAGCAGTAGATGTAAAGATTACAATAGGAGGTCCATAAGCTTGGCAAAGAATATCGTTATCACAGGAGATACTGTGACAGGAAAGACAATGGTAGCAATCGCTCTGGCAAATAAGCTTCGAGCGAGAGGATCAACTGTAGGTTACTTCAAACCTTCGGGAATTAAGAGTTTCGCCCATAGCACACAAGAGATGGATGTGGATGAAGATGCTGCAGTCATGAAAGACATTCTTGGAATGGAGGAACAATTGAACTGTATCTGTCCGATAGTTCGTCACATGTCAAGCTACGATGAACTCCTTAGAATTAGTAAAGATGAGTTAAAGGAAAGAATCCAATCCTGTCATGCAAATATATCAAAGAATCGAGATTATGTTATAATAGAGGGCGAGCAGTCTCCATGGAGGCTCATGCATGTTGGTTTATCAACACTTGATATTACGAAGGAGCTAGGAGCAACGGTCATTTGTCTTGTTAATTTCCCAGATTTTTCTGCTATTGACGACATTCTCCTTCAAAAAGAACTATTCAAAAATTACGGCACCGAAAGAATTGGTGTCATCTTGAATTTAGTTCCGCCAATGTTGAAGAAAGTTGTGAATGAGAGCATTCGCCCTTTCCTGGAAGAGCGCGGCATAATATTTTGCGGGGTTCTTTATAATAATCGTGAGTTATTCAGCCCTACTATAGGTGATATTATGAGAGCACTAGATGGAGAAATGGTCATTGGCTCTGAGAAATTGGATCTCCTGATTGACCAATTCATTGTTGGTAGTATGGCTCCCGAGAACGCTTTGAAGTGGTTCCGTCGCTCAAAAGACAAAGCAGTCATTACGAGCGGTGATAGAACAGATATTTGTCTTGCCGCATTAGAAACCGATACCAACTTAATTATTTTAACTGGTGGAGTAGGACCAGAAATTGGAACATTAACTAGGGCGCGTGAGCTTGGAGTGCCCATTATGATGACAGCTCTGGATACCTATGGTACAAGTCAAGTCGTTGATGATTTGATTGGTACTATCACAGTCGATAATAAGGAAAAAATCGCAGCTGTTGAGAGAATAGTTGGCGAAGCCTTGCAACTCGATGAACTTGGTCTCTGAATTATGCTCATCGGAGATGTGGGGAAGGGAGCAATAGGTGCTCCCGACTTAGAACAAAGTGAACGTACAATCGCCGGGAGGAGCCTTTGTACGTTCAAGAATATAGCTTCTCTGTGCTCCATAAGTTCTCTTGTATAGTTGAGCTAATACAGGGTTATTATATAGGCTGTGTCCTACACATCATACAGACCTTCTCCGTGTATCGCACCCATACTCAAGGAAAAAAAAGTTACAGTTTCAAACCCCTTTGCCCTTTTCTTAGTTTCTCGCAATACATTTATGCAGGCAAAAGGTTACCGAGGGTTCGTATTACAAGATTTGAGGTGAACAAATGGCTTCAGATGCTGAAAAATCGGAGGCTGCCGGTGAAGCTTTAGACACAGTAAAGAGTGAAAGAGAACTCGAGTCTCTAAAGTGGATTCGTGAGCGGCGCTCCATCAGAGAGTTCACTGGTGAACGAATACCAGATGAACATATCGAGTTAATCCTCGAAGCGGCACGGCACGCACCAAGTCCTGAGAACATGCTTATGATTCGTTTCATTGTAATTCGAGATGATCATGACATGAAGGTATTTCTAGCGGATATTGCGCAGGAGATGGCTCAGACGGCTTTTGGTGGAGCCCCCTTTGAGCTAACAAGTGGTCGGAACTGGTTCATTAACGATCCGTACAGAGCTGCAGTTTATGCACGACTTAGGGATGGTGAATTATTCAGGTATCCTGAGAAGAGTGATGCAGTGATTATTGTCTGTGCAAGTGAATCATGGCATGATGCAGGGTATCTTTATCCAAATGAGCTCTTTGGATCTGTTGTATCAGGTATGGCTATTCAGAACATGTGGCTAACAGCAACAGAACTTGGGTATGGTTGCGGATATGAGGCACTAGTCTGCTCAGATCCTCGCCATGCTGAACTGATTCGTGATAAACTTGGAATTCCACCAATCTGGACGCCTCTCACTGCCTTTTGTATTGGAAAACGAATTTCACCAAGAGCCCTTGGTCCGAGTAGACCTCCTCTTGAGGGTCTAATGTACCAAGAGCGTTGGGGATTCCCATACAAACGTCTAGCATTCAGGAAGGAGGATGAATAAAGTGGACGTTGAATTCAAAGGAAAAACCCTCGAAAACATGAAGAAGCTTGCTGATGAAGCTGGCCTTACTCCTGAGGGTCTCATCGAGGTTGTTATGCAGCAATTCGTAGACAATAAAGGTGCTAGGGTTTATACAGGCCGATGGTCACAGGGCGAGGTCGATGGAGTCAAAGGCTTCAGATACGTTCCTCAATGGCCATTCAGACCTGGCTTCAAAGAGGCTGACGGGACTGAAGTTAAGAGATGGAAATCTGACTCGAAAGCTTTCCGTAAACATCCAACAGGAGCATGGCCTTTCTATCCCCATCTGAAAGAAGGTGACATCGAACATGAGTATTGGAACTCGAAGAAGATGTACCATCGAGCACTTATGAATGATAGAAAAGGTCGCATTGTAACCCTCATAGATGGCGACAAATATGAGTTATTTCTTGATACCATCAAGAAGCGAAAGGGTAACTTCTGGAACACTACCATCGAAAACGTCATCATGGAAGCCATCGATGACTGGATGGCTAAGGAGGAATGAAGATGACATCACAACTACAACAATTCTTTGAGTTCCTCATCAGCAAGGTAAAAGAGAAGGAGGAACTTCAGAATAATGTTCTCAAGTGGATAGGTCCTTATCATGGAAAGGTGCTTCAAGTTGTCACACCTGACCATGGCGCTCAATACATCGTTGTCTATAAACACGCTCCTTGGATGAAACTCTTCGATGGGGTATACCCAAGCCCGGATGTAATCTACAAGGCAAATTCAGAAACCCTACTTGGAATATTTACAGGTGAGGTGAATTTCAAAGACACGATGAAGGACGGCCGTCTAATTGTAATTGGGAATGCAAATGAGAGCGATCCTCTAGCAAACCTGATTCTACTTGCAATGACTGGTGCTATCTAGGAGGAATCGCAATGGAAGTCAGAAAGATAGCAGTGATTGGTGCAGGACTCATGGGTTCAGGTATTGCTTACATTTCTGCATGGAATGGATTCGATGTCTTCATGATTGACGTCAATGACGCGGCAGTCGAGGCAGGGATGGATAGAATTCGAAACGATGTAATGACTGGAATCAATAAAAACAAGATATCAATGTCTGACGCAGAGGCACTGATGGGGCGACTCAAATACGGTACCAATGTGGAAGGGGGTGTAAAAGATGCGGACCTCATTGTTGAGGCAATCTTTGAGAATATGGAAGTAAAGAAGAAAGTCTTTGCAACGGTCGATGCAGCTGCTCCCAAACACGCTATTCTTGCAACGAATACATCGTCACTTAGTATTGATGAACTCGCTAGTTCGATCAAGCGACCGTCTCAATTTATTGGCATGCACTATTTCTCACCCGTTGCTGCAATGAAACTTCTTGAGCTAGTCATAGGTGAAAAGACTAGCAAAGAAACGATAGACACAGCGATGGCAGTCGGAAAGAAGCAAGGAAAAACCTGTGTACAGGCAAAGAACAGTCCGGGTTTCATTGTAAATCGAATCCTTATGCCTGTTCTCAGAGAGGCAATTGTACTCTACGAAAAAGGTGTGGCTACGAAAGAAGAAATTGACACAGCAATGACTATTCATGGTGGTATGCCTGCGGGACCTTTCGCTCTGGGGGACTTTGTAGGTCTTGACATAGCATATAATGCTATGAGCACCCTCTATCGAGAAATTGGCGATTGTTTTAAGCCTCCTGAAACTCTCAAGAATCTAGTCGATTCTGGAGCAATTGGTACAAAGGCGAAGAAAGGATTCTATGATTATACGGGAGCTAGCGGAGTTGCTGAAACAGCAAAAGGAGCTGATCTTCAATGGCTCTCTGTGCGAATTGCTGTTATGGCTATCCGCGAAGCAATGATACTAGTCGATGATGGGATTGCAACCAAAGAGGATATAGATCCTGCAATGGTTCTTGGTGCCAGTTTTCCAAAAGGTCCATTTGCTATGGCTAATCAGATTGGCATGAACAAGGTCCATGAAGAGTTGAAAAAACTCAATGATGAATTCGGTGATTGCTATAGCATTCCCAAAATGCTGCAGTAGTTAGAATGATTTGGCAGCACAATCGCTGCCATTTCTATCTTTTTCTTAATACTATATTCACTCTAAGTTGAGAAAGCGCAGTTTTTAAGAGGGGCGAAGTCTTTCAAACTCTTGGTATTATCCAAAGGTGTACAAAATGGGCGAATATGCAACTATGCTGTATAGCAAAGAGGGTACGTTTCTCACTCCTGTTAAGAATATTGCAGTTATCAAGTTCAATAGGCCAGATGCATTAAACGCAATCAACGATCAATTCATTCTTGATCTGAATAATGCTCTTGACGAGGCTGAGAATGATCCAGACATTCGATCTGTGATAATTGGTACAGCTCATCCCAAAGTCTACTGTACTGGTGCGGATCTGAAAATGGCTCAAGGCTTCCTTAAGGATGTTGATTCAGTGGCTGATGTCATTAAACAGGGACAAGATGTCATTGATAAGATTGCTAAGATGAGCAAGCCAGTCATTGCGGCAATTCACGGATTATGTCTGGGTGGCGGAACTGAGATTGCACTTGCTTGTGACATTCGAATTTGTGATACTGATAGCAAGATAGGAACTCCCGAAGTTGGCCTAGGTCTTATTCCAGCTTGGGGTGGTTGTGTACGAATCGCTAGAGTAGTCGGACTTGGAAAAGCACTAGAGCTGGTTTTGACTGGAGCTCAATTGACAGCAAACGAAGCACTAGCAGCTGGACTAGTTAGCAAGGTTGTCAGTCCTGATGACTTACAAAGTGAAGCGGTTAAATTTGCAATGAAGTTCGGACAAAATGCACCAATTGCGCTAAAGCTAGCTAAGAAGGCGACTCATATGGCCTTCGAGTCTAACTACGAAGACAATCTTGCGTATCAGGTTGATGCTGCAGTTGAATGCTTCAAGACAGCTGATCTTGGAGAAGGAATTGCGGCAATTCTTGAGAAGCGTCAACCCAAATTCAAAGGTAAATAGATCTAATCTATGTAATGACCCACAGCCACAAGGGTTGTGGGTTATTTCTTTATTTTTCCAGAAGGAATGTGACAGATTACCATTTTTTGAGAGTTTTCAATAATGAATCCATGTAACAATTGAAAGCGTCAACCTTAAGACCCCGTGAGAAAAGGTTCCATGACCGATTCTAGAGCATGATTGAGTATCGCGCTAAAATCAAACTCATGCTCTAACAACGGAGGATATGAAATGGTAAGAAGAGTTGCTGTCGTCGCCGGTGGCCACAGCAAATTTGGTAAAAGGTACGATGCAACCATGCGGGAGCTATGCGCTGAGGCCTACAAACCAATCTATGATGAAGGCATTACACAAGATAGGATCGACGCTAGTGTCCTTTCGTATGCTGCATCGCAGTTTACAGGCCAAGGTGCTGGTTCAGCTTTGATGGCGGACTACATAGGCCTGCAAGAAAAACCCCATTTGAGAGTCGAATCTGCATGTACTACAGGTACAGCTAGTCTGAGAGCAGCTTGGGGGATGGTCGCTGCTGGTCTGTATGATGTCATGCTTGTAATGGGTGTTGAACAGATGAATCGCGTGTCATCAGCTACTGCGACTGAGTATATGAGTCGAGCTGGAGACATGCGTTGGGAATATCCATATGGTATCAGTTTTCCAGCATTCTACGCCTTGATGGCATCACGATACATGAGTGAATATAATATGCCTCATGATATTCTGGCAAAAATTGCGGTGAAATCTCACTTCTATGGTGCTCAGAATCCAAAGGCACATCTCCCAAAGGAAATCCCCTTTGAAGAGGCGAATAATGCGATACCTATCTGTAGACCTCTGAATCTATATGACTGTAGTCTAATCACTGACGGTGCTGCGGCTGTTGTCATCGCTGCAGAAGATCGAGTAAAGGAATTCACAGACCGCCCAATGTGGATCAAGGGAATTGGAGCTGGAGCATCAGAGAATATGATTCAAGATCGTCCTAGTCTTACAACAATACCAGGTGCAAAACGCGCTGCAAAAGCCGCTTACAAGATGGCAGGTATTGAGCCAAAGGATATCAATATGGCTCAGGTGCACGATTGCTTCACAATTGCAGAATTGATTGCCTATGAGGACTGTGGTTTTGCAGAACCCGGAAAGGGTCCTGAAATCGTTGAGAATAAGGAAAACTACATTGATGGCAGAATACCGGTGAACTGTGATGGTGGTCTCAAGAGTAAAGGACACCCACTAGGTGCCACAGGCGTTTCCATGACCTATGAGATTATGAAACAGATGCGAGGCGAGGCTGAGAAATCATCACGGCAGATTAAAGATGTAAAATACGGGCTTGCTCATAATGTAGGACAATCTGGGCAGTTTGTCAACGTGTTCATCTTTGAGAGAGGTTGGTAAAATGGCAGAGAAAAAAGAACTATATCTCGGGTATTCAACAGATAAGGCAATCACTCCGTTCTTCCAGAACTGGTTAGAGTTTCTAGATCAAGAGAAGTTGATGAAGAGCAAGTGCGGCAAATGTGGAGCTGAATACCTCCCTCCAAGACAGCATTGTCAGAAAGATATGAGCGAATGCACATTGGCCGAGGTATCAGAAAGGGAAGCCAAGCTTTATTCCTATGTGATTGTTGACTTTGCTCCAGAAAGCCTCTCTTCAAAACAACCGTATGTTGTTGCGATTGGGGAATTTCCCTCGGGGCTTCGGTTAACGGCTCATATTACAAATCTAACTAGTATGCCTGAGGTAGGCATGAAGTTAAAACTGGGCTTTGATAAGTCTCCAGATGGCAAGATGGTTACATACAGGTGGTTGGTATAACTGAATTTGGGGGTATCTACCCCCATTCACTTCTTTTTTGATTGAACTTCAAGAACTCTAGTCAACCGTTTTTAATAATCAGAATATGTTTCAAGAATCCTTGCCCATCGTGTTTGGAGTAATACTGCTTTCAATGTTTCCAAATAAATGCTCGAAGCTTTTGCCGAATCACAACATTGCATATCTCTTACTGCTTGGTTAATCAAATCGGTAATATCTCTAAATCGTCTTCTCCCCTCATTTCGCAGATAACCTGTAAACTTGACATAGTCCCTTTTCCTTTCACCAATTCCCTCGAGAAGCAGTGTTTCGTCTTGAACGGCTGCTTTTAATTCATATGAGCTCTCTAGGGACTTTCTCATAGCACTTAAACTCTCAATGTAAACATGGTTCGGATCTGTAGTCACCACGCATTCAGTCCCCTGATTTTATGCGTGCGTATATGTTCATAACAAGTAATTAAACATTAAGCCTCTCTTGAATTATTAGCGCCATATTCCTGGCCTTTCTTCTTTCCATACGCATGGCTCCTAAATTGTTCTTCTTGCTCTTCCGAAGGATATTATAACAAGAGAACAAGCCAACAAATTCATTATTCAGGAGGAAATAGTAGTGTCTGAGCAAGAAGTACTCTATGAGGTAGTCGATGGTGTAGCAACCATCACCATAAACAGACCTGCGAAATATAACGCATTGAACTCCTCGGTAGTAACCACTCTAAGGGAGTTCTTCAAGAAGGCTGAGGAAAACCAGACTGTGAGGGTGATTATCTTGACAGGAGCTGGTGAGAAAGCCTTCGCGGCTGGAGCTGATATTACAGAGTTTCAGAGCAAAAACTCAAAGACTGTCCGTCCACTTGCAGAGAATGGTCAGATGCTATGTAAATATATAGAATCAATGACTAAACCTGTCATTGCTGCTGTGAATGGCATAGCTCTTGGCGGTGGCTGTGAGATTGCAATGGCCTGTGATATTCGCTATGCATCATCTAATGCGATACTTGGTCAACCAGAAATTAACCTTGGAATCATTCCCGGTTTCGGAGGTACCGTGAGACTTCCTCGACTCGTTAGACTTGGTATGGCTAAGGAGTTAGTATACAGCGGTGATCATATCAAAGCTGATGAAGCTTTTAGAATTGGTCTTGTTAACAGAGTGTTTCAGTCTGTAGAAGAATTAAAACATGGTGCATTGGATCTCGCCATGAAATTAGCTACTAAACCTGGGATAGCGTTAGGGCTCGCAAAACAATCCCTCAACAATGCTTGGGAGATGCCCCTTAAGACGAACTTGGAGTTTGAGGTGGATGTCTTCTGCAAGACTTTTGACACAGAGGATAAAGATGAAGGCGTTGATGCATTCTTAAACAAACGAAAAGCCAATTTTAAGCATAAATAGGTTTACGGGATTCTTATCCCGTTACCTCTTTTCTATCATCAAGTGCCCACTCTCTTCAACTACCTTACCGTTACTCTCTAGAATGTGAATATGTTTCTCAAGCATGAACATCTCAAAGACAAAATAGACGTCCTTCGGAATTCGTGGATATATGGTCGGCTTCTGGGATAGCTTTTCAATCGTATCATACCCCTTTGAGATATTATCCAGAATTCGTTTTTCCCTCTCATCAAAGACTCTTCTGAATTTTCTTAATCTCTCATCAATGTCATCAAGAACTGGATCTATCAGATGACTGCTTATTCCCATGCTGGGTCGCAGGTCAATGACTCGCTCCACGGATTTTTTAAAATCTTCAATGTCGCTCACCTTATTTCCATACCATGGCCCGAAATTCGTTAAATCGATGTCAGTTAGAAAAATTGTATCATACCCGTTGATGCCAAAGCAAGTATGGTCAATCGTATGCCCTGGCAGATGAATAGGAATTAGATCATTTTCACCACAACTAATTGGTTTTCCATCGGTGAAAGTGCTCGTGACATTGTAGTTTCCCATTACATGTCCAAATCTCTGAGATATATAGGATTGCCAAGTAGTATAATACTTGTGTCCCTCGATGCCATATAGCTCAATGAGACCTTGGAATGTTCGAACACCGATTTCAGCTAGAGAGTGGCAGATTAGTTCACAATTTGCAATCTTTTGAATGTCTGCAGCATATCCTTTATGATCAATATGGAAATGCGTTAATACAATCCTCTGGATATCCGAGATTTCATGATTGAGGTCTTTCAATGTACTTGAAATATTTTGCAAACTAGAACCAGCATCGACAAGTGTCAATATCTCATCATCTATGAGCAACGTGTTTGCTTCTGGAAACCTAGCTGCATTTTCTCCTCGAACGAGATGTACATTTGGGAGGATCTCGATGTGCTTTGAATAATCAGACATTGCAATCTGGATTGGTGTTATACCAAATAACTCTCTCTGTCGCACAATCTATATTGCCCAGTTTTTCTCATTATTCCTTGTGAAAATAAAAGGTGAGATTGATGAGTCAGCGTTTGTTTGCAGTGTTTGATATTGGTACAACGGGAACACGTTCAGTTATAATCGATGAGGAGGGTCGGGAAATCAGCAAAGCATACGAGGAATATCCTAGTAAGCCAACTGATTTGAAGACACACGAGCAACTTGCTGATACTTTCTGGCGCACTTCTGCTAATACTATGCAACGAACCTTAGCGAGTTGTAAGCACGGAGCTGAGGCGATAGTAGGAGTTATTGTCACTACAACAAGGGGGAGCCTTACTCCACTTGATTCTGTTGGAAATGCACTTGCGCCTACCATGACTTGGGTCGATAATCGCTCAAGTGCAAAAAGCAAGGAAATGGCTGACATTATCGGACCTCGTTTGAGTGTCAATAAAATGATGTGGTTCATTGAGAATAGACCAGACTTTTTCAAGAAGGTGCATAAATGGGCGTTATTGGATGCTTTCATCAATAACAGGTTGTGTGGCGTACTGGCAAGTTCTCCTGCTGATGCAAGATATGGACCAATTGATCATGAAACACTCCAATGGTCTGAGGAACTTTGCGAAACAACTGGAATTCCCATTGATACAATGGTACCTATAGTAAACGCAGGCACGATGCTAGGTGAGATAACCTCTGATGCTTCAAAGGCTACAGGTCTCAGAAAAGGTACTCCAGTCATCATGGGCAGTGGGGATCAGCAATGTTCTGCTTTAGGTATGGGTGTTATTGAATCCGGTCTGGTGAAAGCCACTACTGGTACAGGAACATTCGTAATCACACATCTCGAAGAGTTCATGGAGGAAGCATTTGGCATGTACTGTAATCCCTCTGCAATACCGGACAAATGGATTTTAGAAGGTGTTATTCCTGGAACTGGACTCACATACAAGTGGTACCGAGATCAGTATTGTGAACCAGAAATGGCACTGGCTGCTAGAACCGAAAAAGATGCATACCAAATCATTGAAGCTTCAGCTGCATCAATCCCTGCAGGAAGTGATGGTCTTGTAGTGTTTCCATTTATGGCTTACAATCTTGGTATGTTTTATCATCTTGGTTTTCAACATACTAAAGCTCATGTTGCGAGAGCAATTCTAGAAGCAAATGGTTATGGTATTAATTTTTACATCGAGATGATGGAGGGAATACTTGACGTAAAGTTTAGTGAGCTGCGAATAGATGGCGGCGGAGCCAACTCACCATTGTGGCGGCAAATTCAAGCAGATTGTACAGAAAAACCCGTTTTACTTCCACGGATTAGAGACTCCACAGTGATTGGTGCTGCGATGCTTGGAACTGTCGGGACTGGTATCTATGATAGTTACAAAGAAGCAGTTGACAATATGTACCATGCTGAAGAAAGAAGAGAACCGATTCCTGAAAATGTAGCTATATACCGGAAACAATACAAAATCTTCAATCGACTATTGAATTCTGAATTGGGTAATATTTTGGAAGCAATCACCTAGAGTCGCAAGTATTCAAATGTAACATATAATCAAGTTTCAAAAAATGAAGACGACTTAGACGATTATTCGTCCTCTTCATCTTGGTTGTCTTCCCAAATTCTCCCAAAGAATACCAGTGTTAGAACAAGTTCAGAGCCCTCTGCGTTTTGAGCCAGAAACTCAATAGACTCGCTTATGGTATCCTCATATTCCCATGCTCGGCGAGCTAGGTTAACGAGGTCATCGAACCGTTCATCAGAAATATCAAGTGCTTGAGTTAATTTTTCAACGTCATGACCTACCACTTTGAGAGTTCCAAGATTATAGTCTGGCATCTATTTGCACCGTGACAAAGGCATCATGTGATTCCTTTTAATCTATCTACGCTTGCGTCGTCTCAAATTTTGCATTAAGACTACAATCGAAACCCTTCTATTGCACGTAGAATTCACATCCATAGCGACAAGAATTCTGTCTGCATTAAATCCACTCCCTAAAATGTGTGGGGGGCTCTGAGCTATGACTGATTCCGAATTTGATGTTGTTGTGATTGGCGGCGGAAGTACGGGAACGGCTGTTGCCCGTGATTGTGCGATACGAGGCCTAAAGACTCTGCTACTTGAACGAGATGACATTGCCTCAGCCACTGTTGGTACCTGTGCTGGAATGATTTCTTCAGGTCTAAAGTATAGTGACGAGCCTGATATCATGGCTATGTGTTCTAAAGAAGTAATGCACTTCAATCATATTGCACGTCATATCATCATGAAGAATCCTATTCTAGCACCACTCTTGGATTTGAGTGATGCTGCAAGCGACAGCTCCTATGTGGACTCTTATTCGGCCCATGCTGAGGAGCGAGAAGTTCCCTCAATGTTGTTTTTAACACCTGAAGCTTCGCGCGAGATTGAACCAATGCTCAATCCCGATATCATCGCCAGTGTTTACTATGAGGAGTTCTTCATTGATCCGTTCCGATTATGTATGCTTCAGACTCTTGATGCAATCAAACACGGAGCAACGGTCAGGACCTATTGTGAGGTGATTGGTTTTGATATCAGTAATAATAACGATATACAGGGAGTTGTGTTCTACAATAGAGTTACTGGCACTACTGAGAAGATCAATACAAAATTAGTCATCAATGCCACCGGACCATGGGCACATAAAGTGGCAAAACTCTCTGGTGAAAATCTTGACATCCGCTTGAATAAAGGAGCCCATGTTATCCTTGATAGAAGAGTAGTTAATGTTGGAATAACAGTGAAAGCCATTGATGGACGATGGATCTACCTCTTTCCCCATGAGAATACTACGCTACTCGGGACAACTGCATTGGACACATGGGAGGATCCAGACTCTCTTGTTGCATCTTTTGATGAAATTGAGTATCTTCTTCAAAGCATACAAACCGTTCTTCCTTCTATTCGGGAGGCCCGAATTATTAGAACAATGGCTGGCATAAGACCTCTTGTACCCGAGTGGAAAAGACCTGAAGGAAAGGTCACTCGTGGCTATAGAATCATTGACCACAGTGAGAATGGAGGTGTGAAAGGATTGATCAGCTTTACCGGTGGTAAGTTGGTAATGTGCAGACACATGGCTGAGGCTGCTACAGATCTTGTCTGTAAAAAGCTTGGAAACACTGCAGCATGCATGACCCACAAGCAAGCTTTACCTGGGAACGATGCAGATGTTGACGTATCTGCCCTTTCAAAGGAATATGGCATTGCACTTCATGCTTTAGAACGAATGCGTGCACGACGGGGAACTGAAATGCTGAAAGTCTTGGAGCTGACAAAAGAGTATCCTGAGTGGAAGACTACTATATGTACATGCGAACCTGTCATCGAAGCAGAAATTCGTTATGCAATCCGTGAAGAGTTTCCACAGACCTTGAACGATTTAAGACGTAGGCTTCGTCTAGGAACGGGACCATGTCAGGGAACTTTTTGTACATTTAAAGCAGCAGCAATTCTCTCCGATGAGCTCGATCTTGGTGGTGATGACTTTCTTGTTGATATTCTAGATTTTCGTGCTGAGCGATGGAAAGGAATCCGACAGTCTATGCGAGGTGAACAACTCGCTCAGGAGGAACTGACACTGGGAATGTATACGTGTGTGGCGAATCTTGACCAGTCTGATGTTGATTATGACATAAAACCATGGGAGGAGGGTTCCTAAATGATTCTGGAATCTGACCTTCTTGTGATTGGGGGAGGACTGGCAGGGCTCGTAGCTGGCACTATTGCCACCGAATCTGGAGCATCTACAATTCTTCTTAGAAAAGGACAGAGCGCAACGGCATTCTCTTCGGGAGCCATAGATATCATTGGATACCTTCCTGATGCGGCTGAATCTATCTCAGACCCCTTAGAGGGCTTGACTGCGATAGCAGGACTATACCCGCTTCATCCCTATGGTGTTGTGGGTTATGGAGATGATGTAGCCCCTGAAGAGGTTGTAGATGCGATTATCGGAAGAGTACGTGATACTGTTGTTTGGCTCAAGAACCACCTTCAAGGAACTATCGCTTCTGTTATGGGTGATTTCAATACGAATATCTATCCAATAACTATTCTTGGAACGACAAAACCGACTTGCCTGGTACAGGAAACAATGAATCCCGGTGATGTTAATAAGCATGAAGAGAGTGTTCTTCTTTTTGCAGGTATTACTGGCTATCCGGATTTTAATCCCTCTGCTGCTGCAAAGACATATCTTGAGGATAGAATGGCCTTGGGTCAACCACCCCATAAAATCGGTCATTGTATGACTCAGCTTATGCCATTTAGAAAATGCTTCAACATATCATCAATCGAGATTGCTCGACATTTAGACCACGCAGGTTCAATAGAAACGCTTGCTAAACAACTAGAACCGCATGTGAAACAAATCGGGGCAACTCATGTTGCCATTCCACCGGTTCTAGGTTTCCGTCATGCTCTGAAGAACAAACGTGAGTTAGAGAAATCAATCGGTGCTGAGGTTTTTGAACTACTAGGATTCCCGCCCTCAATACCTGGCCTTCGACTTCAACGAGCACTTGAGGAAGTCTATACAAAAGCTGGTGGAAAAATGTTGGTTGGGCATGAAGCAACATCATATACCAAAACAGGGCAAAAAATCAAGACGGTGGTAGCAAGAAGTCCACGGCGTGAAATTTCCATAGACACTAAAGCAGTCGTCCTAGCAACTGGCAAGTATATTGGCGGTGGGATTGCTGGGGATGAGAAGGGACTCCGCGAAACAGTTTTTGACATTATGACCGTAACAGCAGACTATCACTCTGCAAAAGATATTCTTCCCTCAAAAGCGACCAATCGATTAGAAATCAGTCCTATGGGGCAGCAACTCCAATGGTGTGGATTGAGTATTGACCCTCAATTCAGACCAATTCGTGAAGACGGTCTTGAATGGGCTGATAATGTCTTTGCAGCTGGAGCGGTATTGGCTGGATACAATTATTCGGTTGAAAAGAGTGGCTTGGGTGTAGCTTTGACAAGCGGATATAGCGCAGCAAAAAGTGCGATTAAGTGCATTAAGGGAGGTGGCGAGAATTGAACGAGGATGAAGCCTATGAATACGTAAAAAACACATTGAAGAAAGAGTTGATCACACCCTATCACGCTGATGAACTAGAGATTGTGAAATCAGTAAGTTGTTGCATTAATTGTGGACTATGCATTAACCACTGCCCAGTTGTTGCAGCAATTGGACTCGATCGTTTCAACGGTCCTAGAAGTATTGCAGTGGAACTATCGCGTTCACCTCCCGAATATTGGTCCACTGCAGATAAGATCTACTTATGCACAGGATGTGGTACATGCAGGGAGGTATGTCCAAAGAATGTAGACATTCCTGAAATCGTGAATCTAATCCGCGCGAGAATTTTCGAGCACCGACCCGACCTCGTTCCCAAGGGATTCATGCTGGTTAAGGAAATAATCGCAGAACATAATCTCGCCTTCGAACCCTGGGTTGACAGGGAAGAGAAAGCGGAGAGTCGTGATATGCGGCTTGAACGTTTGGGTCTCCCTCATATTCCTGATGTTGTAAAGAAAAATGCAGAGGTGCTTTTCTATCCTGGCTGCCAAGCTGAAGAACGCACTCAAGAGGTGCGTGAGGCCGCAAAGGTGATTCTTGACTTGTTTGCTGTAGATTTTACAGTCTTGGATGAATTTTCTTGTTGCAGTCTTCCATCACATCTAATGGGTGATGAAGATTCTGCAAGGAATCTTGCAAAGCAACTGAAGAAGAAGGTCAAGAAGCTTGGAGTGAAGAAAGTCGTAACAACATGTGCAGGGTGCACCTCCAATCTTGCTGATCTTGCTGAACGTGATAATTGGGGTACTCCTACTTATCATCTGCTTGAGTTTCTCGCCGAGGAAATTGGTTTTGATAGGATAAAACAAGCATTGAAAGAGCAAACTCCCTCGCAGTCTGTTCATGTTTCAGTACATGATCCTTGCCACCTTATTCGTCACACCTCACGACGGATAATGGATTATGCGATGGATATTCTTTCCCTCATGCCTGGAGTGAAGGTCACTGAATCTATAACTCATGATTCATGTTGTGGCGGAGGCGGGATGGTTTCCTATCATTCCAGAGATGTTGCTGATGCAGTCGTAAAGGAGAACCTCATTTCCTTGGAAGAAACTGGGGCAGAACGACTTGTTACGCCCTGTCCTCTCTGTACAGCACAGATAGAAAGCAATCTTTTCAAGAGTGGTAGCTCAATAGAGGTTGACGATCTTACTGTGTTCCTTGCACAGAGATTCTCCAAGGAGTGAGCGTAGCTATGCTCGACTCGAAGATAATGAAGAAGCTCTACAAGCGTATGGTTTCAATAGTTGGAACGGACTATGTTCACCAGCAAGAAACTGATAGAGTCCTCAATGCTCATGATGCCTGGCCTCTCAGCGAAGCCAAGTTGCGTTCAGGAGAAATGCTTCCTCTTGCTGATATGGTGGTTTTTCCATCATCAAGAGAGGAAGTATCTGCAATTCTGATAGCTGCCAATGAGATGGAGATTCCCATTACTCCAGTTGGTGGGGGAGCTGGAACTTGTGGAGGTACATTGCCCATTTACGGTGGTATTCAGCTTGATCTAAAGCGTATGTCCAAGATTTATGACATTGATGATCAGTCTATGACCATTAGAGCTCAAGCTGGAGTAGTAGGGATTGACCTTGAAGAAACTGCGAACAGACATGGCTATACATTGGGTCACACACCAACTTCGCTAAGAGCATCTAATCTCGGTGGATTCATCGCTACCCGTTCCGGAGGTTCCATGTCGTCGTTGTACGGAAAAATAGAGGACCTAACACTAGGGCTTGAAGTTGTTTTGCCCAATGGTTCAATCATAGAATGTAAGTCGGTCCCAAGACATTCTGTCGGACCAGATCTTCGCCAGCTATTCATAGGATCCGAAGGTACACTAGGTGTCATCACTGAGGCAACGCTGCGGCTTTTCCTACTTCCTGAGGAGCGTCGTTTCAGAAGCTTTAGTTTTCCTGATGTGCACAGCGGTCTTGAAGCAATCCGAAATATCTTCAGGGTTGGTATCCATCCATCTATCGCAAGACTCTATGACCCTGAAGATGCCGCTATGAGCTTTTCAATGCATTTTGAGTTTGAAGAAGGCTACTGTATCCTACTCCTGGGATTCGATGGCGATTTAACTCATGTCGACCTTGATGACGGCAAATCTGCTGAGATCTGCATGACTCTTGGTGGTGTAGATTTAGGTGAAGGTCCATCCAAGAGATGGTGGGAGCACAGGTATGATATGTACTATCCCACTCGCCTAACAACATCCGGTTATGCTATCGGTGACACTATTGATATTGTTGCAACATATGACAAGCTTGAGAATGTCTATCACTCCATGAAGAAGGCTATGGAAGCAACAGGTGCCATCGTCATGTCTCACTTCTCGCATATGTATCAAAACGGGGGTAGTATCTATATGATCTTCTTCACATCCCAACCTGATGCTGAAACTGCTTGGGCGATGTACAAGAAGATTTGGGATGAAGGTGTGGCAGCCTGTCTTAAAGAGGGTGGAACAATGAGCCATCAACATGGAGTGGGTCTGTCGAGAAGCACTTATACCGAAGATGAGTTGGGTTCAGCTTTTCAAGTACTCAAGAAGGTAAAAGAAATCCTTGATCCAAAGGGAATAATGAATCCCGGAAAGCTTGGTTTGGGGGTACGTGAATGATATTTGATGAAACTCATACTGAGCAAATCCGGATGTGCGCAGCTTGTCCCAAGATGTGCCGTCATGTATGCCCAACTTTCTTTGCTTGGCGATCAGACTCTCCTACACCACACGGTCGAGCACTCCTTATTCACCAGGCAATCATTGGCACACGTGAGATAGATGAACGTGGTGTTGAAGTCCTTTTTCAGTGTTTAGAATGCAGTCACTGTCTTACATGGTGCAAACCTGAGATTGATATTGCTACCATTGTTGAAGAACAACGGAAAGCGCTAGTGGCTGAAGAACGACGCCCAAAGGGCTTAGTTGAGATGGCTCAAGCCATTAGACAATTTCATAATCCCTATTCGGAACCT
The DNA here is from genome assembly GCA_029858305.1 of Candidatus Thorarchaeota archaeon. Lineage (GTDB taxonomy): Archaea > Asgardarchaeota > Thorarchaeia > Thorarchaeales > Thorarchaeaceae > SMTZ1-45. Next base: position 57,876 of record JAOUFI010000005.1, read on the forward strand.
CATATGTCACGAAATAATTGGTTGCCTATCAAGAAGAAGAAAGGAGGGAAATCATTGTTCTACTTCATCGGATGCACTGCGGCATACAGAGAGCAGGAGATTGCCTCCAGCACAGTAGACCTTCTTGAATCTTTAGGCTATCGGATTTCTATAGGAAATGGGTCATCGGATGAATGGTGCTGTGGGTCTCCCCTCTTTCGAACTGGAGATGTGGAACTTGGTCTTGAACAGGCGCGTCACAACGCTCAGATGCTCAATGAGATGAATGTTGATGAGATAATCGTGACTTGTCCTGGATGTTTCCGAGCTTTGTCGAAAGACTATCCAGAACATGGCTTAATTCTGAATAAACCAGTTCGTCATATCAGCCAACTGCTTAATGATATTAAAGACAATCTACCAGCCATCGATTTTATGGGAAAAATAACATATCATGATCCCTGTCATCTTGGCCGACACTCCAAGATCTATGATGAACCTAGAAATGTAATCAAGCAAGTCTCGAATTCCAATCTGAACGAGATGGAACGAACAAGGGACAATGCAATGTGCTGTGGTAATGGTGCAGGATTAAGAACTCTCTTTCCTGAGCATGCCAAGAAGATTGGAATGGAACGAGTTCAACAAGCCAAACAATCCGGTGCAAGTATTCTTGTCACAGCATGTCCCTTTTGCAAGAATATGCTCCAATCGCAGTCAGGAAACGATTTGATTGTCCTAGATTTGCCTGAGTTAGTCCTCCAAGCAAAAAGAGGCCGCAAGGTTAAGACACATTAAGCTTAATCTTCCAAAGAATTTGGACGACAATGAACACCGAAGAAATACTCCAACTCAAGGTTCGACTACTTACAGAGGGTGCTCGAATACCAGAAGGAGAGTGGAAGGGACGACGGGGTGGTGCTGGACCAGTAGGAGGACGCTATTTCTTCCTCCCGAATGGTCGCATTTGTGGTGTCCCTATTCGAACCGGGAAACAAGCTGATCTTTTTCGTTCAGCCAGTCTTGAGCCTACGAATAATCCAAAGGTATGGCTTTATGATGGATCAACTGAATTATCTGAGGTTCCACGACCAAAATTCTATGATATGAAGACTGCAAATGGAATACCATACAGTAGTATTGCTCTTCTCCACGGAGAAAGAACTCTTGCTACAACAGTCTACCAAGCTTGTCGATACTGGACTCAAGGAAGTCAATGCAAATTCTGTACAATTCCTCTATCACATCGAGTAGGAGACACAGTATTAGAAAAGACTCCTGAAGATGTTGCAGAAGTTGTCCTTGCAGCACTAAATGATGACTACATCGATGATGTTCTTCTCACAACCGGGACTCCGGATTCTCCGGACATGGGTATTGAGAAACTTATCAATACAATTACTGCTATACGGAAAGTGAGCAATATCCCTATTGCGGTGCAGTTTGAGCCTCCTGTTGCTACAAGTGTAATTAAACAAGTAGCAGAAGCTGGAGCTAATGCGGTGGGGATACATATCGAAAGCGCTGATGAACCAATTCGTGAGGAAATGTGCCCCGGAAAATATGAATATGGCTCTCTTGATTTGTATAAGCAAAGCTGGAAATTTGCTCTGAAGTATTTTGAAAAAGGCCACGTTAGCACTTTTATTCTGCATGGTCTTGGTGAAGATGTGCAGAAGACTCTGAATCTAGCTGAAGAGTTATCGCGCATCGGTGTTATGCCTATTGTGGCTCCAGTTCGCCCTTCACAAGGGAGCCAATTAGCAGATTACATTCCTACATATGTCGGAAACTTGTCTTCCTCAGTTGCTTTCTACAAGAGTCTAGGGACTATACTCTTCAAGCACGGATTGAATCCGAAGGAAACTAAGGGTGGCTGTCACAAATGTGGCGGCTGCACACCCATTCAAGAAGCATATGACTGGGCTGCAGCACAGAAGTTATAGCAGTGCTAAACCTCCTCTGGTTGATTAACATGTCTGATATACCTGCTGAAGAAATTCGTATCGTTGAATTCACCGAAGAAGACGCAGAAGAGATCTCAGAGTTGCTTCGTCAGGTTTGGCCTCTTGCAACTGATTATCCTGAGCATTGGAGAAAGAAACGCATGTACACTCCTGAGCAGATTATACAGGACATGAGATCTGGTTATCATTACTTTGGGAGTCGATTGCAGGGAAAAATTGTGGGATTGTACAAGGCTATTATTACTGAAAAGGGACTCTATGGCGAACATCAAACTGTGCGTCCTGAATGTAGAAGTTCGGGCTTGGCATCTGCGATGTATATCCAATTTGCTGAGTATGGCAGAGAGCACAAGTGCACACGAAACTACTGCAATGTACTTGTTGGTCAAGAGATTGGGGAGCGGCTAATGAAAAAATTTGGATTTACTGCATGGGGAGATCCATATGAACAAGCTGAAGGGATGTTGGTACAAATGTATGAACGTTCGCTGATAGATTGAATTTTGCGATTCCGAAAGACCTTTAGACTCCTCATTAAGTCCACTCGTCGCTCAATCAACATGAGGTGTCATTATGGAAGTTTTCCCAATTCTCGTTGATGGCGAAGAAGTTGACACTGGAAAGTACAGCATCTTTCCTGATATGGAGAAGGTGACTCAAGATCCAGGCCTTGCTATAGCACTTCAGATGCAGAGTGCATCCTCATTCTCGCGTTTTGTTTTTTCAAAGATACCAAGCATGATACCAACAAGCACTCCAGAGTTGAGATTTCTGAGAGAATACCGAAAATATCATGGAGTGCCAAAGTACTCGAAGGATGAACTTGATGAAGTTGCATTTGCGAAAGTTTCTATCGCGCGCGAAGAAGACATTGAACGAGCTATAAGCGCAGGCACTAGAGACCACCAGAAATTGTTCAACCCATTCAAGATAAAGGACATGGGTGCAACCTTGGATGAACGAGCAGATGCAACATATGAAGCTGGTTTGGCACTGAAGAAAAGCTGGGAGGCTGTTCGGGACATCTCAATCAAAGAAGGAGTTCCACTTGGAACATTGAAGTGGACTTGGGAACTCTTCGAACCTTCTGCATACCGAAAGTCTGTTGATGAATGGGGACATCTACTTGATGTAATTGAGGATCCTGGTCTTGACGGGGGCAAGAATTATCGATTTAGAGAGCCTTTTGGAATTTCTTGCCTGTTTACACCCTACAATTCTCCAATTGCTTTGGGAATTCTATCTATTACATCATCGATTTTAGCTGGAAATTCGACCATACTAAAACCTCCAAATAAAGTACCCTTGAGTACTATCCTTTTGGGCCGCATATATCTGAAAACGTTTCTTGAACGAGGATTGCCAACATCTATACTGCAACTACTAACAGGAGCTGGAACGCACATGATGAAGCGTTTCATGGCTGATTCACGTGTTGGAGCTATTGTTTGGTATGGCGATAGTGATACTGGAATTAACCTGTGGTCCGAAGCAGTTTCCAAAAGAATCCAGATGGCTCCTGAATTAGCAGGCAGTGATGCCTGTCTTGTTTGGGGGAGTGATGTTGATTTAGAAAGAGCAGCAGATATCATTGTTAGAGGTCGATACCTAGGTAGTGGTCAAGCTTGCATGGCAGTGAAGCGGTTACTCGTTGCAGAATCCCTTCATGACGAATTGGTTCGATTGATTGTTGAGGAATCTGAAAAACTCAAAGTTGGTCTACCCTCAAATCCAAATGTAACCCTTCCCCCACTCGGTTTCAATTCGCTCTACCTTCTTATCGATCAAATTGAAGAAGCTCGAGCAAAAGGTGCGAAGATTGAAACTGGCGGATATCGGGTTAATTACCTTGATGAACCTGATCCTGTCGGGATCTTCTACAAACCCACTGTCTTGACAAACATAAAATTGGATATGCGACTTATGCAAGAAGAAGTGTTTGCACCAGCATTGCCTGTATATCCTGTCAAAAGTATTGACCAAGCTTTAGAGATTGCCAACAGTTCGCGGTACGGTCTCAGATCTTCAGTGATTACTGATGACATTAAGATACGTCAAAAATGGATTAAGGAAATTCAATCTGCTGGAGTAGGCATGGGTGATGATCATGTATATTTTGATCCTTACATGCCACATCTGGGGGGATACAAGGATTCTGGAATTATTGGTGGAAAATACTTTACAGAAATGCTTACTCGAATGAAGTATGTTCATGCTGGACCTGGCTCAGACTTCTTATAACATGTATAACACCAATAAGAAGATTGAACAGCAATGGGTTTCTCAAAAGCATGGAATGAATCGAAGTATATCAGCTATAGATGATGCCGTTAATGCGCTCATTCAATTTGAAAAATCTACTACATCAATGAAGACACTACTAAGAGAATTACAGGCAACTTCCGTTGATACTTTCGTTTCTAAGATTCCCGCGCAATCTCTATCGCTAGGAGTCATTAGATTCAGGAATACAATCGATTATCTCCTCCAAAAGTCACTTGGAAAAAAGAAACTAATGGATTTGAATGTACGTGATAGAAACATCCTCCGTCTCATCCTATACGAAGCAAAATGGCTTGACGCAGGTATCGATGAAATTCTTTCTCGCCTTCCCGAAATCGAAGAAACATATGGCAATATAATAATGAGAGCTGTTGAAACAGATTTAGACGCAATTGTGAAAAAGCTAGCCACTGCCAATAGATTGAGCTTAAGATACTCTCATCCTACATTTCTGGTAAGAACTCTGTTAGATAATCTTTCATTCGAAGAAACAATTAAGCTATTGAACGCAAATAACAAGAAACGAACATATTACCTCCGACTTAACAGACTTCTCGGAGGTGACGATTCAATCCTCAACTCTCTTGCCGGAGTAAAATTGGTTATAGATCCTGATATTCCTGGACTCTATAGAGTTTTAGATGGTATTGAAAGAGTTATCGCATCTCCATTTTTCCAAGATGGCTACATTCTAATTCAGGATAAAGCTAGTGTTTTATCAGTCGAGGCTTTGGATACACATCCTGGTCAAACTGTATGGGATTCTTGTGCTGCTCCAGGTATGAAGACGCAATTGATTGCTGAGAAGCTTATGGGCAAAGGAAAGCTGATTGCGAGTGATGTGTATAAAGAGCGAGTAAAGGGAGCGCACAACCGATCTGCATATCTAAATGCACATCACATTGAATGGTTGCATGCCGATTCCACAAGCCCTGTTGTCACTTCCGCGGACAAAATCCTAATCGATGCTCCATGCACCTCTACAGGAATCCTTCAAGCTTATCCATCATTCAAGTGGCGTCTAAATAAGCAAGTCCTATTTTCATTAATGACGATTCAGAATAAACTTCTAGACGGAATTTTATCCTTATATCAAAATAAACCTGGGACTGAAATTGTCTTCTCCACCTGCTCAATTCTCCCACATGAGGGCGAATCACAGATTGATTCAGCGCTCTCTCGGCATAACATCGAACTTCTCGAACCAATGAATATAGGCGCACGTGGTTATCCTGGTTTCAACTGCTCCCAAAAGGTAACCAGAATGTTCCCACATATACATAATACAAGTGGTTTCTTCATTGCTAGGATGCGAATTAAGTCATGATTCGCCTCTCAATAGATTCCATGACTCTTCTGGCGAACTCTCTATCATCTTTGAATGACCATGGAATCTCGAGGAACATTTTGTTAGCACTAATCATGAGATTCTCATCACGGCTGACAAGGATCCTGAAGAGCATCTTTGTCCATATGAAACATGGATGTTCATTGAAAACTTGACTTTTCTTTGACGTGGCTGCGATTTCAGTGAGGTACGCTATTCCCTCTTTTGGTTTTCCCAACATCAAATCTGCAAGAGCTCCCATACAGGCTAAGATTACAGCATTCTTAACCATGCCTGATTCGATGTATGATTTTGCTCCTGTCTTGTATTCCTCAGCTTTCTTTTCATATAGTGCCCGTCCATGACTAATGATGAGGTCTCTGGTTTCATCTTTATCCGCTTTCTTGAGTGAAACCCCTCCAAGAACCGCGGCTTTAAGCTCGACCTGCACATCTGTCATTGGAGCAGAGTTGTTTAATTTTCGCATCTTCTCAACAATGTCGTTGCCAGCTACTACTAATGCTTGTTTAATGACTGGATTATTTAATGAGATGTCTTTCTTCAATATACCATTTTCATAGGCTACTCTTGCTGCTCTGAAAAAGTCATACGCCCTTTCTGTTAGATCGTTCTTGATAGCAAAATCAATGGCTTTCACATACGCCATAATTGCATTATCTGTTTCATTGAGATTCTCAAATTGAATGGCTGCTTCGCTTATCCAAGGAAATGCATCCGTGCTATTGGTATCAATTGCATCCTGTCCGCGTGATAGAGAACTATAAGCATCAACACAAATCGTAGCAATATCTGGTACTGCGCATTTTGCAGATATTTCCATCTTTGACAGGCTAATCCCTCTCAATTTGCACATACTTGCGCCGGTATCTTTGATACCAAACCATGTGCATTTTTCATCACCTGACAACAGATACCACTCCGAGTTTCACTATCTCTTCTACCCATGAGTTAAAAAACCAACCCTCGCTGTATCGTTACCTTTAAACCCCTAAAATTGAGGGAATTTCTGAGGTTCTCAGGCTGTCAGATGATGATAACGAGCTTGCAATCATTCGCCGAAAGAAGATGGCTGAAATAGTAGCTCGTGAGAAGAAGTTGCAAGAAACAAGAGAACAGAAGGAGAAGGTTAGTGAGGAGCGTGAGAAGCTTCTCAAACGTTTTCTTGAACCTGAAGCTCTGACATATCTTGATGGCCTTAAAACACATGAACCCGCTGTTGGAAATAGAGTACAAGAAATCATCCTCTATTTGATAGTATATCGAGGATTACGTCAGATAGTAAACCAGATTGACGTCCGTTATATTGAACGCCAAATCAAAGGTGAAGGTCCCACAATAAGAGTACATCGTGATGGTGAAACTTCTGACTTTGGCGCTTATGTTCGTGAAGCAATCAAAGATAGCACAAACAATTCAAAATCTGATTAGACACGAGTTTGAGCACGGATTTTCCAATCTCTAATAGATTATTGGAATTCTTCGATACTACTAGTCTGTTTCCTCATGTGAAAAATGAGAGCTCCGCCTGATACAACTTGTACTATTTTTTCACGCAATCGTTCATTAATGTCATCTGGCACAATTAGTCCCACGTTGGTCCGCTTCCATCGATAATTAAAGGAGTTTCGTCAAAGTGTTTCACCTCTGGAGAGTGCGCAATTGAGATTATTTGATTCCCACACTCATATTGACATGAAACATTTTCAGAATGATATTGATAGAGTAATCCAGAGAGCTCGTGAAGCAGACCTTATTGGAATGGTCACTTCTTCTATTGGTTCTGGATCGTTCCGAAGAACGATTGGAATTATTAAGAAATACCCTAATTTCATCTATCACTCAGCTGGATGTTCTGTTTCACAGCTCACTGAGGATGAAACAACGAAGATTATCGAGCTAATCCAAAAATACTCAAAGGATATTGTTGCAGTTGGGGAGGTCGGTTTAGATTATCACTGGATTAAGGACTCTCGAGGCCGAAAAGCGCAAGAACCCCTCTTTTCGAAGTTCATTGAACTTGCAATCGAGTTGAACTTGCCAATTGTCATTCATTCGAGGAAAGCTGAGGAAAGGGCCACTGAGATGCTTGAGAAACAATTCTCAGGAGATGTCTTGATGCATTGTTTCGACGGGGCACCTGAAATCGCTCGGCGTGTGGCTGATAATGGATGGTATATTACTCTCCCTTCAAACTTTGACAAGTACCGAAATAGGATTGCTTCTGCAAAAATCCTCCCCCTCGATCATATTTTGTTAGAAACAGATGGCCCTTATCTCTCACCTACTCCATTACGAAACGAACCTGCGAATATTCGGCATGGTTGTGAGGCATTAAGCAAAGTTCTCAAGCTCTCGATGGAAGATGTTGCAAAAGCGACGACGAACAATGCAGAGCAATTCTATCGACTGTAACCGATAGTACCAAATGTATCCGTGTGAATTGTCCTTTATGTACCAACGTAGATATTTGGAACTGCACAGTGACATGCTCAAGTCTCCGGTAGCTCTTGTGGGTCTGCCTGGGATAGCTAATGTTGGGAGAATTGCTATAGAAACACTAACACAAGTTCTCGATGCAGAGCACATGATGGATTTTTTCAGTCAAGATTTTCCCCCTCGTGTTTTTGTGCAGAAAGGAATAAGCACGGTTCCGAAATCCACTATCCATTTCTATAGGTCTGCGCCTGATGAGCTTCATGACTTACTTCTTCTAAGTGCAGACTATCAACCATCAACAAGTAGTGGAGTATATGAATATGCAGATTTTGTTGCTGGTGAATTCAGCGCCTTAGGTGTGAGAGAGATGTATGCTCTCGCAGCTTACGAGCAAAGCTACGAAGAGTATTTTAGTTCATATCCAGAACCCTCCCGAATCTATGTGTCCGCAAGTTCTGAAGAACTACTAGCGAAATTATCAGCGTTGAGTAATATCACTGTCACACAGGAAGGATCAATTGTTGGTGCAAATGGTGTAATCCCATTTTGGGCTGCCACTTTGTACAATATGGATGGGGCTTGTCTTCTTGGAGAAACACTTGGTGTAATTAAAACGGATTACCGAGCCGCAAAAGCTGTTCTTGAGAAAATAGTTGATATTCTTGGGATAAAAGCTAGTTTTGATGATATGGATATAGAGATTTCAAAGGTAATCCAACTCATAGAGTGGGCAAAGCAGGAAATAATGCAGAAAAAAGAGCCCTCTGAAGACGATAGTAGTCCTTCTGATTTATACATTGGATAAATTATTCAACAAGCTCAGGATGAAGAATATCTGTTATCCATGCTTGGCTATCAAGATTAATGTAAAAATAATGGTCTTCATGTTTCACCTTCACTGTGTATGGAAACCTGCTCGCTTTTTTTAGTACACCCGGGGGCACCCTAAGTACAGTTCTTTTTTGACAGACAGGACATTTCGCATACCTCTCAAACATAATAATCCCTCTGGATGTTCTCATTGAATCTTTGAATCTTTACTTAAAATCAGTATTGTGTTATTCGGTTCAGGCTCTTCAAGTGCATTAGTAAACGCTTTAATTATTTCATCTGATGTTCTCTGAGCAAGTTCCCTGGAATCCGTGGCAACTATTCTCAGATTCTCATAAACGCCTGACTCAGCCAACACTCTGAATTCGGACTTGCCATTTTTGACATTTAGGATTAAGAAGTTGCTAAAATCCTTGAACTCGCCCTTTGGTCCTCGGAGCTTTCCTGATATCTTCTCGACTCTATTACTTTCAATAACACTCTTCAATAAGTATGCTCGAATAACTTGATTTCCCACTTTTCGGCGGATATCAATGAATTCGTCAACAGTCGAGTCTTCTTTGACTAGTTTCCACCTATCTCCTGATATCATCTAACACCACTATTTCACAATCAAGAGCAAATATAGGGATTGTCTGGGCGTATTGGATTGCATCATAAAGCTGCGGAATAACCTTATTTATTAGCGCGCAATCCATTTTCATTCAGAAGGATTAAGGATGCACTGGTTGCCATGATTCAAACAATAGATATGATCATTCGAGAGGTTCATGCTGGTCTATGGTTTCTCGTAGTCGGCTATTACTTCTTCATCTTCATCTTCCTACTTTTCTTCAGATGGAGAAACACAAGGAATCCATTCCAGTTTGCCATGGCTCTATTCTTCCTTCTATTGGCCATAGGCCGGTGTTTCTACTTCGTTGGCGATTTTTATGCCGATCCCCGCAGCCTATCAGGAACTCTTACGCCCTTTCTAGGTGTTTCTGATTTCTGGTTAATGGCAGGTTCCTTTATCCAATGGATGGCATTGGCAACACTATCCGCTACAGCTGGTTTCATGATAATTGGCAAGAGATGGGCTGAGATAGCATTTGCAGTGCCTGCAGTTCTAATTGGTATCATACTCGGCTTTGTGCCTCTTGATGCGACAACTAGGGGATTACTCTCTGGCGGTGCGGGAGCAATCTATGCACTATTCATTCCGCTGCTATTCTGGTATTTGGCATGGCAATCTGGTGGAAAACTACGTCGGTCCAATATTCTATTGGGTTTAGGCTTCTTTATACTCTTCGCAGGCAGAGTGATTCATGCAATAAGGTACCCGATGGCTGACACTATGTTTAGTGGTTCTGTTGCGATTCCAGGCGTAATTGCTCCTGGTCTAATTGTTATCGGATTGATATTGATAGCTACAGGAAATGAATGGGGCCAAACAGGGTAATCACAAGATGGAACAAGCAGGTGGAATTTTTCATCTGGAATATATGTGATTATAGAATTAGCTTATCCGATTTCCTTCCATTCTAGTATTTTCATGTCTTCTAGCGTGTGAAGCGATTTTTGGACTTCTTTCATGTGTTTGCCTAATTGATCTGCAATATCAAGTGCAGTCAACTTACCTTTACACATCTTCGCAACATCATAGGTGTCCTGACTCATTTGTCCAAGTCTGACAAGCATCGGTGAAACATTTCCTTTGAGTATTGGCACAAGAATCTTAGTTTCAGAGGCATGGCCTTCTTTTGTGATCTCGTCAAGTTTCATGTAGAATGTTTCGAAAGGCTCTAAGTTTCCATCCCAATCTGCAAGCATTGATCCATACATCTTGACAAATTCATTATTTACCTCGGCAAGTACTGCCATTGCGGCATTTCCATCGTCGACTTTGTCAACAGTAGCTGCTACAATGACATTATCTTTTAGGGAGAGACAAATGTCGAACGCACCGAAGTCAATAACATGTACTCGATTTCCATCACTCAACTCTCGACCGAATTGAATTAGGGCAGTTAGGAATCCACTGATTAAATTAGGGTCCATATCTGCTGATCCATATTTCCTATCTAGAACACACAGACCACTGTCAGCTACTAATATGTAGACAGCTTGAATCAATGCACATCTCCAACTGCTATAGTTTGAAACCAATTAGCTCGCATGGCTTTATAGAACTTTATGTGGCCTCCTCTTTTGAGAGGAGAGGTTTATCTATCCTCCATGTTTTCTAAAAATTCGGTGAGTTGATTGGACACCGCAAAGGATGCAAGAATTCTTGTCATGGAAGATGCATTGCGTCGACTAAATGACATCATTGGAAACAGAAAACTGAAGTTTCATGTTGAATATTCCAAACTAGTAGAGCTTCTTCAACAGGTTGGCAGCTTAGTCTACGAAGTGAAGTATTCTTATATTTCTGCAGAAAAAGTAGCAGAGCTTGAGCCAACCAATAAAATTGTTGAGAGCATCAGCACATTCAGGAAATTGTTAGAACATTCTATCAAATCTACAGGATATAAGCCCACAACACCAAAAGAGGTTCTTACTCACGCTGAACTTTTCTACTGCTTTAGAATTATTGAGAGGTTCCAATACAAACTACGGCATTATGATGATGACCCCGCGCACGCAGTAGATATTATTGCAATTGAGATTAGTCAGGCTCAACCAGTCGCAGACTCAAAAAACCTCACAGAATGTCGTTGTACTGATGGTTCTAGGATTTGGAAGATACTTACAAATATTCATGGCATCAAGATTGGCACAAAACTCGCCTGTGCAGTCCTTCCTCCTGTCGAAATGATGAATATCATAAGTGAAGCCATGTTCCTCGGAGGGACTCCTTTGCCAGAATCTACAAAACTAGGCCTACTTGAAAATCCCAGCTCATCGATACTTGATCAGGCGCGAGCTCAAGTGCTATTAATAACCAAGAGGATGACTTAGATGCACCTGAAAGAAATACAAGAAAAACTTCATAATTTTGAAAAGGCACGTGGTTGGAATAAATTTCCTGCATCGCTAGTGTTTACACATCTAATTGAAGAACTGGGAGAAATCTCAAGGCACATCACAGTGGAGGAAGGGTACAAAGCAATTGGCCTGGGCCATAAGGCTCCAGATAAATCAGAGCTTCATAGAGAATTTGCACAGGTCTTCAACCTCTTCGCACAACTTGCCAACCATTACAAGATTGACCTAGAAGCTAGCATTCTCTCAGAACTAGATATTATGGAGAAGCGATTTTCAACAGAGGAATGGTCTGAATACATGAAGGACCGGTGAGGGTTTCAACTCAGTTTTCTACTAGCTTCAAGTGCTTTCTTTGCCATATCTTCGAGATCTTTTGTAGCAGCGAGGAGCCCTAGTGCTTTATTGCGAACCTGAGTAATATTCTTCTCCTTAGCCCATTGAGCTAAACCGGTTACAAGTGGACCAAGTGCTGTTCTTGCGGCTTCAACTGTACCTACTGCTTTTCCAAGAAGTTCGACACCATGCTTCTTATCTTTCCCAGCTTCCGCCACTCGTAACCATACGAGTGCATGAATCATGTATAATGCATCTAGCATTAGAGTAGGCGATTTAGGATTATCTTGTACTTTTTTTAGAAGTCTTTCCTGCCTATCCTCAAAAACATCCTTGAAATAGCCAAAAGCCTTGCCATCATTTCCTTTATCAAGTTCAATGATACCTTTCTGAAGTTTTTCGTCGCTCTCAGACATTGTTGAAACACTCCTTGGTCAAACTATCTGTATGAATTGATGACTATGAACTCATCTATTATGAGTTTCGACTCTCTGTTTAAGGGTGTGTAACACCATAAAGGCTTCTCACAAAGCTCTTATGGCGGATTTTTTTTTTGGTAGACACATGCTGAGTGTGATTCTGGAGGTCATCGAATGGTTAAAACCACTTTCACTTTTGAGGAATTGAAAAGGACAAATCACAAAGAAATCAAAGAGATGCAGGAGAAGAAATTCCGTGCATTTATCAGATATCAGGTTTGGCCAAATCATGCCTATTATAGACGTCTTTTCAAGGAAAACAATGTTGATCCCTTCAACATAACCTGTTTTGAAGATTGGGCAAAGTACAATATTCCCTTAGTCAGAAAAACTGACTATAAGGATAATCTAACACAATTTGTGCTAAACCCCTCCCAAGTCGATGGCTCCGCTCGCGATCCTGCTGAGATTATTAGAAATATGATGAGCTACTCAAAGGAATCAGGAAATGCAGAGCAGTATAAGTTCCTCCGCAATAATGGAGCACGGGTGAAGCTTCATCTTGGCGGGGGAGCTGCAATGGAGCGACTCAAGCAACGCCTGACCTACAATTATGCACCCCTACAGTTCTGGCTCAGTTCTGGAAGAGCTTCTGGACTACCATCTCCAGTCTTCTTGACACGTTATGACAATCAATTGCTCGAAACAAATAGTGCAAAATGTGGTCAGCTGGCTATTGATAAATTTGCTAAAGACGGATGGGAAGCCTCTGCAATGAATCTATTCCCATATGCTCCTCATCTGGGTTGGCATGCAGTTAACGCTGGTCTGAAACAGATTAGCAAATTCTATATCGCAACAAGCGCAGGTGGCGCAATCCCAAGTGAAAAGCTTGTAGAACTCGCTTCAGTGTTCAAAGCTAACGCAATAACAGGAATGCCAAGTTATCTCAGAAATCGTTTCTTCAAAGCAATGGCTGAAGCCAAGTATGAAGCTCCCGAGAAGGTGGTCGTTCTTCTAGCAGGTGAGAAGATTTACCCTAGAGTTGCTGAGGACATAATCCAAATACTCACAGAGAAGGGTGCAAAACAAATTCACCTCGTTGGAGGATATGCATCATCAGAAAGCAAGGTTTCATTCGCAGTGCAATGTGACTATCATGGTCCATACCATAACTTGTCTCCGCTCATCATGTCTTGGGAGTTCGTTAGGCTTAATGCTGATGGAACCTATGAATTTGTAGACGAGGATGAATCTGGGCATACACTTCTATTCCATCTGGATAGCACAGGAACGGTCTTTGAAGGTTTCTTGTTGGGGGATGTAGCATCAAAACACGAGGCTGGTAAGTGTCCAATCTGTGGTCTAGATGGTCAATTCTTCTGGGATATTGGACGTACGAACGATGCTCAGACACAACTAGATATCATGGGTTTGGCTGAGAAGAAGATCAAGGGTGCTACAGTAAATCTAACGGCGCTTCGAACTGATATCTTAAACTTGGGTGAGATTGAAGAAGTACAGATTGAAGTGGCAAAGGAGGATATGTCAGATCCCTATAGTATGGATGTGCTCAACCTCTATGTCGCTCCAAGAGGCCCCAAGACTTCTGATTACTCCTCATTGATTGCACAGGTTCAGAAGATCACAAAGACTAGTACTGAGGTAACACCTAAAGTTGTGATTATTGGATTCGAGGAGCTTGTGGAGAAAGCAGGTGGCATGAAATTCATGGAAATTATTGATAGTAGACCTAAACCTGCATAAGCGTTAGATTACTCTAGCATGATTCGATATAATGCGGAGCAATTATATCGACATACTGCATAATCAATATGCAGGGAGGATTTCAATTGGCGTTTGATGATTTGGGAATGGACCCTTCAAAGCAATCTGCTCAGGACTACACTGTCAGCGCAACAGGTGTTGTATCAAGAACTTTTAGCGTCTGGATTCGCCAGATATCTCAGTACATCATCATTTTCGGTATTATAAGCGCAGTATTAACAGTGATTTCTTTCTTGATTCTCTTTACAGTATTCGAAAGAATAGGTGTCCTCGGAACTGATCCTTTGTCTTATTTTGTCAATATTTTTATTATGACTTCTCTTCCAGACCTAACTTTGATTGCAGTATCTTTACTCTTTGCAATTGTTGCTTTTATCATCAATGCAATCCTTGGCGGGGCTGCTATCAAATTCGCTCTGGATGATTATAACGCACGTAGAGGAGACATCCGAACAAGCTTCTCTCACTCCTTTAGGAAGACCTTCAATATTATTGCAGTCCAATTAGTGATCTCGTTTTTCAGCTCAGTTCTTTTCTTACCAGGTTTCTATCTCCTTACTAATGCGATGATGAGCATTGACATCTCCGATCCTTTCAATCCAATCTTCCCTCCTGGTTCTATCGAGAACATGATGGCTGGTGCAAGTCTGACGTTAATTGGCGGAATCATTTTACTTTATGTTTCAGCTAGGTTTGCTCCGACTCTGGCGGTTGTGATTGACACTGATCTGTCCGCAATTGGTTCGTTGAAGAAATCATGGAATCTTACAAGCGGGAAGGTATGGCATGTCCTAGGAAGTTGGATTCTCTTCGGTCTCGTTGTCGTTGTCTTGGGAGCGATAGTCGGTGCTGTTGGGTATTTTCTTCAACCCTATAATCTCGTAATTGGTAGTATTGTATCTACGCTCCTATTTGGCGCATTGACCTTCATATTTCCAGTTGTCCTCTATCGCGATTTGAGTTCACGTGTAAAGGAATCTTCCTTAGATGAACTCATGATATGAACGCATTCATGCACACGTATACAGACTCTTTGGGTATTAGGAAGAGAGAATGATGCTGAGGGAATAAATCCTTCAGGTCACCTCATTTTAGATTATGCTTCTTCACAAATTCCGCAAGAACATCAACAAGATCTGGTTTGCCAATCTCTTGCAGGTTATATCTAACCCTTACACTTGGCTTTGAGATCTTGATGACATGGCTCAAGTCTATTGGCGTTCCAATGACTATGGCGTCCACGTCAGACTTATTGATTGTCTGCTCAAGTTCAGTCATTTGTTTTCTGCCATAGCCCATGGCTGGAAGGACTTTCTCAAGGTGATTATATTTCTCGAAAGTACCTTTGATACTTCCAACAGCGAATGGACGTGGATCAACTATGATAGCTCCTGCTTTTCGTGCTGCTATGAAGCCTGCTCCATATGGCATGTCTCCATGTGTAACAGTTGGTCCGTCTTCCACTACGATGACACGTTTTCCACGGATGGATTCCATATTATCGATGATGAGTGGCGATGCAGCATCGATGATGATTGCATGTGGATTGACTGCCATGATGTTATCTCGGACCTTCTCAATATTTTCATAATCTGCTGTGTCAATTTTGTTTATGACAACAACATCTGCCATTCTCAGATTTGTTTCACCAGGATAGTATGATATCTCGTGGCCCGGTCGGTGTGGGTCAGTTATTACGATAAGCAAATCAGGCTTGTAGAAAGAGAAGTCATTGTTGCCGCCATCCCAAGTAATGATATCGGCTTCCTTCTCAGCTTGCTCGAGTATTTTTCCGTAATCCACTCCAGCATAGAGAACTACTCCCATGGTAATCATGGGCTCATATTCCTCGCGTTCCTCAATTGTACATCTATACTTGTCCATATCTTCAAGTTTTGCATATCTCTGTGCAATTTGGGTTGTGAGGTCTGGATCGTAGGGCATAGGGTGTCTGATATTGACTGGTTTGAGACCCAAGTCCAATAGAATCTGGTTGACGCGTCTCGATGTCTGGCTCTTTCCGCAACCGGTCCTCACAGCACAGACTGCTATGACAGGTTTCTTACTTTTTATTGAGGTGGTTTTTGGACCCATAAAACGAATGTCAGGACCTAGTTTGTTTACCCAAGCTATCTTGTGACCAACCACTTGATGTGGTAAATCGGAATATGCTAGGATGCATTGTTCAACATCGAACTGTTTGATCAGTTCAGGTAGTTTTCCTTCAGGATATATTTTAATGCCTTTTGGATAGAGTGGTCCCGCAAGCTCTGGAGGGTACATTCGGTCTCCAATTCCGGGAATCTGCTCAGCAGTGAAGGCAACGACTTCATAATCTTCATTGTTTCGGAAGTAAACGTTGAAGTTATGGAAGTCACGGCCAGCGGCACCCATGATAATAATTTTCTTTCTACTCATTTTTGAGCCCAATCCCTATTTAGGTGGATTCCTACGAATCGGGCTCTAGGGGTAGGTTAAGAAATTGTTGGTCTAGTCAAGAAAACAGAAAATTGATGATTCAGACAACCTAAAATGAATTTTCGAATAGTTTTACTAGAATGGATTAATAGTAGGTATGCTTTCGGAAAATCGTAGTGAAAATCTTCCGAATCAACATTCGGAAAATCGAGCTACAAATGGAAGCAATACAAAGCATTAAATATGCCGTGCTTCAATATGAAGAAATGTGCTCTTTTGAGCCTATTGCCGGATTGATAAGTGGGGTGCGTTGGTGAAGCTAGTTGAATTGGCTCTGGAGTCAGTGAGGATTCTGAAAGAGGCGGGAGAGGAAGGAATCAAGAGTGATGTTTTAGCTCAATGTCTTGAAACCCCTAAGCGAAGAGTGTATGATATTATTGCAGTATTGAAGGCACTAGGGCAAGTGGACACAAGTAGAAAATTCGATGGCACCACAATTGTGTGGATTGATCATTCCAAGGATTTTGTTGCTAAACAATCCTATGAAGAGCTAAGATTACAACTTGCCCAAGAGAGCGAGGAGCGCAAGCAATTGCAAGTGCAGGTAGCTGAACTAAAGGAGCAACTCAGAATAACGAGATCCAAGCTTCGTAGGGATGTTCAAGCTGTGGAGATGGCTAACAAAACTGAGTTTTTGACAACGCAGCTACGTGTTCGTGCTCTCTCAAGTAATGGTATCAAACGCGTTAACCAATGTGGTATAGAAGTTCTAATTGAGACCCATGAGTCTGGCATGGTTGTCGATCCATCTGAAATTGAAGCAGATGAAAATGAGGAACTTCTGAAGAGTTTGCAAAGGACATAGGTTCATCAAATTGTCTTAATTTCTACCAGACTCCCTCTTCGTACTTTCCTAAGTTGACTGATTTCATCATCGTCAGTAGTGATTTTTCCTAAGATATTGACCTGACTATAAGTGTGCATATTATCTAAATAGATGCAGAGTGAATCTCCGAGAGGTACATATGCAATATCACCTTTCTTTACATCATTTGTAGGTTTTGCATTTCCTTTCGAGATGCCGAGCGTAATCTGCATCTCATTGCGAACTACAGCAGCTCTACCTTCTATTGGAAGCCTTGACTTAATCTCTTCAACAACAAGCGGGGCGAAGATTCGATTGATAGTTCCCTTAACTATGATGTCATCTTCAAAAATAAATTCAAGACGAATATCTGTATCACTCAAATCTGGCATATGATTACCTCTGAATAAGGTCTTAAAATGTCCTGTGCTTAATTCTTCAGCAAAGGCTTAATTGGTCACATATCTTGCTAAATTTGGAGAGAATAAGACTGCCGTCTACAAAACTCGATGTTGCGTTTGTTGTCGACACAACTGGATCGATGAAAGATGATATTAGAGCAGTTAAGGATAGTCTATCCGAAATTGTAAACCATATAACGTCGAGAACGAAGGATCTTGAAATTAGATTTGGTGTTGTTTCATATCGTGATCATCCTCCACAGGATCGATCCTACGTGACTAAGGTATTTGATTTTACAGACCGTGTGAAGCGAGTCCAGAAACTTATTGCTGATCTTCAACCATCTGAGGGCGGCGACACTCCCGAAGCAGTTGCTGATGGTCTTTTCGATGCTCGTACCAAACTCTCTTGGGCGAAGGAAGCTTACAAAGTTCTACTTCTTGTGGGAGACGCTCCCCCACATGGAAAGAAATACAATGCAATTGGCGATGACTATTTTGCTGATGGATGCCCACATGGATATGATCCAATTGAAGAAGTGCAGCAGTTAAGAAAAGATTTCGGAACGACGATGTTCATTTTCATCTGTGGTTGTAATCCTCTTGTTGAAACCTCATTCAGGCAGATAGCAGATTCTGTTGATGGTGGCAAATACTATTCCTTGTTAGAAGCTCATGAGCTTCCGGAAGCGATACTCCAGATATTAGAAGGAGTAAGTGATCTCATCGAGGCTGATAGAAAGGTATTGTCATACTATGAATCCAATGACGGTGTGTTCGATATGGGCGAGGCAGCTTCAACTCTGAATCTTGAAGTTCGAGAGCTGAAAACATCACTCTCTCGGCTTCTCGAATTAGGTAGGATTGTTCGATGGCCAAAGGGGAGACCCCTCTCGTCTGAGCAAATTGCGATTTCTGTTAAGCTTGGAGATATACCAAATAATATTGTAGCTGGAAAGGCATTCAACTACTCGATGAGAATAAAGAATCCAAGTGCAGCTGTCGCAGGTATTAGAGTAATTGCGTCTCTTGTTACATCAGACGGCGTATCTGAGGTCACGAATGAACGACATGACATTGCCGCAAAATCTGATAAAATGCTCGAGCTAAAGCTTGTTGCAATGACCGATGTCAAAGGTAAGGCATCCTTGCGAATAGAGGTTTTCTACGGTTCAAAGTCTATCGCAACTGAAATCTATCCGACCCGGATTTATTAAAGGAGGCCTCTCAGTGAATCTCAAAGCCAAAGAGGGCAAAAATCAGAAGGGGCTCTGTTTCGTATCTGATGAAGAATCTGATTTTGAAAGAGGAGTATACGAAATCCAATTCAGAGGAAAAACAATACTTGCAGATGTCCGGAAATCCCCACACATCCCAAAAGGAATAACAATTCTAGATAGCAGACTATTTTCCTATTTGGATTGCGATGATGCCTCTGAACTGACTTTCATCAAGAGTTCATCTGATATTCCTATATGTAAGGAACTTAGGTTATCAGTTTCATCAATGAGGAAATTGGATAACAAGTCAATTGTAGTGGCAATTTCTAAGAGGATTAATGACCTTCAAGACGATTTTGAAGGATTAATACTTCAAGAGAATCAAAGAATTATAGTGGACCGTCTTGGGATACAATTCACAGTGCATTCGATTAGTCCAATAAATGGATCATGCGAATCGTGTCGTATCATATGGAATCAATTGGAAAAGGTACACCTTGCACCTATCGTTGGAATTCCAACCTACAACCTCATTTGTGTGATCGAGCTCGCTGCTGCTGCTCACATTAGCGACATCAATCAATCCTCCACCAATGAAAAATCAATGTCTGTTTCAAGATATCATGCAGCTCTCGAAGTACTTGATCAGATTATATCGAATTACTCTGGATATGGAACAGACTCACAATTCTCAGGATTCATCTATTCTGATGAGGTGGAAACATTTTCAGTTTTTAATCCTGAGACAGGTGCTCCGGTTGAAATATCTTCGTTATATTCCAAATCCTTGTTGGAATCATTCCGTGATTGGATTTGCAGTAGAATCCCTGCTCACAAAAATAAACCATCAAATCCTGGGCAAGCATTGTCTATCGCTCTTAATCGTGGAAATGATTTCTCGGAAACTAATGAACATCCCACCGTGATTTTTCTATTTTCGTCTGGTGTACATTCTCATGGTCCTAATCCTGTCAAGGAAGTGAAGAAGAGTCTGGAAAATCGTGCGATTCCAGTTTTCTGTGTATCCCTCGGAGCTGGTTCAAACAAGGATATCTTGGGAGAAATTGCCACAATCACAAAAGGAGCCTTGATTAGTATCAACTCAATGAGCGATATAGCCAAAATTAATGATATAATTGAACAGCATTTTGAAAATAGGAGCTGACTTAGATGACTGATGATTTACCAACGCACCTTCAAGCACTATATCATAGTGGAAGTGTATCAGGATTCATCTCCGCAAGAATGCCTTCAGAAAAGCTCACGACCGGTTGGATAGAACAAGGTCTTCTTCAGAAAGCTCTCACTGGAAAACTGCAGGATAAGAAGAACCAAGAACAACTAATCATTCCTGCAGATCGGTTTGCTCGCTTAACTAGAGACCTCGAAGGTACAACCCATTCTTTTGTCGGCTTGTTAATCATAGGCCGCAGAGGTCTCACAGAGCCAAAGCTCAACGTTCTTGTTTACGCTGCTCCTGATAATAGTAATGAATCTATGACAACAGTTGCTTTCTGGACAAAAAACCTGAGTCCGACTGAAACTATTCGCACTATCGCGCGTCATGCTTTTGCCCGAGATAGTTTCATGGAAAGTTCTGAGCCTGATTTAGATTACATTGAGCAGCTTAAAGCTGATATTTCGACAGGCTTAGTTCAAAATCTATTATCTCTTCGAGTAAAAACAGGAAAACGGAATATTACTGAATGGCTTCGTGATTCCATTAGAAATGTAGACGACTCCAAGGATGTGATTGCCTATGCTGGCAAACTTGAGAGTCTCTCGAGAATTGCTCTTCTCCTCTCTCGGTGGATTACAAGCTTAGGTCTTTTCAAAGAGTATGAAGATAATATTGCAGCTATTCTCATGAAGTTTGAGAATAGGATGGAGTTATGTCTTTGGGACAATTCACAGAACTTCGCTACATTTGCGACTATCAAAGGGACTGATATTGAGCATACAGTAAAAGGTTACATTTCGGCAATGTGGGCTGATAAACAGGATTTGGCTGCTTCGAAATCACGGATGCCTGAAGTTGTGATTGCGACAGAAAAGCAAATCGAATCCACTTCAAAGAAATCAAGAACCGAGGTATTGCCTGAAAGAACAATTGTGTCGCTAAGTGAGATTGAACAAAGAATTGAAGCTCTGGAATCTACGATTCGCACTCTTGCTAGTTCAAACAAAGAACAGCCTACAAATATTGACCAATCAATTTCAATTGTACACACTCGTTTGGTCGAAATTATTGACCGGTTGGCAAATCTGACAACCAGATTTAATGAATTGGAAAAGAAACTGAACAGCGTAGGCAAAAGCGGACGGTGATAGGCAAATGACTCGACGTCCTGATGAAATAGTTGATGAACTCAAGCGCATTGAAAAGAATCCACAAATTCTTGAAACTTTATCGAATAGACTTGGAATGGTGGAGAGTAAAATAGAAGAAGTTACTCTATCAAAATCCATGAAATCGTCTTTCAATGCTGAAAATATTCAGGAAATTGTATCAAAGATTTCTGCACTTCGTGATTTGATTGATAAGATAGAAGTCGAAATTGAACAATTGAATTCAAGGATTAATGAGATTGAAACCCTGAGGTTCAAACATCGCTCTCGTTAATAGAGCCTACCGGCACTAAATCATCAATTATGTCGAGTATGTGACCTATAAATATTTGAGAGGAAAAATTCTCTAGAGGCACGATCTTTGCGTTTATCCCTTTTAGAACTCGTAATGAGCTACGATGATTTATGTTCTTCTCCATAGCCATAAACTCGATTTGATATCTCTCTCGTTGTTTGATTGCTTGGATGAAAGGAAGATGTTCCTCATCATATTTACCGACCCCTCCTGAGAAGATGAGCAAGAGTGTCGGTCGAGCGGCTCCAAAATCCTCTAGATATTCAGCAATCGATCGATATGCTCCTACCGTGTCTTCTTGACCTCCTGTATCATTCACAGTATCAAGAATAGAGTAGACTAATGAAACTAAAACTTCCTCCGATTGCAGATCTCCTAGGAATTCCACATATGAGCGTATTTCATCACCATGCTGAACTGAGAATTTCTCTGGAACTTCAGCAAAAGTAACGAACCCAAGTCTACCTTCGGTCTGGTTATGCCGAAGAGTATTCACAACCAAAAGAGAAGCCAGTGCTGCAATCTCAGATCTTGTCGCATTGGGTGTTAGACCGTTAAGGAAAGTCTTGAGCTCCTGGATGTTGTTGGATAAGGCTTCAAGTTCCTGAGCTGCGGAATGCAAAGTCTTCAAGGATATATCACGTTTGCTCATATCCTTCCCCTTTGAGATACATATTACAACATTCATTTCTCTAAATGCTTGACTTGGTCTGAGAAAAGCACTCTCAGCGGGAACTACTCCTATCTGTTCTGAACCTAGTTGAGGTTCAGTCTGAGTGATGGCGAGAGTTAAAGGAATCTTCTTGGATCCCACAAATAACTTTGAATTAATGCCGATAAGCTTGTTTCTGATGCGGTTTAAGATTTTCTTCTCATTTAGATGGATGTAGGAGAATAGTTCCGAATTTGTCATGGGCTTCTCTGATAGATAGGACATCACAATTTTACGAATTTTGGAAATCTGACCTTCAAATTTGACAATATTGACAACTGATGAATTACTAAAACCATAAATTTCAGCATCATTTTCAGAAATAACTATTGATTTTTCAGTGCATCTAACATGCTCTCTTACAGAACCTGCACACCACCTTCCTGTTCGCGTACCTAATGCAAGTACATAGTCATCCCCTGACACTCCAATTGTTTCCATATCTGAAGGACACATAAGGAATATTCCTGGTTCTGTCTTAGCAATCTCAACTCCAAAATGAAGGGCTGCCATGATTTCATTTGGATTCCTAACTTGAAGGCATGAAAGCAATGCGTTATCGAACCGAACAAGTTGGGCAGGTGAGCCAAAGATGGGACCATCAAGTTTTGCATTTGCACGTACTAATGTGTGAAGTAGTAAACTATCTCTCTTTGATACGCTCTCAGTAAATGCTTTACTCCACCCTGAGATCATCACTACACCATTCTTCTCCAGAATAAGTGAGATGCTTGTTGCTTTTTCACTGTTAGGCTCATTTACTGTAACAACAGCACTGTCAAGATGTACTACTCCTCCTTCATCATTGACCATATGATCAACAGAGAGCACTCTCATTATCTTTTTTGCATCTAATAATTGCAATATTCTAACAAGCTCATTCATCGCTGCCTTTCCGAGAGATTCCTCTGCCAAGACTGATGATTTATTCTCTGAATAGACAACAAATGGCGGTCTTGGAGGTAATAGTGCCAATAGATTTCCTCCAAGAATTCTCTGGATCTCTTCAGCTGTTGCTGATAGATTTCTGCTAAGAAGGTAACTGACAATTTCGGATAGACTGTCTCCCAATTGTGTTTCAGGATATGATGAGGCGAACATAAGACGCCTAGACCATAAAGCATCACTCTGTTCTTTTTTCAGATGCCTGATTATTGTCGAGAGTGAGGATATTGATGCGCCTGCAGTAAGAAGTCGACTCTCTGGAATATCAAGAAGTCGGGTGATATCTCTCCCCCAATCTTTCTGACTCCGCGCCTTTAGTATTAACTTCGGAGTTTTTAGACCTGCTTCTTTTAAGAGAACCAGCCACCCAATAAGTGAGTCTAGGCAATCAGGAGAGTTTAATTCAATGAATATTGGTCTCTCGGATTTAATATGCGATAGCAAGTCAGTACGATTGGGCCCCCTAAGCGATTGTGACAAGTCTGCTGCACGTAGAATGCATCCCCAGCCTGTGGGTGTTCTACGGTTAAGTCTCATGTCCTGTAAGTGATATAACCTTGGACTTGTCGGTGGAATTGTTGACCAGATATGAACTGATTCCGTATTCGCTCTCTGTTGCGCAATTGGGAGCTTTGTTTCCCCCAACTCGATTAAAGGCTTTACAACAAGAAAATCTACGAGCCAGCTTGATTTGGATAGCTCAGATGCTCCCTGCATAAAATCGCTAAGAAGTCGAGGTACTTTTAGATAGTCATAGGCTCTTCTAGGAAGGTACTTGAAGGCTCCAGGATATTGCGCAGCAAAATCATGAAGCTGATTCTCAACCATATTGAAATATGAAAAGGCTCTGTCTGGATCAAATTTTCTGATGTAAGTCCCTGCACGTACGATACCGAGTTGTATTGATGCGTCAACGACAACGAAGCGACGAATCTCGTTTACTTCAATGTCTTCAACAACGATCATGATTACGACCTCGGTAGCTATGGATTTCTCTGCAGGAGATGATATATGCATAGTGCCGATAGTAATCTAAATGATTTTTCAGTGAAAAACGCAATACTTTATCACGC
>JAOUFI010000110.1 GCA_029858305.1 Candidatus Thorarchaeota archaeon
TATAATACGCAAGATCATCTGTTGGATTAACAAATCCATCCCCATCATCAGGAGATTCAGGATTTTGACCGGTGTCATAACTTCTCCAGCAATCAAATTCCATTAGTGCTAGAACACCATCATCTGAATACATTTTTTCTCCAATACCCCCATGGCTTGACACCAACCAAAATGATGGCCCACCTTGAAGGTAAGTGATTGCAGATGGTCCTGCTTGTTGGGAGAGGTTTGTATCATATATTCCCCCAAGATTATCAAAATCTCCTGATGTATCAAAAAGTGCAGTATTATGACCATTAGTAGCCACTGGTGAATTATAATTATATACAACATGACTTCCTAAAATCGGAATATTCTCTGTATCCGTCGCTAGCAGTGGAATTCGTAGAGCGGATTGCATTATTTGGCAATACGTGGACAACACTGATGTAGAAGGATACCTACCAGTCAATGATTTTCCCATCATTGCCCTGTCAAATGCTGGGGGAAGGGTCGTTCCCATTTCACGATAGGGTGCTACGATTATTAGAACATCTGCTGTACTATTACCTGTTACATTCTCCAACCATCCATCAAAGGATTCGGTGATTTGGATCATAGACTCGTAGGAGGGATGTAATTCAGATAATGAGAGAGAGCTAGTCCAGTAATCATAGTAGTGGAAACCTCCGATGAAAGGATACGTGTAATCTGCATGATATGCCATCTGTTCAGCGGCATGTGAGTAAGTCATGAACTGTGAGCTATTGTAACCGATTGGCAGTGCTATCCCTAAGCGTGAAGAAGCTGAGATTGCCGCGTCCACGAAATACGTTCCTACTGGTTCATAAATTGTTATGGAGCTTCTTCGCTCTCCTTCTATTGGGATACTAGAAATGTATTCGTAAAGCTGTTTAGTATTCGTGATGTGAACAATTTCTGTTGCTAATCCTGATAATGAAGCTAAGAACGAACCTGAGAAATGATTCCCAATATCCACCAAGATTAGTTTTTCAGGATTGTTTTGGTCGATTGAATTGATAGCATCGGCAACATATGTCACACCATCACTGAAGAGAACACCTGAATTGTGCAAAGTGGCAAGAGCGATTGCATTTGATGATGAGAGACCCGTATCAATGAGAGCAGGATTTATTGTGTGTTTGCTTATTTCAATTGAATAATTAGCTCCGGAAAGTTCAGGTGTTGTAACATAGGCGGTGTAGTTACCAGGTCGGGGATATGAAAGTGTCGCTGAAGCAGTCGTTTCGTTGAAGTCGTTTCGAATGAGTGCAAAACGATTCACATCCACGACCAAATTCATATCGGGATCCAAAACATAGAAGCCTACACTTTGAGAAGTATTGGATACTGAAACTTGGAAATCGAGATTACAGATTTCATTCTCGGCTATTGTGAAGTGATATTCGATTCTAGGTAGAGTCCATGTGTCAAAGCCAAAGTAGCATGACCTAGATATAGAATACATGTCAATGAAATTGAATCGCCAAGTTCCAGATTCTCCAAAATATGGGTATGCCATCACACCATCTCCATACCATGGATAGTCCAATCCAAAGGATTCTCCATTCTTCTGATAACCTAACTGGCACAAGAAATTGCTTGGTGGGCTCACATGGGCTACAATACCTCCTCCGGTTCTGGTCACATATACATTATCTTCATAGGAAGAAGGTGTTGTGGCAACTGAGTGATATGCGTATGTTGGTGCTGGAAGTGTGCCCGATTCTGAAAACAATGCCACAGATTCGCTTATGTTCACAGGGTTGGGATGTGCGTATGCTAGGAATGCAGTATCACTTGACGAGAAGTAAGAGTTCATGATGCTAGCTGCTGTGCCGTAAAAATTGGGAACATCAATACGGTTTATGTGATTTGGATTACATCTATCGATGTAATCTGTTTCATTGATATCACCAACGATTACAAATTCATCGGTTGAATCACCAAGTGCACTAATCCATTCATCTAATGGAGTTTGATAGCTGGAGATGACATCAGGAATGACTAAGCTCTTTGCCAAAGTTCCATCGTGGTATCGGAAGCCAAGTTGTGAAGCCGCAAGTAGATTCATAGAATCCATGTAACTATTCCCTGACAGTCCAACAACAGTCGTCATATTGACTAGTATCTCACTCGCTAATTTGCCAAATGATTCTCTTTTGCCCCAAATGCCATGAGTTGGTTCTAATGGTGTATAGTTACGAATGAACACGTTGTCAGCATAATGTGTAGCCCTTGCTCCTGCATAGTCGTCACCAATACTATTATCCAATGAGGAGTGAACATAGTATCCATCCCCTCTTGAATAGCCCTTCCCAATCATGATATATGAAGGAGGTCCGCTCCAAGCTTCAGGTCTTGTTTGTGTCCTGAACAAAAACCAATTTTTATTGTCACTAGAGCTGTACGCTGAAATTGAGTTGCTATCAAGTCTAAGTTGTAATGAGTACCATGTATTATATGCAACACCTGATTCTTCATACTCTGAATGGACAGCATTGAGATTCTGATGTAACTGTAACTTGGGACCGTTGCTAATTCCAAATCCGATCCAACTGAAGGTCCCCCAGTACAAGTGTATTCGGGGAGCCCAATCATCACCACAATTTGGGCTTACTTTAAAGCTAGCCTGCACAACATATTCATTCAATGAGGGAGCTCTTTTTTCGATATGAGCATATTGTCGATCTTCTTGTACAATTTTCAATGTGTTATCGAAGATGTCCAAGTCAGCGTCCCCATAAGCTTCACGAAAGTCGCCCCCTTCATGCTCAATCCATCCTTCACCTACCGTACTACTATCGGGTCTATCAAAATCATCAAAGATGGGGAATGTCGTAAAGCCACTGGAGATATCTAGCGCTTCAACATTTCCATAATAAACATAGACATCTGTATCACTTGACAGAGACTCAGAAATGGATACCCAGAAAACAGCATAATCTCCTTCCACATATGCACTTTTATAAAATGGCAGTAAGGTTAGACCATCATCGAGGGTGAATCTAATATCCTGAAACGTTGTTAGACATTCTTTGTAGCAATAGACATAATTTGAATGATCTGTCCCCGTGCCGTAATTTACAACGATTTGGACTTGGTAATCCTCCGTGGCGTTTTGTGAGCCAATAATTGTGTGTTTTTTCCTGAACTCCCAACCATCCAACCAATCATCCTGTAGACTTGCTAATTGTTCCATATTATTCGTAATTTCGGTTCCATCCGGTAGATTCGTTGCGGATTTCGAAACCTGCTGTGGATATGAAATCGAGCTGAAACTTGAACCAATCAGAAGAACTACTATTATTACAAATGTACCCCTGGTAGAATATCTACTCCTCATAGCCCCGAACCTCGATGAAATAGAGAATGACGAATACTTAACATTTTGGTTTTCGATTTATCAGTTCTAACTTTCAGCATTCTGGTCAGTCAATGGATTACAACGATGAATCTCTTAAACAGGCTATCCAATCTCTGGAGCTATCAGTAATGTGGTCGATAAATAAAGTGGTGTATCTCAATCCTTGAAAAAAGCAGGAAGTTGCGAGTTTGATGCTGATGGAAGATGAGTTAGCCAGACCAAACCACAAAAGCAAAATCATACTCTTTGCTGGAGAGTCATTTTGTGACTCTCTAGCCTAAACCTTTGAGATCTGACTTATTGCGCCGCTGCGAGCGTTTATATGCTTTGGTAATTCTTTACCATATAATTGTAAACAATTTTCGACGAGAAAAGGTAAGAATTATGGCAAAGAATTCGTCAGTAATTCGCACGGAGAGCTTGAGCAAATCATTCGGCTCTGTTCAAGCGGTCAGAAATCTAGATCTAGAGGTTTTTTCAGGTAGCCGGTTTGGTTTCCTTGGTCCAAATGGGGCAGGGAAAACCACAACTGTGAGAATTCTCTCTGGGCTTCTAAAACAAACGGGTGGTAGTGCAACAGTATGTGGGTTTGATGTGAGTAAAGAACGTAATGACATCAAAGCTATAACAGGACTTCTACCAGAATCACCTGGTCTATACTCAAAACTATCCGCTGTGGAGTTTCTCGAGTTTATTGGAGCTCTGAACAATTTCAGTGGGGAATCGCTAAACAAACGTATTGATGCACTCCTTGGGATGTTAGGATTAGAAGGTCGTAGAAATGACCTCTTGGAATCCTACTCATCAGGAATGAAACAGAAGGTACTTGTTGCAAGTACTCTTCTCCATGAGCCTAAACTCGTTTTCCTTGATGAGCCCACATCTCGATTAGACCCTTCAGCTAGTGCTCTTGTCAAAGATTTGATTCTAGTCCTTGCGGAAGAGACTGATACAACATTCTTCATCTGCACCCACATGACAAACTTTGCAGAGGATACTTGCGATGTCATCGGTATCCTCAATGAAGGCTCTCTGATTACACTAGGAGCACCCCAGGATATCGTAGACCAAATGGGAGCCAGTGATCTTGAGGAAGCATATCTCAAGATTGTGGGCGGTCAAGTAGATAGAGAAAAACTTCTGAGCTGGAGGCGGTAGTTTGCCAGGCAAATGGTGGCCTATTGCAAAAGCTGAGTTTCTAGTGAGAACTGTCAAACTTCACGTTGCTCGTAAGATACTATATCCAGCACTAATCGGAATCTCACTTCTTTTCGTTCTCTTTGCTACACCGAGAATCATAGGATTCTTTCTTGGAGAGTTCGGAGTGGGATTTGAGATACTTCTTGCAACATCTCTACCAGGATTGATGAGGACATTCATTCTGGTGATCTGGCTGATGATTTTGGTCTTACCAATGTCAAACAGTCTGGAGAACACGAAGACAGATCAATGGGAGATTATGTTCAGTCGTAATGTTAAGACCAGAGACATTCTATTTGGAACCTATCTAGGAAAGATACCAGTCTATGGATTAGTAGCCCTCATCCTTTCATCAATTGTTGTGGCACCTTTTGCGTATGTGTATAATGTATCAATCCCAGGACAACTCTTGATGTACTTGGTTCTCATTATCTTCGCGATTACTACTCTATGGATTTCAAATGTCCTCACTACAGCTATCCAGTCAAAGATAGGTCAATCGCCTCGTGGAGATGATATCGCGAAAGCCCTTAGCTGGGCAATGGTCCCGATCATCATGATTCCAGCAATGGGATCGTTGTATTGGACTAATCAGTTAGTATCACTCCTAGGTCTAGAGGTCTCTATGATTCTCCCATCAACATGGGTTGCAGATCTTCTCTCATGGATTGCTGTAACGACAAGCACAACATTACCACCCTCTTCAATCTATAACATCAATAACTATTGGTTTCAGATCAGTCCGTTAATCAGTCTAGTCTTAGTAAGTGGATTCACAGTAGCAGTGTATTACTTTGGTTTCAAAAGCGCAGATTCAATCTTCACACTTGGTTCGGGACTTGGATCAAAGAAGGTTATCACTGTCGGAAAGGAGAATTTTGCTATTCGGGGAGTCAGGAAAGTCTTCGGAGCAACATTCGGAGTAATCATGGCTACATCACTAAAGGATTACACACGAAAGCTCCAGAATGTTGCTAAGATTTCCTATGCAGTATTCCTATCTCTCTTAATCCCACTACTCTTAGCTTTCGGACCATTTACAACCATTGTAAACGATCCAATCTTCATACCCATAATGACATGTCTTATGCTTGGTATGATGCTTGGTGTCTTTGGTGGTATTGTCTTTGGGGGTATAGGGCTCCTTGATAGTCGAAGCCAACTCTGGATACTCAAGAGTGCACCAAGAGGTGTGCCAAAGTTCATTGCGGCTAGAGTCTTCTCGTACATGATGCTGGGTAGTATTATTGCAATCATTCCTGCGATGTTTTCCGGAATACTACTTCAATTCACGCCAATATTGATGGTAACAATCGTTCTCTATGTTTATTCAATCATAGTTAGTGGAATCTTCATTGGCGTCGGAATAACTGCGTTCAATCCGTCGTATGATGATTCTTCGAGTAGCGCATTTGTCATCAATACGATAGCAACTATTTTCATCACTATGATAGCACTCATGTCAGGACTAATTCCTGGTATAATAACTGCGATTAATTCAGGGACAATTGCTCCTGCTTTGGTTATTGCCGCAGTCCCAGCTCCAATTGTGGGACTGATCATTCTATTCGCAGGAACAATAAAACTCACCATATCGGAGGTTGTGTAGAAAATGCAGAGTAAGTACAAAGTAGTTCTTATGCTATTACTCCTCCTACCTATAGTTTCATCACCTGTCATTATGGAAACAACTAATACTGTACCAGATCAGAGGACAGTCTTTCAAGTAAGTCAAACTCCAGTGGCTGCGTATATTCCAGATGTGCCTTACGTCTGGCAAGAAGTAAATGGCTATTGCATGTCTGCAGCTCTATCAATGGTCCTCCAGAGCATGGGTATGGATTTGAATTTCCATGACCTCTTTGTATCTATGGGGACAGGCTTCTCGGCTATATACATTGGAATTGATGAATCGAGAATGTTTCTACCCGGAGTGTTGATTCGACAGCCTGAATACTTCCAATTCTTCTGTGATCTATACGGATTGGAATTCACAACATACATTGACACACGTGAATCCTTTGGGAGTGAAGGTGCATTCAACTACGATAGGCTGGGAGTGGACTATATAGATTATAGAAATTCATCAATGGAATCACAATTTGATGTAATTCGACAAACAATAGCTGCAGGATATCCACTTGCCATTGCAGCAGATATCTTCTATCTGCCACCGGATGATTATGATGATTTTAGAAGTTATGGAGCTCCACTTGATGCCAATGGAATTGCTCATGCTATAACTATCGTGGGATACAATGATACTTCTGAAGAGATATATATTCAAGACCCTGGTGTTGGGTTATTCGAAGACAAATATGGATATCCTGAAGATGATAGAT
>JAOUFI010000027.1 GCA_029858305.1 Candidatus Thorarchaeota archaeon
TCCAAGTATCGAAATCAAAATAGAAGTATCCAGCTCCTCCAATGAGAGTCCCATTTAGAAACTGACCGGTGTATACTGTTCCTGAAAGTGACCAGACCACTGTGCAATCTGAGAGCCCAGTTGTATATGGATAGGACTCATTTAATGAGGGTACTAGAACATAAATCCCCAGCGTTATTGTATCTGACCAGTTGAAGGTCCGGCTGCTATATGTTGATGTCAAGGCATCAAGGTAGAGGGCCGTTTCTATCTGATTAATTCTTACGCTCAATGATGTAGATGCTGCTATATAGTTGAATCGACTCGCTTTAATTTCAATTATATAATTGCCCACAATGAAATTGTTAGTATCAATAAGGCTAGAGTAGTAACCATTCTGGCCTGGTACTGGAGCGAGAGTTATATCGAGAGTTCTTAGAGTATTTTTAGCAGTGACTGTCGCTCCTAGTAGTGGAATATTATACAATGTGTTGTTTACGTAGACGCTGATGTTCAGTAGATCTCCCTTGAATAATTCGGGGTGTACGCTTCCTATGATGGTTAATCCAAGAGGTATCCTAAGGACGTTCACTGTTACCTGTTTGGTAGACGTGGCATAGTTTTCGAATGTTGCCGTTATGGTTATGATGTATGATGTTGCAGTTGCTAGATTACCAGTGTCAAGTGTGATTGAGTAGTTGCCTGCTGGTGTACCCTCAGCCATTAATCCATTTAGTGTACCAAACTGGTAGACAACTAATGCTCCTGATATGAATCCACCATTCTGGGTGTCGTTGAATATTGCCCAAAGCGAGATATCTTCGCCCCAGTAAACATCAGGCAATGCATCTTGCATGATGATTTCAGTTGGAATTCTAAGAATCTGGATTGGAACCGATATGTCTGCAATGAAATAGTTACTTTTCTCGGCTCCAATTGAAAGAGTATGGAGTCCGGAACTCAGACCGTTCGTTGTGAGATTTATTCTATACCAGCCATTTCCTAGAGGGCTCCAAATTGGCAAGTCCGCCCCGGGCCAGCTCAAACTCAAGAGCGCATCACTAATTGGCGCATCTTCTGCATCCACATCGATAAGCTGTACATCAACATAGGTGGTTCCACCGTAGTATGTATCAGCAGGTGGTAATTCGTTCAGCTCTCCTTGTCTATCTCGAATTTGAAATGGTACTTGAATCTCTACACTCTGATAGTTTGAATATGTAATCTCGATAATAAGCGTGTTAGTCCCGATAGCTCCTGCATCTGAACAATCCACTACTAACAAGTAGCTTCCCAAGCCATAGGGAGTTATACTCCATATTCCAGGACCCGAGGTATTTGTCTTATAGGTGACAGAAAATGCTGATTCTGCCCCACTTATTGGGCTGCTGTGATCCAAGTCACTGTATGTCAAAATGACCGAAACATTGTCATTAACAGGCACGGTTGAAGGAGTAGGCTCACTACTTTCTAATAACACCTGAATCAAACGCACTGAACCTTGAAGCAGCGCCGTTGTTGAATTTGCATAATAAGGTGCAAGAGATGGATTCCATAGAAGACGGAGTGAAAACGTAAAGGTTCCTGTATTTCCAAGAAATGTCGTATCAACTAGAATAGTATAGTGTCCACCATTTCTAGTTACCCAAAAGTTCGTATTTTCGATCAATCCGCTTGGGCTAAGACAATCAAAAACAACTATCGCATTTGATATGTCTAATCCAGAGATTATATCAACATAGGTAAACGTAAGGCTCATATTATCTCCTATGGGGGTTGTTGGTACAGGATCACGTAGTAGGAGTCCCATCCTATTGACAACAGTGGCCCAAACAGACACTCGTTCATCAGTATAATAGGGTACTGTATTATCTTGCCAGTCTATGATGATTGTGATATTCCAATTGCTGACTAGACCCGAACTTAGCCTTGTTGAGTTAATAGAAATTTCATATCCAGTACCAGTAAATATCATTGAGAAGTAGCTGCTAAGTAGTGGGCTTCCCCCACTAAATATGAGCAGTTGACTCTTGCTAAGTGGAATTAACACCTCGCTTTCGCTGTCAATATATCTAAAGGTGAAACTGACATTTTCCAGAAACATTACCTGCGCTGGGGAAGTGAGTATCTCGGTAATAGCCCCTCTTTTTGTGACGCTCAATGTGAGAGTAATGATAGAATCGGTATAGTATGGTATTCCTGCACTCCACGACGCTCGCAAAGAAAGACTTGCTGATGTACCGGCCGGACCTATTGATGTCGTGCTTATAGAAATGTAGTATAGTCCTTGAGTAGTTCTCTGAAGTATGTAATCATTCCCTTCTATAAGATCTGCTCCATACAGAGACAGCGTAATAACTGCCCCTGCAATACCGTTGGAAGAATCTGTGTCCCCATAGAAGACTGTGAGATTCACATATTCCAAATATGGCGCAGGCATTGGAGCTTCTATCAGATCTAAGAATGTCGTACGCCTGCTGAGTTCGAATGACACATAGGCCTCTGCTGCTCTGTAGAATGGAGAAGCATCCGGATAGCTAATTCGCAACCACAGAACATATGTTTTGTTAATATCTAGATTCTGATTGAATGTTTCAATGGTCAGTAGATAATCCTGTGAAAGGCTTCTCCAACTTGAAGTGAACAACCACGAACTTCCGTTGAGAATCTCCATGGTTGTTGGAGTTGATTCATTACCAATCCGCAAGGAACTAAGGACATCAATGTATTCAAAGACAATTACTAATGATGAATTGTAAGAGGCTTCTCCCACAGGTTCTACAATGAGCATGGTGAGTCGATACCTTAGACTTAAGGTTCGAGTAGTAGTAGCATTAGCATAATAGAAATGGCTTGTGCTTATTTGGAGAGCCAGCTGATATGTTCCTGGTCTTCCGAAATAGGTTGTGTTTAATTCGAGTTCATACATACCATTTCCAAAATTGGATATGATGTAATTTGATGATGGGACTATTTGTGTCCCATTATAGAGCGTGATAAGTCCATCATTAATGGGACTTGAGGTCTCAAGAGTGATATCATTGAAAGTCAAGCCGATTGTTATATTGTTACCATAGGGCGTTGGACTGATAGAAGTGCAATCGAATTCAGTATCCCTAAATCGAACAGTAATAATCACTGTCCGACCAGTGACATTGGCATAGAATGGAGTACCTGTCCAACTAACACTGATTGTGAACTGTCGATTACCGATAGGCGCCCCCAATATGCTTGTGTTGAAAGAAACCTGAAATTGTCTAGTTGATGAATTGTAGATTAGTGTATAATCTGGGAGCCCAATGATGATGTTCATCTGAGGACCAAAGGCAATTCTGTCTGGAGTTTCATCCGCCACATCGTCAAATGAGAACATAAAGGTCGCATTTACTCCGTAAGGAGTGCTTTCAGGCGGATTTACGGTAACTACGGAACTTCTTGGTGTGATTCGTATTGTGACTGTATCTGTGCAGTTATCGTAGAACGGATCAACACCTTGGGACCAGTTTACAAAGACAACCATGGTATAAATCCCGGGTCTTCCAAAGATCGTACTATTAAATTCGAGAGTATATCGTCCTGGATATCCCACGACTTCTGTAATGCTTACTTGAGAGATGTCAATTAATTCCCCTGGAAACTGGATGAAGATGAAGACATTTCCGGCTGGTGGTGTTGCATTTGAGATTCCCAACCCACTATAGAATTCACTATACAGGTAGGTGTAGCTCATATTTTCCAAGAACGGTGTGGGTCCGGATGACTCCAGCAATTCAAGCTCTGAAGCCTCTCCTATTATGTTCACGAATGCTCTCACAGTACGATTATAGTATTTCTGAATAGAACCTGTCCAATTAAAATGCACAATGAGTTCATAGACGCCTGAAATGCCTAGATTTGAAGCAGCCAGCCTTATTATATAGTAGCCATTTCCTAGAGTCGTATCATTCTCAAAGATAGAAGGTATCAATCCAGTTTCGTTATACACAGAAAGGGCGACATATAACGAAACGATACCGTCATCATTGTCAAGATCTCCGCAGAAAACCGATATGTTCACCATCGCGTTATAGCTAGTAGGTTCCACAGCATTAGCAAGACGGAACTCGGTAGAGTGCGTTCTGAGAATGATGGTGAGATTGAAGTATCCAAATTGATAGTTTGAGCCCTTTGAGAAGTTGAACATGATTGAATATGTGCTTAGAACATCTGTGTCAAGACTTGGTAGCTCGATTCTGTATTGAGACCCTGTCCAAGTTATCGTTAGGGCGTGTATCCAATCATGCGCTACTGTCGCTCCAAGAATTGGTTCATTATGTGTTATATCCCAGTAATCTGCATAGAAAATCGCAGTATCTCCGACTGGAAGATCAATTGTCGAAACCGAAGATCTCGCATAAGCATACGCAATCTGAACTATTATCTGGAATGTGAGAGTCTTTTCCTGATATCCTGTTGCGTCTGCAGTGAGGTTCACCTCATGAATACCCAGATCCCATGATTTGACAATGACCAGAACTTCATATACTCCATCTGTCACGTATTGCCAAACAATCGCTGCGCCTTCACTTGTTATAATTCCTGTGCTGATATTCAGACCGTGGTCAATGTCTACATACGACAGCATGATTGTAATGTTGGTGTCATAGCTTGTAGCTACTGTGGGGTAATCTGGAGAAGACAGATAGGTCAGGATTGGTCGATATGTGAATGTGATTATTGGTGTATGAGTGTCCGTGTAGTTTTCAGATAGTAGAAAATCAACATATACAATGATTCTGTACTCTCCTTCAAGGAAGATAGCACTATCGATTGTTAATTCGTAGAGCCCATCACCCAAGTTGAGAAAACTCTTGATCGAGTATGGGACTCCTGTCTGGTTCGTTGTGCTGAAGTAGCTCTGATCAAGCCAGTCAATTGGGGCTCCATCGATGGGCATTCCGGGTTCGCTCACATTCACGTGAATATACATGACAAAATCATTGCCATTTGGGAATGGTTCCAAATGGTCCCAGCTCAGAAATACATCGAGCTTCCTGATTTCCAGTTCAATGAGGATGTAGGTGTCCATGTAGTATCTAGGAGTAGATGTAGCGATGACGGTGAGGTTTATTGTATGGCTGCCAACAGACCATCCGCTAGTGTCAAGGATGAATGAAAGACTATACACATTTTGAGAACCTGTTCCCCAGTCAACAATTATGTGACTGAGATTACCAATGCCTATTGAGGAAGAGCTCAAATCAACATCTATGAAAGACACGTTGATTGAAGTGTCTGAACCAACAAGGTTTACCGGCAAGTAATCTACATCTATGGATGTCCTATGGGCCCCAACGATAATTGTAAACGTGGCCACTGTTTGTTGATAGTTGATTCTTGATATTGTAAGGTCGAAGACATAAGTTCCTGGAGCATATGATCTTACATCAATTGTGATATTATAATAACCTCCCCCTGTTCCTATCGTTGAAGTCTGCACAAATGGATCAATAGTAATGGTACCACTATCAATGCCAATTCCTGAGTGGTCTGTGTCAAACCAGTGAATGATAGCTGAGGCATCTTGGCCCCATGGCGTTTCATTTGTATCTAAACCTATTAGATACGCATCAGTTGCTACCGGTCGATATGTGAAATGCACATCGATCTGACTACCCAATAGGTATGATGTACTTGGTGTAGCGGATATGCTGAATGCGTAGTTGCCCGTGGAGAGTCCAGCACTATCTATCGTGATAAGATAAGTACCATTTCCATAATCGACAGGAGCACCGACCAATGTGCCATTACATGCAATCGTGGCACCAGGCAAGAGAATTCCATCGAATTGGTCTCTGAAGGTCAATTTTACTGTGAAATCGTCGCCATATGGACTCGCCATCGGAGGCTCATATGTAATGAATGTCCTGTGAGACAGATCCAAATAGAAAAAGTTCGCAGTAGTAGCATAAAACGGATGTTCGGTGTCAAGATCTATCCGCCATCGTCCATAGTCACCGAGGTCCGACGTGTTGAGCGTTTTTCCGTATCTTCCATCTCCGTAGTCATTGAGCTGGACATTAGTGGGTATGCCCCCCACGCTCCAGTTCATATTTACCGTTGCTCCACTCACCAGCTCCGAATTCAATGTATCCTCCAATTCAAATTCAACTTGGAGTTGTTCACCAATTACTTTAGTCGAAATGCCATCCGATATCGCATCTCCAGGTGCGGTCAGGCTCAATGTAACTCCACGTTTCACAATAAAACTCCTGGAAAACACACCTACTCGATAAAGAACATCAGAGCTAGCATCACTATATCGCGCTGTTACTTGCCAAACACCGGCAGGAGCTGATGTATCCAGATTAATGGGGGCTGACTCCGAGTATCCCATGGACTGCTCTCCGCTTACAGAGTAGAAGCTACTTGGGTCATATTGGTTTTGAAACTGCGTCTGAATCCAACCTGGAGTGCGTGTGACATCTGATATCCGAACTTCATCAATCTGACCTACCCACTCAGAACTCCACCCTTTGTCCTTTGGCTGGTCACCATGTCCTATCCAGAAGTCTTTCTCATAAGCTGAGGGATCGATTGCATTTGTCTTCACTACAACATTAGGATCTTGAACACCATCCACAAATATTTTCATCAACGATCCATCATAAGTCGCGACTATTTGATGCCAAGTTCCACCTGTGACATCATTGTTTCCTACAAGCTGATACCCATCTTGGCTTGTGAGAGCAAAGGTTGGCTTGATTGTAGAGCCGCCTCCATAATTGATGTATAGTGCATATCCATCATACCACCCCTTGTGATTCATAATTCCATAGACATGAGTGTTTGGAGTGATATCATGCTGAACCCATGCTTCAAGAGTTATCTGATAACCATCAATTTGCCATAATGGACTATCTCCACAATCAATGAGATCATAGTATCCATCTAAATTATTGAAATCCTGCCCGGACCCAATCTTGCCAGAAACTTGAGTTGGGACATATGAGCTGTTGCCCTCACCGCCCTGGCCATGGTTCTTGTATTGACTACTGTCTAGATACTCGTCTGGTGCTCCAGTTCCGCTCTCTGATAGATGCCAGACTCCCAAATAGCCTGAATCCCATACAGGACCCGAATCATATACTATTGGAGCCAGAGGATTGCCATAATACATGCCAATCACTGTATCAGATGAACCTGATAGTAAGGGCACATTTACCCATGCTATTAGATGGGCATGGGTCAGGTTGTATGTCTGATCGAACATCTCTATTTCGTGCGAGAGTGTTTTATCGCCAATAGCGAATGCTATGTCTCTACCATCTGAGCGAACATCTGTACGGAGGTCTGTGTCATATATGTCTACTAATACCGGGAAGTCGACAAGATCTTCTGCAACATTATAGTGACTGATTGTCAAGTATTTTCTATGATAATAGGGGAGTGTGAATCTCTCTCCCTGAAATGTTGTGTGTCCTGTATACCACATAGAACCTGATGGATCTGATAGCTCGAGTGAAATTGTAGAACCTATAGTTCCAGAACTCCAAACTCTGAACTGAATATCATCACCAATTGCAAATTGATTTGTTGTGGTATAGGGTCCTCCAACAGGTCCCATTTGTGTGTCGAGAACATGATTCCTGTCAAGGAACTTTATATGCCACATTCCATATTCGTCGACTGCTGTCGAACCAACAACCAATTTGCCATCAAAACATGTCCAATTAGCTGCATATGTCATCTCTATACCTGAAGGATTTGTAACAGAAAATGGCCACCATTCACCGTCCGGATAGGTAATCTCGAATGATACTGCATCGAATTCAGAAGGTGGAGAAACCAGCACACCAGCAGTCCAGATTGGCAGGCTACCATTAACGATTGAAAATGAGGATCCGAGAGTGAAGTCATCAGCGTAACTCTGAATCGGCGTTTGAACACCAAGCGATAGTTCAGCTCCAACTGTGATGCTTGACTCAGAACTTGTGGTGAAGGTGTATCCCTCGCCACTGATTTGTTCCTCTACCCCAATAGAGTAGAACGAACTTGGATTGTATTGATTATTATATTCTGTCGATATCCAACCAGAAGGTCTGACAGCATTGGAAACGCGAATTTCGTCAAATTTTCCTAGAAAATATTGGCCAGCGGCATCAAGTTGATTTCCTCCCCATAGCCAATCACCAAGACTCGCTAGTTGTGTCCACTGTGTTGGTACATTTTCTATTGCCAGAATCATTGGGATTCCATCTAGGTACATCTTGACACTCTTTGTGTTGTAGTCTAATGTGACGACAACATGATGCCATATATTATCTGTAAATGGGTTGGTCGCTAAATTGTAGTCAATACTATTACCGCCCCAAGGATAGAAGTAGTTGTCCCCATCTGGCTGTACAGCCCATTCAAAGCCATCATCTTGAATGAGTGTAGGCGGGGGGGAGGGATTCAATATGAAACGATCACTAGTTGTCATAATACGCTGATATCCGCTGTCGGATGCATCCACCCAGTTAATCCAGATTGATAGAGTACCTGCATATTTTATTGAATCCAAGCTAGAGCTCTCGGATACATTGACCATGTCATCAGCTCCGTCCAACTCGAATCCACTTCCTACTTGACCTGGGACCAAATCCGAACCAGTCATGGATCCCAAGGTTGTACCATCATTATTGTATTGGCTACTATCATATACTATCCCTGTTGGACTGTCATCCAGATGCCACACTCCAACATAATCACCCCAAACTGCGCTCGGGTTCTCTTGAGACATTAGGTTTGGATTTCCATAATACAAAGTGATTATTGTATCGAATGACGCGGAAAGGTCGGCTTTCACCCAAGCAATAAGGTGCGCATGTGTTTCGTTGTATGCTTGGTCGAAGGATACAATCTCATGAGGACATAGGTAGTAGCCAGACTTGAATATGATGTCATCTCCATCCGCTTGTACATCAGTCCTTAGGTCTGTATCAAAGATGTCAACTAGCATCGGGAAATCAATAAGATCCGTATCGACTTTTGTATGGTCGACCACTATGTCTTTCTTGTGCGCAAATTCAGTTGGTTGATTGAGTGTTTCCATTGATATCAAGTAGAAAGTAGATGGGTTATACTGATTGTTGAACTCAGTCGAAATCCATCCTGAGCTCCGATATGCGCCTGAAACCCGCACTTCATCTATTTGGCCATCCCATTCCTGTATGAACCCAGTCGAGCCAGGATTATTACCAATTTGTAGAACTGAAGTACCAGTTTGGGTTGAGCCACTATAAAGGGCATTACCCCTCTCAATTCCGTCGATGTAAAGAAGCAAATTGCCACTAATGGAATTCGCTACTCCAACAACATGATGCCAACTACCATCATTTACAAGGCTAAATGATGCAGTCACACTCTGAGTGTTGTCGACATAAAATGCCAGAGTTGAACTATCCAATTTACCCAACCAGTAATTTCGATGTCCCACGTCTCCCCATTTTGCAATTATCGTATCTGATGTAGGATCCGTGTTATTTGTCCGAATCCATACTTCCACTAGAATGTCTGATTGAAGCGAAAGTGAAGAAGAGTGAGGAGTTTCGATTCTTTCGTTGGTAGCCTCACCATTGAATTCAGAGCATCTGTATATTTTGCCTGATTGAAGTGATGGTTCAGAACCGATAGGTAAGCCCAGGCCATGGTTGTTATTTGCTGTGCTATCATAAATAGTACCAGATGGATCCTCACTAAGATGCCAAACAGCAGCATATGAAGTATCCCAGACACCTGACGGATTCTCATAACTTGCTGAACTAGAATCACCGTAGTACATTGAAAATACAGTATCAGCAGAAGAAGAGAGGTCCAAACGTACCCACGCGATTAGATGTGCGTGTGAGGAATTGTACATTTGCTCAAATAGCTCAATCTCATGAGGGAGTATCCATCCATCTCGCACAAATACAATGTCATCGCCGTCTGCTTGAACATCAAAACGGAGGTCTTTATCGTAGAGCTCGATGAGAACTGGAAATCCGTTGAGGTCTGAAACTACCTTTGTGTGGTCGATGCTGATGTCTTTCTTGTATATAAAATCAAATGGAATTTCTTTTGGAATGATGACCTCCTGTTCAATTCCCAAGGAGTAGAAGCTAGATGGGTCAAACTGATTATTATACTCTGTAAGTATCCATTGTGAGGTGATTGGATCACTAAGAACTCGAACTTCGTCGAGTTGCGCTCTTGCAAAAAGATTGGGTGCTCCAGCATTATCGTAGTTGTCGCATGCTGCAATTAGAAACGGCTCCACAGAGTTGATACTTCCGTATCCCGTAATGTCAACAGGCGAAGTTGGCACCTCGGAACCATCGATGTATAGATGAAGCCAGCTTCCACTTCTTACCATGACTGCGTAATGCCACAGGCCATTATTCAACGTTGATGCTGAATATATAGTGATTTTCCCGGGCGTGACTGAATTATCATCAATTTCAGCTTTTACTGTTCCTGAGCTCGTGACTGATAGCATGTATCTGTATGCATCAGTCCCGATAGCACCTTTGATAGCTAGTGGTATATCCAAATCTGTCGTGGCGAACCACAAGCTCATTGCTAAATCATTGTAGCCAACTGCAAGCGAAATAGTATCTCCGCAGTCCACATAGTCATTCGAACCATCAAAGTCGAGGGCATTGCCTATATGACCAATCACTCGGTCACTCTGGGTCATGGATCCAAATGTGGTCCCATCATTGCTATTGTAAGTACTATCCGTGACTTGTGGGGCTGGTAATGCACCTGAAGGATCGTTCCCTAGGTGCCATACGCCTTGATACTGATTTCGCCAGACTTCCAAAGGATCCTCTTGGCTTCCCATAGTGGGATTCGCGTAATACATAGTGACTATCGTATCAAAACTAGAGGAGAGGTCTGTTCTCACCCAAGCGATCAAGTGTGCGTGTGTTGCGTTATATTGCTGATCAAATAGCTCTATCTCATGTGGAACACTCCTACCGTTCGAGGTGAACATTATGTCGTCACCGTCTGGCTGGACATTTGTCTTTAAATCAGAATCATAGATATCAATCAAGACCGGGAAACCTGTAAGATCGGATGCCACTTTGGTGTGATCGATTGTTATGTCCTTCATATATCGAAAGTTAGCTATGCCTTCACCAACAGTCAAGAAAAGATCTGGATTTCTTTGATTGTTGTATTCTGTCTTAATCCAAGCATCAGATCTAGCAACACTTGAGATTCGAACCTCATCAACAATTGCATCGAGATACGATGTTCCGCCTGAATCATCCGACCTGCGACCAATTCTGACAGGTCGACTTGGGCTATTCATGGATGCTGGAATCCCTGTTGTTACCTCTTCAACTAACTCGCCATTCAGGTAGAATCTTGCATAAGATGACGGACAGAAAACCCCCACTACTTGATACCATTGACCCGTGTCAACACGCTCATAACCTGCGATGTTGGTGTTTATGCCATCCGGACTATATCGAAACATGACCCATCCAGCAGGGCTAATTGAGGGGTCGTCGTCAAAACTGAGATCCCATCCACGATAGTTTGCTTCGCCAGATTTTACTACAAGATAGTCGTTATCAATGAAATCCGCCTTGAACCACGCTTCGACTGTGAAGGCGCCTGTCATTTGCAATGCTGAAGGATTACCAAAATCGACATAGTCATTTATCCCATCTAGGTCAATCGCACCACCGAACATACCGCCTACAAGATCAGTCGATGTCATACTTCCAGAGGTATAACCATGAGTTGTACTGCCAAAGGTTGTTGTATGAATTGTTTCTGGAATCACGCTATCCTTAATCCGTGGACGAGGAGCATTGTATCCAGGTGATAACGGAAGGTGCGGCAGGAAATCTGCATAAGTAGAGCTCCATGTGCTCTCAGGATTATCATTGAGGTGCCAGACTGCAGAATATCCGGTGTCCCAAACACCAACTGCATTTTGTTGATTTCCCAGGTTGTCATCGCCATAAACCATGACAATAGTCGTGTCTACTGTTGATGAAAGTTCAGGTACTTGGACCCATGCAACTAAATGGGCATGGGTTCCATTGCCTGCTTTATCGAAGAGCTCTATTTCGTGATTAAGCACTTCACCTTTGTACACAAATGCTATATCATCACCATCGGATTGAGCATTCCAATGAAGGTCATCATCCCATATATCTACAAGAAGGGGAAAGTCCTGCAGGTTTGAAAAAACCTTTGTATGGTCAATTACTATGTTCTT
Organism: Candidatus Thorarchaeota archaeon; assembly: GCA_029858305.1. Classification (GTDB taxonomy): domain Archaea; phylum Asgardarchaeota; class Thorarchaeia; order Thorarchaeales; family Thorarchaeaceae; genus SMTZ1-45. Next base: position 12,224 of record JAOUFI010000027.1, read on the forward strand.
ATTGTAACGAAAACTAGGAATCACATCACTAGGATCTGGTACAATGAAGTCTACGAATAGCTGTGCAAGATCTGCCTGTGGATAATTTGATGAACCTTTGATCTGGTTATAGGCATACTGTTGGTTTGAATATGCATAGCCAATCATTATGCAGATATAATTTCCACTTTGCCATCCCGGTCTTGAAACGACATCTTGTATGAGAGCTGAGATATCTGGTGTGACAGGCCTGCTACCTGCTCCCCATGATGTTGGATGCCAGTAGACGCTAGTATTCACCCAGTCATATCTGTCTGGAAGTAATGGATATCCACTAGTAAAGGCGGCCACATTGTCTTCATCAGCAACATAGACACGCATATCGGGTAGGTTGGTGGTGGAAACTGCTTCAACTTCCAGAAATGCAGACTCTATCACAGCTCCCTGAGGGACATTCAAAGGAAACTGGAGCCCTACCTGATATGCATTTGCAGTTGTCCAATCAGGGTAAAGAGGAACATCCGCGCCGACCTCTAGGGCACCATTGTCGTTATATCCATTCAGATCTACTCCGCCAGGACCTGGTGTGCCTGCTGGGACTCCATTGGAAGTGATTCCGCTGTAGCAGTCCCTATTGGCCCCAACGGGGACATAGGGGGAAACACTTCCCCTTGTTGAGCCAGTCACAAAAGCTCCATTGGCTCGGAGGTCAATCTTTTCCGGAAACGGTCGCACAAGAAGCCTTAGCTCGACATCATCAATGTAGACTTCATGGACCGAGGAACCAGGTTGGCCGCTTATATCTGTTCCAAGACCAATATCGAATATCAATGAGTCCAGATTATCTACTGACTGGAAATAAGATGATGGGACTGTGGCTGAGGCTTGAAACCAAGTATCCATGGGTGTACCACTAACAAACACATGATGTTTTGAAGTGTAGTTTTCAAGTCTTGTGAAAATATACACATCATCGTCTAGGATAGAAGTGCTAGATACATAATAACGAAATGTGATCTCAGCTGAATAGACACTTCTCCATGGCTTTGATATTTGCTGGCTGAAATACATCATGTTGGTTGGCTCGAATGTTGTACCACTATCAGGATTAGCATCAAACCTCCATCCTATTGAGCCATCGTATCCATTTCCAGAATATCTATTCATTTCAAAGGTTCCATGCTGAGGATGCTGTGTTCCATCAGAAGAATCGAACTTGACTATTGTCCATCCATCAGGAACATAGAATGGATCATAATTATACTGTGAATCAGAACCACTGAAGAACCAATGCTCTTCATGTTCAGCATTAAGTGTTGGATTAACAAGCCCCGAATCCACCCAGTATGACAGATGATCAAGCTCTCCCTCAAGATACTCAGAACTCCATCCCAGAGGTGAGTCGGTACCTATGTATCCTGCACGGGTCCGATCTACTACAGCGGTACCATAGGATGATTTAGAACCAAGAATTGTTCCAGAAAGCGGAGTTCCTGTTCCTGTGTTAGGGTTATTCCAGTCAGAGAGAGAGTAATTATTTGACGTTGATAGGCTTTCTTCGGCAGCAAAGTCCACATCATTACTAAGCGGTTCACCGACTATGGTTACTAAGAATACGAGTATCACAAGCAACGCGACATATGCTCTTCTCATTTGACTGACTTCCAATTCTAACCACTGAACTTCAACTACGAACATTCTATACAACATAAGATAAGATAATTTAGTATATTCAAGTCTTGAAGTTGAATCAGTTTTATTCGCTTACAAACTCAATACGGTTAGCGTCAATCAAATCATTTAGTGCTGGAGGATTTAAAATCTCAATTTTCTGCCTTTCTCTTGATGTCAATCGTGCGCCTTCTGGTAAGATGAGAGAAAAGAGTGAAGCACACATGAAAAGAGGTGTCAAGTCGAGGCGCTTGATTGGATTACCTAGAAGGTTTAGCTCCTCAAGTCTAGAACATCTGGAAATTGGTTTCAGGTCTAGAACCATAAGCCGGTTTTCCATCAGATTAAATGACGTGAGGCTCTTGCAGTTAGATAATGGATTAAGTTCAATCCTAAGTATCTGATTGAAACTCAGATCCAACACCTCAAGATTGGGGCAGTAACTTATCGGATTTAAATCTAGAATTCTCATGTTATTATGATCAAGCTTTAGTTTACGTATTGAGGGACAAAATGCTAACACACTTAAATCAATCAACATGAATTCGTTTCCACTCAAATCTAGTTCTTCTAGGCCCTCAACACTATCTAGCACACTAAGGTCAATAGCAACAATCGATTTGTTTGACAAATCCACCACAGTCGAACCAGAATCTATCGGCAATTTTTCTGATCTTCCATTTGATAGAGTTGCTTGAAGTTCTATCAAGCTCAAAGGACTCACCTACAATATGCTTTCTTTTAGTCAGTTAGTAGTACTGTATCTCTAAACACTTCAATATTTAGCACTTCTCTGAATACAGTGGGCAAATATTCTTTTGCGAATCATTCTGCACCATTTTCTATACTATATTGTACTGCTATTTCACTTTGTATGCCCTCAACCAAGCAAAAAATCTCATTTTATTACCCCGAAATATGTATACGAATGTTTAATATGCAAATATATTCATTAATAATATGTTATATCTTTCGAGAAAAGAGGCGTGGTTGTCAAGAAAATGCAAATCCCAGGAACAAACTTGGAGCTTACCTCCAAGGTTGACCGAGTGTATATTGCACATGAAGGCGTAATCAAGAAAGTAAAGTACACCGGTAGGTCTTTCAAAGACGTCATGGAGGAAGTTCAACGATTTGCCTATCTTAGAGGATTTAATGTTCCGATCACCATTCTCAAGTTCATTCTGAAGAGAATAGGTCTTCCGGAAGTCGATCGAATTCCCGGAGAAGACCAGTTAACGAAGGAAGACTTACTGGAGCTCTCAAGAGCACTTACGGCTCTTGACTCCCTGAAGGATGAGTTTCTATCACCCTTCCGTACAACTGTTGTACCTGATGAAATCAAGAAGGGCTTGATTGCTGAATCACTTGGCATGGAAGACCTCACACCAGAGATTCATGTCAAGGAGAAACAGAATATTTGGGACCTACCCCTAAGCGAAGAGGTCACTGAGCTAATATACTCGTTCCACGCAGAGAATATTCCTGTGAGTACTCCAACACCAAGGACCCAATCAGAATCTGAGCCTGCATCAAGCTCAGTGAAGTTCATTTGGGATGACGCTGATGCGGTTGAGCAAATAGCGAATCTCAATCCAGATGAACAAGCTCCTGCTGAGCTAGACTCTGAACTCCTCGAACTGAAAGTTCTCTTCCTTGGAGAACGTGGAGTTGGGATAAGCAGTATTCTCTTTGAATGTAATCTGAAGTCAGCCAATGAAATAGCTGCTCAGAGTTCATCAGAAATCCAGACATCAGCTCATAACAATACAGTCAAATTCGATGACAAGAATGTAAGACTTGATGCATGGACCTTTCCACAGGGTCTAGAAACTAAAAAACCAAAAACAGAGTTCTATACAGGTTCTGGAATTGTTGTACTTGTCTATTCAGTAGCTGACAGATGGAGTTATGATAGTCTTGACTTCTGGGTACGTGAAGTCTCTAATACGTTCCTAATACCTCCGCCTATCATAGTCGTTGGAAATAAGACCGATTTGCGGGATCATCCTGTCTTCGATGATGAGGATGAACTAGATACCCCTGTTACCACCGAAGAAGCTCAGGAGTTCTGCGATCAGATTGGAAAGAGGATTGGAGGAAACGGTCAATCACATCCGGTCTTTTTCATGGAAACTTCAAGTGTTACTGGTCAAGGTATCTCAAATCTGCTTGAAAAGATCATTGAGTTCTGGTTGACAAACGAGAGACCCAGCATGCCCGCAGTCGAGGAGCATGTTCCTCTCCCATAGATTTTCTATACCCATCATTGGATTCCCAGCTTGAATGTCAATATTTATCAGTCAAAATGCATTCTGAATCTCAAACAAAACGGAGGTATCGAATCCATGGCAATAATTTATAGGTGGGATCACGTTTGCCAGACGCTCGTTCTTGTCACTACCTCCTTCTGCAAAGTTCCTCTATGTGCTTCTTAAGAGCAGGCGCCGGATGACTCGGCAGGACCTGATAAGCACAACATATCTGCCTCCTCGCACAGTGAACTATGGTCTTAGTCGGCTGAAGGCTCTAGGGCTCATTCAAGAGGCAGAACATCAAGAGGATGCGCGGGAGAGGGTCTACGAGTTGGTGCAGGCGCCCATGTAGTAGGTCAAGGAATCAGAAGATGGTCGATAGACCCATCAGACCATCTTCACCTTCCCATAATGAGTCTCTCCAAAAGCCTCATAATCTACCACGCTCCGATTGATAGTAATCAGATTGAGGCGTATCAAATGGACTACTATAAAGCAGCAGGTGTTGTACCAATTGGCAAAGACCGCCGTACTCACTTTAGCAATCAAATAACACCAGAACTTGCAGACACTCCAGTCGTACTTATGGGCTGGGCTCACATCCTGCGTGATAAGGGAAAGATCAAGTTTCTTATTTTACGAGATGAACACGGGACTGTTCAAATTACTATGCCGCAGAAGAAGGTCTCTGAGGAGGTTTTCGATGTAGCTGGTCAGCTAAAACCTGAGTGTGCGGTAGCTGTGCATGGAAAAGTTGTTGCTTCAGAACAGGCACCTAATGGAGTCGAAGTGATACCAACGAGAATTAGCATTTTGAATACTGCTGATCGCCTTCCCATCGATGTTGTTGAGGGTAAGGTTGACATTGATTTGGATACACGCCTTAATCATCGTATACTCGATCTCAGAAAACCAACAATTAACGCAATCTTCAGGGTTCAGCATAGTCTAGTACGTTATGCCAGAGAGTTTCTTGAAAAGAACGATTTTGTTGAGATACACACCCCAAAGCTTGTCGCGGAAGCCACTGAAGGTGGTGCCAACCTCTTTGAGGTGAAGTATTTTGAGAGAAAGGCATACCTTGCTCAGAGTCCACAGTTCTACAAGCAACTGATGCTTCTAGCGGGATTTGGTAGGGTCTTTGAGATTGCTCCTGTCTTCAGAGCCGAGAAACACAACACACGCCGCCATGTCAATGAGTATACCTCATTTGATTTTGAAATGGCTTGGATAAGTGGAGTAGAGGATGTCATGAAAATGGAAGAAAAAATGCTCAACTACTCCTTCGAAAAGACAAAGAAAGCTGCTGCCCAAGAGCTTGAGCTTCTTAATGTGGACCTTATAGTTCCCAAAGTGCCTTTCAAGAGGGTAAAGTATGTTGAAGCGATTGATCTCCTAAATAGTGCAGGGAAAGAGTTGAAAATCACTGATGATCTTGATCCGGAGTGCGAACAGCTTCTAGGTGGGCTGTTTCCTGAGAAATTTGGAACAGATATGGTCTTTATCACACATTATCCTTTGGAACTTCGACCAGCTTATACTATGCCAAGTATGACCGATGAAGGTATGACTGAGAGTTTTGACCTCACTTACAAAGGAATGGAGATCACGACAGGCAGTCAAAGAATACATCTCTATGACCTTCTAGTAGAACGCTTCAAAGCGAAAGGCTTCAATCCGTTGGATTTCAGTTTCTATTTGGATCCCTTCAAGTATGGAGCACCTCCACACGGAGGATTAGGTCTTGGTGTTGAACGATTAACAATGCAAATACTTGGTATTGAGAACATACGAGAGGCTACATTACTCCCACGAGACAGAGACCGGCTTACGCCCTAGTAGTAGCAAGATAATACTCTCTCTTAAAGCACGAATATTAGAATGAGTCTTGTCAGCTATACGCAGACATTCAGAATAGAGAAGGAACTATCATCAATGCAGGAGCGACTTGAAACAGAACTGTATGCCTCCATTGCGACTCTTGACCAGTTGAAGAAACTATATGACCTTGGCTCAGTCGATATAGGGTCATTTCAGCGAGAATCACAAGCTCTCCTACAGGAGGTACGTAACCATATTGATGATTTGAAACGCATTGGATTAGATATAGGTGGATTCTTTGCTGGAGAACGGATTTCGGAATGTTTCCCAGATGCATCTGAGCTTCTCAGACTTCGTGATTATACTCCTGCAAGAACATACCAGGGTATGAATGCTGACCAATACTATGATTACATAGGACTCGCAATACTTGATGTTGCGACAGAGCACGCCTCAAAAGGTCTAATGGGCCTTGCAGAGCTTATTGTTGAAGTTGTGCGCCGTCTACCTGAAATCAAATCTGTGACTTACAACGACGTGATAGAAGCAGTAAATCGAGTAGCAGATAATGGACTTATACCAGGCATTCGTACGCTTCGTGGCGGAGTTAAAGTTGTGGAATTGAGACCGCTTGAACTTCGACGTGACCAAGCTGATGTCGTCAATCTTGCTGCGTCTAAAGGTCACGTATCAATTGAAGATGTAATGATGCAACTCAAATGGTCTGAAGATCATGCACGTCAAGTACTCACAAGTCTTGTAGAAACCGGAATGGCTGTTGCAGACATTCGCTTCTCAACAGGAGGAAGATACTACTTTCCCGGTCTTAGGTCTCGAGATAGATCCGAACCGTCGAATCTGGGAATCTACTGAGTATCTATCAAAATTGCGCCTTTCTTCTTGTCTATCCATTCAGCAAATCCTTTCTCAACCATCAATGCCATCACGATATACAGATCATTTTCTGGAAGCTTAGCAAAACTCTCTCTTGATTCTTGTATCACAATGGATTTGACATCAAGTCTGAGTTTTCCTGTTCTTAATGACCAATCATATATTTTGTCTGCCCAGTCTTCAAGAGGTTTCCAATAGATTCTAAGTTGACGCTTTCTCTTGTCACTCCATTCTGCAACTTCCTTATCGATCAAAACCTGTGCAATCATCTTGAAGGAATCGACCTTGTTCCTGAGGTTTTTGAAGGGAGGTTCACTGATGAATACTGCAAGTGATAAAACATGAACCTCATTCTGTTCTGCCCACTGAAGTAAATAATCCGACCATTCCTCTGCCCAGAGTGTTTTGTCTTCCTCTCGTGGAGGAATACCATACATCCATTCACTTTCCTCCGGACCACCCCAAGCTGGTGTTAATACTATAAATGTCTCAACTTGCTCTTCTGCTTCTGTTTCATTTGCGAGAACTTCTGCACCTTGAACTGCTTTAGATGTGGCTGGCTTAGTGTCCTCGACAACAACTTCCGGGGTATGGCTTTGTGGTTCAGCTACTAGTGTAGCTTCATCTTGTTGGCTTGCTGCCACAATTTCAGCACTCTCAGGTTCTTGTGAAGCCTTTTCTCTAGGTTTCTCTTTTCTTTTTTCCTTCATCCCCAATATTTAGGAACCCTCCGCCCAGTCAATATATCTCCTGACATCCTCTGGGGGAGTTGCTGGTCTGATGTTCTCGATAGCACTCAAGAAGTCATCCCGAGAAACAGGTCGGATGTCTAAGATTTCTCTCTCATCGTCCATTCTTCCTGTGCGTTGAAGGTCCCGTATTGGCTCCATCGCTGCTTCTCGACAGACGATACTAATGTCTCTCCCACTGTACCCCTCAGTTAGATCTGCCATTTCTTCATAATCGACCGTTGGAGAGACCTCAATATCCTCCATATGAGTTTCAAAGATTACTTTTCTTGCCTCTCTTCCGGGAAGTGGCACATGTATCTTCTTCTCAAATCTCGATCGAAGCGCAAAGTCCAGTTCCCATGGCAGGTTCGTAGCACCAATAAGAGTAATTCGATCTTCTGGATTACTCCCAAGACCCTGAAGTTCTGTCAAGAGCTGTGTCTTGAGGCGTCGTTCTCCTCCTACATCATCTCCAGAGCGAGATACTCCAATTGAATCGAGCTCATCAACAAAAATGATAGCAGGTTGACTCTTTCTAGCTAGTTCAAAGAGACTCATGACAAGACGCTCTGACTCTCCCAACCACTTGCTGACTATGTTTGCTGCAGAGACATTAAAGAATGTAGCATTAACCTCTGATGCAACCGCCTTAGCTATCAGCGTCTTTCCACAGCCCGCTGGTCCATAGAACAGTATTCCTCTCCAGGGCTGTCGTGCCTTTCCTTTGAAAAGCTCAGGATGCTTCATGGGTGTAACTATTGCATCATTTATCGCTTGCTTGGCATCTTCAAGCCCAGCAACCTCAGAAAGCTTGATTTTTGGTCGCTCAGAGATGATTGTATCTGATATCATCTCGTGTAATCTCTTGGTATCTTCATCAACATCTTGCTCCACCTTGGAAGTCTGGCGAACTGATATAGGCTGCGGAGAACCAACGTCTGATTTTGGCGGCACAACGAGACCATCTACTGGTCCAGCTGTCCTCTTCTTAATGCCAGAAAGAAATCTCACCCTGTCCACGCATTCCTGAGCGCGGTCGAAGTAATGTTTTCTTATGCTAGGGAGTGAAGCCGAGTTTGAAAGTTTGATGAGTATTTTGCTCGCCTTGAGGTAGAGCTGACAAGCTTCATTCTTCATCCCTCTCTGATCAAGTTCTATCGCTCTGTCTAGAAGACTCTTGAGCCCTTGGTCCAGTCTATCACTATCCGATCCGGCCATGCGCGTTCATGTGTACATTGTCTGTAGGATGTTAAGACTTTCTGTGTTGATTACCTGATACTCTCTTAGAGCGCGTTCTTGAGATTGAGGAGCTGCGAAGGTTTAAACGAATAGTCCGTAATCAAAGACCTGAGCTGGTACTTAAGAAAAAGGGTGAAATCTTTGGCTTCAATTAGAAAGGCATTTGCGTGGGGAAAGAAGAAACCTGATGTTGGCGAGATTTCTAGTCGCCTGAGGATACTAAGCAAACAGCTTGCTCGACAGAGAAATAAACTTGAGAAAGAGGAACGTGACACAAGAGCTCGGGCTGTACGAGCACGGAAAGCTGGGCAAGCAGATGCATACCAAACATATGCGACTGAGATGATTCGTTTCAGACGCTACGCGCTCTCTGTTGACAAGTCCCGGCTTCAAATATTGAAGATACTTGCACATCTAAACCGAGCACAGACATCTGCTAAGACCTCACTAGCACTTCAAGAAGTAGCCAAAATTCTAGGTATGCTGGGCGATTCTACTGATGCTTCCAAGGTTGTAGCTAATGTTGATGAGATTGCTCGAAGACTTGAGGAATTCGAGATTGAAGCGAGTATATCTGATGAAGCGCTTGATTCCACGATGGAAATTTCTTCTGATGATCTTTCAGCTGCAATGCAGGAAATAGACATAGAAGCTGGTCTTGCAGATGCCTCCTCGGTTAAGAGACCCTTGGGCGAGATTGAGTCTTTGGAAGACGATATCAAGTCATTAGAGCGGGAACTGGGCATTTAGATTACTGCCAAAGGTGCCCTCTAGATTCTGTTGAACGGCGCTGGATTTCTCTCCTATTCAGGTACGAATTTCTCATGAGATCTTTGTACCTACGAATGAAATCTTCAGTCACTAGACGACCATCCCTTAGTAGATGCACAGTATCTCTTATGGCACCATAGATTGATTCTGCATCTCTCTGAAGAACATCAATTGATGCGTTTGGTCGATACTGAGTTTCATATCCGTAACTAGGTTCAGTACGTCCGACCGTCCTTTCTAAATCCCTTCTGAAGTACTCTGGGGATGAATAACCTGATCCGTATGGAATTCCCTTTGGTTGAACCTGGGGATTGGACCACGGTTGATTATTGTATCCAAGATCCGGTTTCAGTGATGGTATTGTTTCATCTTGTCTCTTGTTTGGTGATAGAAGCGAGTAAACCATCCCCTCAATTTTCAATCTTACATCACTGATACTGACCTCATCCTGTTCGATTTTTCGCACTCTTTGCATATCCGTCTGAACGTATCTCTCAAACTTTCTAGCTATTTCTACATAGTCGGGTAGGACCTTCTTTGTTTGGTCTGTACAGGATATTCTTACCTCGCCCTGTTTTAACTTCAGAACTAGCCTTTTCCTGAACCTCCCATCCTCTTCAATCGATTTCAAGTATAGAAGTGGAAAATCAAAGACTGCTTCAATCTTTTTTCTAACTCTTCCAGTTTCTGCTAAAAATAATAGTCTCTTATTTGTCAAGTATAATGTTCCCAATGCTTTGTCATTCTTTAGGAAATCACTTCCTGCTACCTTCACATCTGGAAGTGCACAGACAGGTAGCTCCCCGACAGAGAGCTGGTTGTGTTCATAGAAGTTCGTGAATTGATTCTTGTAGTAATCAAGCCCATCTAACTGTCTCTTGACCTCCTTTAGTGTGATTCTGAGGGGCTCAAGTGCCTCGTCAACATTTTGCTTATAATAGATACCGAGTTCGGTGATTCTATTAGTTATTCCTTCAATAAATGGAAACTGTGAGGGACTCCATAGAGCGTAGTCGACGAAATTCTTTGTTTCAGCAGCCATTCTTCTTGCCACAATCTCTGCTTGACTGCCAATTCGGTTTTTGATTGCTGGCAGCTCCTCTTGGATCGCCTCAATCTTTTCTTCCAGCCATTTATAATGGAGGAAATTCGCCATTCTCAATGAAACTAGTAATCGTTTTGTGATACTAAGTTTATTGCTAAACTCGCGAAGTTTTGTATGTCCATATTGAATTGTCATTATAGCATGTCGCATCTCAAGAGCTAGAGTTCTTCTCTTATCCTCTAAAACAACAACGCGCACTGAATGGCATCTTGTGCAAATATCAACAGTACGCCTACCTTTGGTTAGATTCTCGGATTTGCACTCAGGACAGCTCTCAAACTTCTCGCCAGGGATGGGTTCTCCCAAAGAGTGATGACAGTCACCACATACAACATACTCATTCGATCTGTTATCAAGGCAATCTGAGCAGAGTGCCGCTCCGCAGTCTTCACACATGTGAGTCGCCCTATTGTTCTGGCAGGATTGGCATCGTTCAGATGTAGGCTCTTCTGTCAACTGAGTACCTCCGGTCATCATGTCTTTACGAGGCATTACCTAAGAATAAGTTGTGTATTACTCATGCAACATTCCTGACATTAGTCGAATATCACAAATGATTGTCCAAGCCATAGAAGTTAAAACACACAATGAATCGATTTAGCTAAGCAAAGGAGATACCCATGGAAGACCTTGCACAGATCGCCATTGAAGCAGCCTTGAAGACTGGTGCACGATTTGCGGACGTGAGAATTGAAAATTCCGCTACAACAATCATCGAGCTCAATGATGGTGTTTCCAAACAATCTCTTTCATCTCGACTCAAGGGTGCTGGAATTCGAGCATTTATTGATGGTGCATGGGCATTTGCCCATACAACAGACTTGACCAAGAGTGGGATGCGAGCAACTGGGGCGTCTGTAGCAAAAATGGCCATCGCTACCAGAAAGAGAGTTTCTGAGAAATTTGAGATTGAAGGCCCATCAGTTCAAGCGCGATCCTATTACAATGTCAAGAAACCTTTCAGTAAAACTACAATCGAAGAGAAGATGGCATTTGTTAAAGCAATAGATGACCAGGCACGGGACTATGATGCTCGGGTATCTTCCACACGTACCATCTATGGAGATCTCTGGACTGAGCTCTATCTTGCTAATTCTCTTGGTACAAATGTTTACACTCAGAACTCAATTCCACGAATCATCTCTGCTCCAACAGCAAAAGAAGGAACAAACCGACAACGCGTACTCAAATCGCTAGGTGTTCGCGGCGGATACGAAATCATGGATAGCGATGAGGCACAGAATATAGGGACAGCTGCTGCTGAACTTGTAATTGAATTACTCTCTTCAGTTTCTGTCAAAGGTGGAGTGTATAATGTTGTAATGGATCCAATCCTTAATGGTGTGATGATCCATGAAGCTTTTGGTCATGCAGTCGAGGCTGATAATTGGCCAGCACACGCTACAGTTTTAGAAGATAAAGTTGGAACCCAAGTTGGTCCGGAGAATCTAAGCATCATCGATGATCCTACGCTTGACGGTATGCGGGGGTCCTATGAGTATGATTGGGAAGGGACAAAAGCGAAAAAGCGTCTTTTAGTCAAAGAGGGCATCCTAACAGATCTATTACATAGCCTAGAAACTGCGAGCAGACTTAATCTAGAGGCAAACGGCGCATCAAGGAGCCAATCTTTCATGTATGAGCCACTTCCAAGGATGAGTAATACTTTCATGGAACCTGGGGACTGGGAGGTTGATGAACTAATCCAAGATACCAAGAGTGGAATCCTCCTTTGTAGCTTCAACTATGGCTACACTCAAACAGCGAAAGGGCAATTTATGTTTCAAGCAAGTCATGGATATCTGATAGAAAATGGAGAGAAGGGCCAGATGATAAGAGATGTTTCACTTGCTGGGAATATTCTCGAGGTACTTGCAAAGGTTGATGCGATTGGTAATGACTTCATGCTTGATGCAGGAACCTGTGGAAAGAATGGTCAGGCTGTACCTACAATGACTGGCGGCCCCCACGCAAGAATTAGAGAAGTGCCTGTGGGAGGAATGTGAATGGTTGATTCTCTTCTTGCTATTGGTGAGAAAGCAGTAAAATTAGCTGAGAAGTTGGGAGCTGACCAAGCTGAGGCCTATTTAGCTCAAAGTAGATCTTTCGAAATAGAGGCTGAGAACAATGCTATCAAGGCCGCAAGCGAATCTAGAGATGTTGGCATTGGTATCCGTACAATAATTGACAAGAAGATTGGATTTGCATATGTTACAACTCTCCAAAGATCTGATGTTGAAGAGGCGGTTGAACATTCAATAAGTCTGGCTAGGGCTTCTATTCCAGATCCTGCGTTTCATTCACTCCCCGACTCGCTCTCAAAGTATCATAATGCCATGGGACTCTTTGATAAACAAATCCACGATCTGACTGCAGAGGCGACTGCCGAACTAGTAATCCGAGTTATCGATGCTACTAAAGAAGTATTAGATGGTCAAGACTATGCTATTGAAGCCGGAGTTCAGAGTTCGTCTAGTGTAAATGCTATAATAAATTCGCTTGGAATAGCCAAAACAGAGCCTAGAACATCTATCTCGCTTTACTCCTATCCTATACTGAAACATGATGATGATCAAACTGCGAGTTACGAGTATCAAATATCACGCAGATTGGATGAGATTGATCCAGAATGGGTTGGCAAGAGTGCAGGGGAACTTACTATAGGATTCCTCCATCCAAAGATAATTGAAGGTGGAGAAATGCCAGTAATATTTGCGCCACTCGGTGCAAGTGCTATTCTTGGTCGCGGATTTGCAGATGCAGTAAATGCGGAGGAGGTCCAGATGGGTAGGTCCTACATAGCTGATGCATTTGGAGAAAGGATTGCATCAGAAAATCTTGAGATTGTAGATGATGGTCTTCTTCCTAGCGGGATTGGATCGCGTTCTTTTGATGCAGAAGGTTATCCCTCTCACCAAACTTCGGTAATTGAAGGAGGTGTATTGAAAAGTCTCCTTCACAATTCCTATACCGCTAACAAGGATTGCGTTGATAACACAGGCAATGCAAGTAGGCCCTCCTATTCAGGATTACCAAGTATCTCGACAACGAACTTTATTGTTTCACCAAGGAATGGTGATATGAACACTTTCATCTCGGAACTTGATAAAGGCGTGGTGTGTAGGAACACAGGTGATCGACCCAATATGACAACAGGGGACCTTAGTGCGATGATAATCGAAGGTTATTATGTCGAGAATGGTGAAATTAAACACCCTCTCAAGAACACATTGATAGGCATAAACATGCGGGATCTTTTGAAGAGAATCAGTCATATTGGAAATGATAGTCGAACTACCTATTCAATGGTTACACCTTCTATCGTTATTGAACACGCAAATATCACATCTGGATAGACTACATTCGTTTGATTACCGGAATCCCTAGAAGACTCAGGCAGTTGGTCATGGTGATGATAAATGTCTTAACTAGTGCTATTCTAGCCTCCTTAACTCCAGGTTCTGCTCTCAGAACTGGGCATGAATCATAGAACTTGCTGAATACAGTAGCAAGTCCATATCCATAGCTAGTAAGTCTATTGGATGCAAAACTTGTTCCCCACACATCTTTCTTCATTGACTTTGCGACATCAATGATTTCTTCAGGGAATTTCGAAATTGTCTTCATTAGCTCGAACTCAATGTCAGAGTTTAGGATATGATAGTCTAGTTTCTCCTCTGGATAGTTATCGACCTTTTCGATGATTCTATGTGCTCTTGCGAGTGAATACTGAAGATATGGTGCTGCATCACCTTGGAAATCAAGTACCTCATTCCATCTAAATGTTATTTTCCTATCTGGTGAAGCATTGAGCATAAAATAGCGTATAGCACCTACTGCGACTTGGTTTGCAATCTCCCTCTTTGTAGCATCATCTTCATCTGGGTTGCGTTTGTGGACCTCAATCTCAGCCAGTTCAGTCGTCTTGTTTAAGACATCATCAGTAGAAAATCCAATCCACGTTCCAAGTCGTCCTGAGAAGTCTTCATCCTCCAAGCCCACAAATTCATATGCTATATGATGCG
>JAOUFI010000111.1 GCA_029858305.1 Candidatus Thorarchaeota archaeon
TTTATCTCTTTAGGAGTGCCGTGAACATAATGCTTGTACCATGATCTTTCCATTTTTTCTCTCCTCTTTATTTTAAGAATTAGACCATGATATCAAACTAGCAAGCTCATTTATCCCTTCTGATAGACAGAGGTCGAAAAACAATATTATCTTCCTAAAGATCCTCGAAGACAAACTAGTAGACTCCGGATTATTAACTTCTTGATGTCTAGCTCTGAATCTGATGATTCCACCATTGATTCTGAAACCATTGCCTGAATTTGTTCATCGCGCTTCCCTATTTCAAAAAGAAGATCTGTAAACGGACTTGTGAATATCTTCTGCGCAATTAACTGCTCTTTGAGGTCCTTTCCAAAATTATACTGCCACATTTGTTCATATCGCCAGAGAGAATTCTCTTTCAACTTATCATGCTCCAAGGCAGAAAGTAGTACTCTCGCTGCAATGCGAGCCGCTCTCATTGCAAATACAATTCCTCCCCCAGTGAGAGGACTTACCATTCCAGCGGCATCTCCAACAAGAAGACAATTGTCAACAAAAGATTTCTTCACTGGCCCTCCTGTTGGAATAAGTGCCCCCTTTGCACTTGAGAGATCTGCATTATTCATTAGAAGTCTTTCGTGCTTTAAGAACCTAACAAAGGAATTGAATATCCTAGGTAGTCCTTGAGCATGAGTCCCAACAATACCAAGTCCGATGTTTATCGTATCCCGTTTTGGAAAAATCCATCCATAGCCAGGTAAGCCTCCTAGATTTGCGAAGAAATGATAATGCAAATCTTCGGTATACCTCTCAAGTATTTCTTCATTTGTTGCTGGAACTTCCGCAACTCTACATGCGGTGATGTTGTCTTTTGGCCATCTTCTTTGTAGGCCTGCTTCTCTGGCCACCAAACTCGTCACTCCATCTGCTCCCAACACTACAGTTCCTTTGATTGAGTTTCCACTTGCGAGTATAACCTCTGAATAGTTTTGATGGAATTTGACATGCTTCGCTCGTGTTTTTGTACAAGAATCTGCACCTTGTTCTAGAGCACATTCAAATAGCACGTTATCAAAGTCAGTTCTAAGTGTCAGTGCCATATCCACCTTTCCTTGAAGAACCACGCGGCGATTTGGAGAATGGAGTACGCCAATCTTAGCTATACCTTTCAGGAAGTCATCAGTCCGTTTCTGCAGATACGGAAACTCATCAATGAGACCAGTTGAGAATCCTCCTCCACATGGCTTATCTCTGGGGAATGACTCCTTATCTATAATACAGACCTTTAATCCCTCTTTTGCCAAGTAGTAGGATGCTGTTGAACCCGCAGGACCAGCACCAATCACTACAACATCATACATGGATAATAACCGTGTATTGGTTTTCTCCTATACACTTCATCTTAACGGTTTACACACCATCGACTAAAACTCATGCTTACCCTAACCTTATCTGTGAAGTGCCAAATCTTGTCACGAATGAAGATGAAACGGTTCATTATAGCACGAAGAGGAATTAGAAATAAAATCACCTCGCAAAAGAAATTTGATAGAATCCTCCATTATTTCATTACAATCGTGCTCTTGGTGAATTCGATTCTCATTCTTTATGTGATGCTAGCAGTAACATTGAGTATGACCCTAAGTGGAGTGGGTCTAATTGATTCATTGCCTATTGCACTCTATATACTTCCATTGATGGTATTTCTCCCATTGATGACTCTAGCTTTTTATCGTGACAGATCGGCTGCTTGGAATTTTGTATTTTTGATAATATGTTCAGTCTTCTTTGGGATGCTCTCTATCCTTATCCGAGGCTTTCTCATTTTTCTAGCCCTGAATATAATCGCAGGTTTTGCAATTTTCATCCTGGGGCGATTTCGTCCAAAGAGTAGTATAAGGCAAGCACGAAGGACAGGA
Source organism: Candidatus Thorarchaeota archaeon (assembly GCA_029858305.1). Taxonomy (GTDB): domain Archaea; phylum Asgardarchaeota; class Thorarchaeia; order Thorarchaeales; family Thorarchaeaceae; genus SMTZ1-45. Next base: position 1,902 of record JAOUFI010000111.1, read on the forward strand.
TTAGTATTCTTCTTGCTTCTAAACCTGCTTGGATTGACATTCCCAGTTTCCGTGGTTATTATGGGACAAAGTACTATAGCAGTAGCATCTGTGAGTAATATTCCTGAAATGACTCTAGGTGTACCTCTATCAGATTTTGATTATCCCTATCAAAATCTTGTGCCTACAGCACAATTACTTTCTAATATATCATCAAATTCATTCCAACTTGATTTCAGAATTCTTGAAGATGATGCTCTCTCTTGGTCAAGATTGCGAACTTGGCTTGAAGCAGTTAATGATACTGCAATCTTATACTCTATCACAATGACATCTAATCGTGGAGCTTTAGCTGATGAGGATGTTCAGACTCTTGCAACAACTGAATTAATTGAAAATATTTACTTGAGCCATCGAAATGCACTATCATACCTATTGAATGTCACACTATCAGATATCACAAATTTTCCACACACTATTGTTTTTGACATGACTCTTTCGAGACAGGAATGGCAACTTTTAATGCTTGAAACAAGAAGTCTTGACCTCATCGGCTTTGGCAGTTTCATGAGAATTTCCATGTTTTCAGTCAATCTTGATCGCATTGAACATGCAGCAACGATGTTGTATAACGATGCCGTTAATTCAGGTATTGATAGTGGAATCCTTGTTGAACCTTTTGTTCTAGACGACCTGCAAGATGGCGACACTGGTGCCATGAGAGTATGCGGTGTTACATATGAAACACTAGGATTCTGGACTAATCCTTCACTACTCTGTGAGCGTTCACGATTTTCATACGAAATGCAGGGTGATGTGGGTGCGTATCTTGTAAATTCATATTCCAGCTCGATTGCACAACAAAGTGACCAATGGTCGATACGTTTGGGAAATACTGGTAATTCCACAGACATTTCTAATAGAGTTGATAATGTCTATGAATCAATTGACGTCATCATCAATGATATTGCTTTGGCTGCTGGAAATGGTGTGCATACCATTACCTTGGATTCTCTTCCGTCTTTTCTCAGCTCCTTTGGTGATGATGCACTATACCAGCTAAGGAATTCGATAGATGCAATAGTACAAGGGGCGGCTGCCTACACTTTCAGAATATATGCATTTAGAGCCGTATTCATGGCAATCGATGCATTCGACTTTCTCATGCTTTAGGTGACTTAACATAGACTTCAAAGATACCTGTCCATATCTCGCTATTCGGATCTGCTTTCACCAAGAGGTCTCCACCAAAATTAACCCCGACTGGTTTTGTTTTCCCCTTCTTCCAAACATCTGCAAAGAACAGTGAGTGTAGATTATTCTGGAAGTCCTCTGTTATTCTTGAGATCATACCATCTATATACGCCTCATCGATTCCCTGTGGCGAGAGATCACTTGTAGACCTGAAAAGGCGAGCTTCGTTCACAGCACCCTCAGTTTTATCAAATGTATATCCTAGACCACCAACTAGGAAGAACTCTCCCTGCGGTACTTTTGGTTCATCACCAATTACGATTAAGTCATTATTGGATAACAAGATGTATTCTGGTGCTGCAACAAAGAATGGGATTGAAGCTGCTTCTATAGATATCTCATCCATCTTCAGTTCTTTTTCAAGAAACTCATTCAGTGTCATGACACATCTGTCAAATCTAAATGGTCCAAACTCGGCAATGTGCATGACATTTCTTGCTTTTCTTAAGATAACATCAATTATTCTTTGACCTGCCTTTAGAAAATCTATTCTTGCTTCCTTGCTATCATAAATTCCCTTTGCAGAGATAACCACTCTCAGGAATTCAAGTGTCCTAAACTTTGATATTATAGTCCTGCTCAAATACGTCGCATCATCTGTTTCTAAGAACCCCTCCTGCTCACAGATTTCCATAGGAATAGCATTTCCGATGTGAAGCTGAACACACCGAGTACTACGATTGGGTTTAAAGAACAGGCCAACATCGTATTGCTTTCTAGGGATATCCGTGAGTTGCCGTACAAATGGTCCCTCGGGCACAATTTCTCTGGCTTGTGCTTTTGCATACATTTGAGTATACTTAGCAAAGAGATCTGTCCTAGACATTCTATTCATTCTCCCGGTTTGAAGCACACAATACATTCTTTGTTATTATCTCTTAGGGTTGAATTCTCCTCAAACAGATATGGTCAGTTTTTTAAGCCGCAATCTATTTAGAGGACAAAAGCGCGAGTGGCCAACAAGTGTATTTGAAGATTGTTTGACACAACTATACAGGAAGGGGTATTTTAATGGAAAAATCAAGATTTGGTTTCGGCCTCGGTTTGATTGGTGCTTCTGTCTTTCTGATTTCATTGATTCTCTTATTGCCAATGTCAGGTATCTATTATCTTCCGTCGTTGTTAGGAATGTTCGTAGGGACAGTAATGATTGCTATTGGAGTCGCTATAGCAAAAGGTGCTGATTCTTCTTTAGAGCCTCGCAAAGAAGATTGCTACTACTGTCAGGGGAGTGGAAAAGTAAATCGTGAGACTTGTCCAAGATGTGGTGGAACGGGTATTGCTCCAGCAAACGCCTAATATTGGTTCAAAGAGGTCATCAAAATTTGCAAGAACCCATCATCATCGGACATCGAGGTGCTGCAGGATTAGCTCCTGAAAATACACTCCTGTCCTTTCATACGGCATTGAATTTGGGTGTACCCATGATTGAGTTGGACATTCATGAAACCCTCGATGGTCATCTCGTTTGCATTCACGATGGCAGTGTTGATAGAACAACGAATGGTGTCGGCAACGTTGCAGAATTGACCTTGCAGGAACTTAGATTGTTTGATGCAGGAATGGGCGAAAAAATCCCTTTATTGCATGAAGTCCTCGATATGGCTCGTAATCGCATGAAAGTCAACATCGAGCTGAAAACAATTGGCGTAGAGAAAAGTATGATTGATTTAGTTGTATCTCGAAAAATGATTAATGATGTCATGGTTTCCTCCTTCTTTCATGCAACTCTCCTTACAACGAAAGAAATCAATTCAGGGATATCAACAGCTGTTCTATTTGACAAACCCAAAAGTGACTTAGTTTCATATACTATAGAGCTTGGATCTGATGCGATTAATCCAAGATTTTCATTTGTTTCAAATGTGATTATAGAAGATGCCCATAGAAATCATCTCAAAATTTATCCGTGGACAGTAAATGATCGTTCTCAAATGCTGGAACTCCTTACAATGGGCGTAGATGGTATAATCACGGATTATCCCAATCTGGGATTGGATGTAGTGAAGGATTTCTCAAATTCTAGGTTTTGAGATTACCCTCTTCACAAACTCTTGGATGAAAGCGTATGCTTCAGTTCTAGTAGAATGACAAGGGATGACATGTTCTGCACCTTCTATCATATGAAGCTCTTTTATTTGTGAGCTAATCCCATTATACGCGATCTTTCCATTCAATGGATTGATTGTTTTGTCATTTGTTCCTTGAATGATGATAGTTGGTATAGTGATATTGACCAAACTCTCTCGAGCTTTTTTCTGTAATTTGAATAATTCATGGTATGCAGAAACTGGCTCTTGTGAATATTTTGTCCTTTTGATTTCATATGGTTCTTGGACTTTGATGACATCAACTTCTCTATCTCTTAGAAAATACTTGAGAATTGGAACAAACCTGGGAAGAATTCCCTCAATCCTAAGTGCTGGCGCAATGAGAACTAATCCATCTATGCCACTCGTATTAGGCACCAATATTGTTGACAAGGCGCCACCCATAGAAAATCCTGCTACAAACAAATGAGTCGGATTCCATGATTTGACTAATTCTAAACCAGCATTGACTGAGTTGTACCAATCAGTCCAACGAGTTTTCTTCAATTCTTTCGGAGTAGTTCCATGCCCTGCAAGTTGAACCGCGAAAGATGCTATATCGAAGCTCTCGAGAAATTGTCCAAGGGTCCTCATCTCATCTGGTGCAGCGCAAAATCCATGAACTAATAGAAATGCAACAGAGGCCCCTTCAGGACGGATTTCAACACCTTCTACCTGAGGGACCAATGTTGGTTACCTTCCTGGTTTTTTCCACCTGTTACTGCTCTAAGTTGCAATTCTTTGGAATCTGAATCCTTGTTTCAACAGTCCAAGTCTAATGCCTGCGATTAACCATCCCGCTATTGAAAGAATCTCAGTGCCGACCACAAAGGTCACCAAGACCGATATCACTAGTGCAATTTCTTCTGCACTGGGAATTCCGCTGAAGTAAACCAATACCATTATTGCAACGACAGCAGCGAAAATAACTTGAATTATTGTGGCAGCTTTTATGAAGCTTCCTTCGAAACTATGACCTGTTCTCTCAACATCATTAGCCAAGTTGAGGTTTAAGGCCAGGATTAAGACAACACTAATTGAATAGAGTGCAAGCATCAATGCAGCACCAGTGTTTGCTTCGTGTGTGACTGTTACATTTCCAGCTATCACAGGAATTGTCAAGGCGAATATTGCAGTTGCACCCATCAAAATACCACCAGTAGTATATCCTCTTCCATGAGCATACCCTACAAGCGCAGAGTTTCGTATTATTAATAGTAAGATTGGAAGAATAATAATTACAGATGATTGCACAGCTGGTGATAATCCTGGGAATAATGAAATATTGAACCATCTATTTGTTGGCCACAGAGCCAATGGTCCACTACCAAAGCCTCCAAGCATGATCACAATGATACCTACAGATGATATCAAACTCACAAGAACAGTTAGTGCACCTTGGCTGAATCCAGTCAGCCCTCG
>JAOUFI010000112.1 GCA_029858305.1 Candidatus Thorarchaeota archaeon
GTCAAACCACTCCTAGAGTCAGAGTTTCCGAATCTTGTATACTCCGCAGGTCATTTGGGTTCTGGATCGGATGTACTAGGTTTTGACACAGAGCAGTCTATAGACCACGATTGGGGACCAAAGTTGTTAATCTTTCTTGGAGAGAAGGACTATGAGAAATACCACGAATCTCTACACACTTATCTGGGTCACAACCTGCCTACTGAGATTCGTGGTTTCCCGATAAACTTCGGTATCCACGATGATGGTACTATCGTTATGCAACTATCGGACGATAGACCGCTCAATCATGGAGTCAAGATAGTAACAATCACGGACTACTTCGAGAGATATCTTACTGTAAATCCACTTGAGAAGATGAATCCGATAGATTGGGTTGTTCTCCCTGAGCAACGATTACGAAGTATTGCAAAAGGTCGTATCTTCCATGATGGACTTGGGCAGTTAAAACCCATTCTTGAGAAATTGTCCTACTATCCTAACGATGTGTGGCTGTATCTCTTGTCAACCCAATGGCAACGAATTGCTCAAGAAGAACCCTTCATGGGACGTTGCGGGCAGGTAGGAGATGAGTTGGGCTCTCGTGTTGTTGGTTCTAGACTGGTATACGACATCATGAAGCTCTGTTTCTTGATGGAGAGGCAGTACGCTCCTTATATCAAATGGTTTGGAACGGCTTTTTCGCAGCTCAAGAGTGCAGGTATTTTGACACCAATACTTATGCGTGTGTTTGAAGCAACATCATGGGAAAATCGACAAAAACACCTTGTGAAAGCATATGAGATAGTGGCTGGTATGCATAATGACCTCGGTATTACAAAATCCATGAAAACCAAGGTGTCACACTTTCACAACAGACCATTCCTAGTCATTTGTGCAGATGATTTCGCAGATGCAATCTATGAAACAATCCAAGATAAGGGGGTCCTCTCACTTCCCAAGTTTCTCGGGGGTGTAGATCAGTTTGTAAACTCTACTGATGTACTATCAAAACCGAAACGATATCCGAAACTCCGGAATATGTTCGAGAACGATAAAGTCACTTCTTGAGTATGTAGGAGCCTTCCTCAGTTCCGATATGGACCTCATCAGCCATGCCGACAAAAAGTCCAGTTTCGATGACCCCTGGTATCATCTTCAAGTCAATTGCAATTTTATTGGGATTGAGAATAGGTTCTTGAAATTTCAAATCAAGAATAAAGTTCCCATTATCTGTCACAACAGGACCCATTTTCTTTGTAGCTTGTCGGAGTATAGGTTCAATACCCATTTGTCTGATTTTCTTTTGAACAATTCCTAGGGAAAAAGGAAATACCTCTATGGGGACATGAAACTTAGTACCGAGGTGATCCACTAGTTTGGATTCATCAGCAATTATGACTAGTTTCTTTGATGCAGATGCTACAATCTTTTCTTGAAAAAGCGCCCCACCTCCACCTTTGGTGAGATTTAGCTCCTTATCGACCTCATCTGCACCATCAACAGTGAGTACAAGCTCTGGTGTGATGTCAAGGTTAGTAAGAGGAATTTTGTAATCAATAGCAAGTTGGTATGCCTGATAAGATGTAGGAACCACAGAAACATCTGTATCTCCCGAGATAATTTTCTGACCAAGTTCCTTCGCGAAAATAGCTACAGTAGAACCACTACCTAGACCGATGGCTCCTTGTTTTGGGATTAACGCGATGGCGCTTTTTGCAGCATTCATCTTGATATGCGACATGACATGAACTCCGATTTCAGCTTGAACCAATCCAGCAAAAAGCCTTCCTAGAGAATTTAATTGAGTTGTGATAGTTGATACAAAATTATTAGACTACACCGAGAGGGCAGATAATACCCCTTCTTGGTTTCCAATATACACCCAATTTACCATCTTCCATTTCTGAAATGGCTACATCACAATTTTCTTGGAGAACAAGAGCTAGATTTTCAGCCTCTTGTTTATTCTCAACAATGTCCACTAGTTTGTACATCTTACCTTCTAGTAGTAACCATTTATCAGCGCTCATACTATTCTGTATGAATTTAGCCTAATAACAGCAGAACGGAAAACCTATTCCATTCTGAATACGAAAATCGTACAGAATTTGCTACTTTTGCCTAGTCGCCACCCATTAATGCTTTGAGACGTTCCATCTCTTGGAGCATTTCTGACTGTAGGGAACTCTTACCATCTGTCGATTTGGGTGCGGGTTCAACTAGAATTGCGCCTCCGGGAGGAGCTCCGCCAGGGGGTGCGCCACTAGGAGCTATGCCACCGGGAGGACCGCCACTTGGGGGTGCACCACCGGGAGGACCACCACTTGGGGGTGCGCCACCAGGAGGACCACCGCTTGGAGCTACGCCAGCTGGGGGACCGCCACTGGGAGGACCACCTCTTGGAGGACCGCCAGCTGGAGGACCACCACTTGGGGGTGCGCCACCAGGAGGACCACCGCTTGGTATGCCTGTACTTACTGCGCCAGGTACACCGACGCTTGATGGGCCAGCCTCACCAAGTTCGTCAGTTTCTACGGTAGTACCAGACATTGCTGCAAGTTTCTGGAGGTAATCTGATCGGGCTCGATCTACTGCCGAAGATGTATCAACTATCGCCTTGAGCTCTTCATCCTTTGCTATTGCCTGCTGTACAGCAGAGAGTCTGTCTTCATATACCTGAGCGACCTTTGCCTTGAGTGATTCATCCAAATCACCCTGCTGTGCATAATAGTCAACTGCAACTAAAGCCTGCTGAATTGCATTTTCTTCAACCTTCAGAAAGATAAGGGCTTGTGAGGGGGTTTTAAGAAACTTGAGTTTCTTGACTCCAGCTATACCTGATGACACATCACCTGTAGAGGCAATAATCTTCTTGATTCCCTCATCTACTCCAGTGGTACGAGCGCCACGACGGCCGCGAAGTACCAGTGCAAGAATGATTAGGACTAGGGGCGATACTGTGATGATGAAGAACCAAGCCTCTGGACCAAAGGGGATTCCCAGGGGCAGAAAGAAGTCGGATATGGGTCTGAATAAATCGATTATTGCTCGTGTGAAATCTTGATATAGTTGCAATTGATTCACCTACTGGTATGCCATCTAATGTTGGACTTCTGAGTGCTATTTTACTTTTCTCGTAAGGATTAGAGTTTGTAAGACACACGTGTGATACGGCTTAATCAACCAAGGCGACTGTCCGCACCTCTTACTTGCGCACAGTGACTCATAAACATGTCCTTGACGAATACAATTTACTACGACCTAGTTTACCTTAATTGGATTGAGCTGTATGCTAAATAATTAGAAGGTGATAAATTATGAGTCTATTTGACCCATCAATTGAGCATTATGTTCTACATGAGAAAGCTTGGAAGTTTGGCGGCGGTGAGATTTACAATCCCCAAGGCGAGAAGGTAGGTTCGATGAAAAGGAAGCTAATATCAATGAGAGCTGAAATCGAACTAAGAAATCCTGATGACTCTCCGGTTTGTATCATCAACAAGAAGCTAGTGAGTGCCCGTCCAATCTATGACGTGAAGACCCCTGGGGGAGAGCTCATAGGTCGAGGTAAGAGACCTATGATTGCCATCAGAGGATCTATCGATATGTATGATGCTGATGATAATATGATATACAAGGCACAGGGTGGTGTTATGAAGTGGAACTTTACAATTACAGACCCTAATGATAAGAATAGGGTTTATGCTGAGATTAAAAAAGGTGACAAGTGGAGAGATATCTTTGCTCCAGCCTTCAACTTCAAGGATCGTTACGTAATTCATATCATGGACCCAATGGCGCCGAGAATGATGCTGCTTGCATATGCAATTATCATCGATAATGTGTATCATGATAAGTAGGAGTACTACTACGAAAACTCTATAATATGTTCAAGAGTGACGTGCAGTCCGTGCCCCAGTGGCTTAGAGGCTATAGCGGCTGACTTGTAATCAGCAGGTCGCGCGTTCAATTCGCGCCTGGGGCTCCATTTTTTACAAAGAACGTAACGCGTAATACTTGTAATACCAATTCTTTTCAAACATACTGCATTCCAATATACCAGTAAATCACGAGAGAGATAATGAGACCAAATAGAGCTACTCCCTGAAAGGACCTTTTCTTTGTCTTGTGATGAAGTTTGTACATACCACCAAATATTCCGACTGCACCACCGATGATTCCAAGAACATATAATGTCGCTTCAGCAACACGCCATTCTCTGTGTGCGGCCTTTCTTTTATCCCACCACATTGCTATGAATGCAATAATATTGATCATGATAAGATAAAGCATAGGCATCAAGTAGAGTACTTCTGCAAGCTGCAAAACGGCTCACATCCTTTTTGCTGACTCTTCGAGAGCTAAAATCAAGTCTAGTTTCTTTCCGGTTAGAAAATTGATTGTAGCTCCGCCGCCTGTACTGATGTGCGTGATTTGATTGTCAAGATGCATCTTTTTTGCCATGGCACCCATATGGCCGCCACCCACTACTGTGATGCCTTTACAATCCGCAATTGCCCGTAGAACTTTCATCGTTCCTGTTGCAAATGTTTCTTCCTCAAAATATCCCATTGGACCATTAGCAAACACGACTGCAGATTTTTTAATGATTCCAACGAATTTTTTCACACTTTTTTGTCCAATGTCCAAAAATGGATTACCACCCATCTCAGTAAAATCACAGTCGACTCTATTGCTTTTATCAATTGCAGCATCTTCAGGAAGAATTAAGGTGTCACTATGTTTTGTTAATAGTTTACGGGCCGTTTCAATAGCGGCGTCAAATCCCTTGATTGGTGCCGAATAAGATTCTGGTACCTTACTGGCTGCAATTAAGAACAAAGTTCCAATGAGTCCTCCGAGAAGTGCATTATCGACACGTCCAGTTGCCAAGAGCTTTTCAAGTATTGATACTTTATCTTCTACCTTACTTCCTCCTAAGACTAGAGTCCAAGGATGTTTATCAGTACTTGTTGCTGCTGTCAATGTACGAACTTCTTTTTCAACCAATCTTCCTGCAACAGACGGCAATACGGTTGTAAATCCAACTAGTGATGCTTGGGATCTGTGAGCTGCTCCAAATGCATCATTAACAAAAAAATCAAAGAACGGGTAGAGTTCCTGTACTATGGGTTCCTGAGCGACTTCTTTCGGGGAGGCTTTCTTGAGTTCGCCTTCAAAGTATCGCACATTCTGAAGTACAAGTATCTCTCCTACTTTTACTTGCTTTATAGCTTCCTTTGCTTTTTGACCAAAAATATCATCAACAAAGATAGCATCAAATCCCATATCTCTAATAATCTCAGTGTGCTGTTCGAGTGAGATGAAGTCATCACTTCCAGGACTTCCTTGGTGTGCCATCAAGACTAATTTGCTTTTGGAGAGTTCATCTAAGGTTGGACGTACTGCCTCAATACGCGAGAAATCTGTGATTCTCTTTGTCTTTGGATCCACAGAACAGTTCATATCAACACGAAGCAGAATCCGTTTTCCAATATAGTCAATATCATCCAATGTTTTGAAACCAAGCTGCACTTCCCATCACCAATTCTTGAATGCAACAGCTTCCCAATAAAGAACTTGCTGGAAAGACTAATTGAATTAGCCATTAGAAACATCCTGTCATTATGATTTTGGCAAAAGAGTCGAGTAATGCTCCAACAGGATAGTGAACTGGCATGAAATATCGAGTGCCTTGTTTGAATGTAATAATTAGGTTCTCTTCAGAACAGATTTTTATTAATACTCTAATTGCTTCAAAAGTCCAATCAGTAATATCAACAACACCAGACCAATGCATGCTACGTATCATTCTCTCAAAGTGTGCTTGATTCTGGCTGCTTACTACTCTGCCCAAAGCTTCAATTCTTGCTTGTTTATCGTCAATATAGACCTCTGTAGACTGCCCGTCTGGCATCATGTAGTTAAGTTCGGTTTGATATTATTAAACACCGACAGGTTTTGTTATGCACTAAAATATTTCAGTTCACATTCAATATCAGGGATTTTTGGCCGCCAATAAACAGCCCACTGGTTGCTTTTTGTCTTGGAAAGGAATACATTATTTTTCTCCTTCATCTCTCGTGCAAGAGAGACTGCGTCTAACATATTCTCGAAGACTCTTGCTAATCTATAGACACGCCCACCTACTAACTTCCATTTCTCGTTTATCATATTGTAAGGTATTAGTTATTCCTAATAATCTCGTCATTACACGAATGTGAATCATCTCTCGAGTTTTGAAGACGCAGTTATCACATGGTGGAGCTTGTGTTATAATTGAGAAGAAAGGGTAGTCAAGTATAAAGCATCTTTTAAGAAAAGATGGTGCCGCAGGAGGGCTTCGATCCCTCGACTTCGAGATTTCTCATCTCGGTGCGCTATTCTCATTGACCCCGGTCTTTTCTTGGATTAATCCAAGAAGATTATGAGTCTCGCGCCCCACCAGTCTAGGCTACTGCGGCATTTCAATGCATAGGCTGCAAGATAGTCTTACTACCTATTCAGAGGTCAGCCATTGGTCTATCTATTAAAGTTAACTTTCAGTTAGTGGAAGTAACAGAACTCAAATACTGAGCTGTTTCTTAACCTCAGCTGTGAGGATTTCT
>JAOUFI010000113.1 GCA_029858305.1 Candidatus Thorarchaeota archaeon
GCAAATCTTAGGAGAAATAATCAGAAGGATAATGTAGGAGCAATTCAGTCGGACCTTCTTTCAGCCATTTCTACTAAATGCAAGTTCTCGATTATCATGTTCAATCCACCATACCTTCCTGCAGATGAAAACACAACCACGATGGATCATATGCACATTGGAGGGGATCAGGGGAGTGAACTTACACAGAGATTTGTACACCAAGCCCCACAGTTCCTCATCGAAGGAGGTAGGCTCTTCATCGTTGTTTCAACTCTCGCTAATACTGATGGTGTTGTAAAAACACTTGAGGACTCTGGATTCGAAGTCCGGTACTTGGCTGAGAAATCCCTTTTCTTTGAAAAGATACAAGTGATAAAAGGCATCTTTCGAGGCCATAAGGAAACCGTTTTATAACACTCCCGATGAGGACCTTGGAGGCAGTCCAGAAACTCGAGAGGGAACTAGCCATGTCAGAGAAGAAAACAACAAAGAAGGCAACTGCGAAGGTTAAAGCAGAAAAGCCAGTTGCAAAGAAAACAACAAAGAAGACCACATCTGCTCAGAAGGAATCTGATACTAAAACTGAAACTGTGATTCACGATAAGAGTATGGTCTATCTTGATTTCGTAGCCAAGACAAAAGACGATGGAATAGTGTACGATACTACTCTTCTCGAGGTCGCTAAAGCGGAAGGATTGTTCAGAGAGAACGATAGATATGATCCAGCACTTGTCGTCGTTGGCTGGAACTGGCTTCTCTCCGCAGTAGAGGATGAACTCGTAGGAATGAAAGTTGGAGAATCAAAGACCATTGAGGTCCCTCCTGAGAAAGGAGCAGGACTCAGAGACCCCAACAAGATCAAGCTGGTTGCAAAGGTAAAACTAGCGAAACAGGGAGCTAGAGGCTACAAAGGTGAGGAAATCAAGTTTGGCAACGAACGAGGTATTGTCACTGCAGATCTTGGTCGTCGGGTCAGGGTAGATTTCAACAGCCCATTTGCTGGCAAGACCCTCGTATATGATGTCACTATCAAGGAGATTATTTCAGGTAAAATCGAGAAGCTAAAGGCTGTCTTAAAGCGTAGAATCCCAGGCATTCCAGAAGACAGGTACAACATTACATTGAGTAAGAAAATTGTGACTGTTGAACTACCGCAGGAAACACGGTATATTGAGAACATCCAATATGGAGAGATAGGCATCGCAGCTGATATTCTCAAAGCTGCTGAAGATGTTGAAGAAGTGAAAATTGTCACATCATTCAAACGTCCTGAACGACCAAAAGAAAATCAAACATGAGTCACCAGGTGACTATTTGGTCTCTCAGTACCAATAATGTTCACTGAGAAAACCTTAATAATGCTCCAAAGAACCGGAGCTTGTCACTTGTTCTCTATGACTCATCTTCTAGATGGAGTTAATTAACATGGAACCCGAGGTAAATCCCCCGGCAGCATTAAGCACGGGTACGACAACAATAGGTATGATTGCAAAGGACTGTGTAGTCTTAGCAAGCGATCAGAGAGCCACGATGGGCTTTCTAATCGCATCAAAGACTGCAAAGAAGATCTACAAGGTCACAGACCGCATCGGAGCGACTATTGCTGGATCCGTTGCAGATGCTCAATCAATCATGGAACTTTTGGCTGCTGAGGCCAAGCTCTTTGAGATTCAGAGAGGTAGACCGATTCGCGTTAAAGCACTGACTCGTCTTCTCAGCAACATCATGTTCCAAGGTCGAGGAGCTTACATGTTGGGAAGTCTCGTTGGAGGCTTCGATGACGAAGGACCACAGGTCTACTATACAGACTTTGTAGGATCAGTGATACCTGACAACTATGTTGCTAACGGTTCTGGTTCACCAGTAGCACTTGGTGTTCTGGAAGCAGAGTACAAGGAAGAACTTCCTAAAAAGAAGGCAATTGAACTCGCAGTTCGCGCCATTGCAGCTGCTATAGAGAGAGATGCCGCGACTGGTAACTCAATCTTGGTCAGTGTAATCGACAAGGATGGTTATCAGGAAATTCCAAAGGAAACCATCATGAAGATTTGGAAAGGACAAGAGTGACAATATTTGTTGCATTTGTAGCCCGCTAGTTTGTGCTACGTCCCACCCGATACAACGATGCATCGGGTACAATATCAGGCCATATGGGGCATATGCAGGCCTAAGGTTGTGATGTGATTATCCATGCAGATTAATGATGAACAAGAATATGTTGATATTAGAGAGGAAATAAAGAAAGCACTTCCTCGTTCAGCAGCAGTCACTTCAGTTGAGTATGAAGGACCAGAGATTGCTATCTATTCTAAAGCCCCTAAGATACTGCTGGATGATGGCGATAGCATTAAAGCACTTGCTCGGAAGATGCGAAAACGTATTGTAGTAAGATCTGCGCCTGATGTTAGGTTAACTCATGAAGATACCGAAAAGACTGTCCGGGAGCTTGTGCCTGTAGAGGCTGAGATTACCTCGATAGACTTCGACATCTCTCGAGGTGAAGTGATTATTGAAGCACAAAAGCCAGGTCTGGTAATTGGACGAAGTGGAACTACTTTGAGAGAAATCACTCGTCAGACATTCTGGCGACCTAATGTTATGCGGACTCCACCCATCGAGAGTAAACTGATTAAACAGGTCCGCTATATTATTCAATCAGAAGCCGCAACACGTAACAAGTCATTTCGTGAGATTGGGCGGCGTATCCATAGACCCATGCTTCTCAATAATGGCTGGATTAGGCTCGTAGCATTGGGAGGATTCAGAGAGGTCGGAAGATCATGCATGTTACTGCAAACCTCAGAGAGCAGCGTCATCATTGACTGTGGTGTGAACGTAGGAGCACCCAGTAAAGCATTTCCTAGACTCGATCTTCCAGAACTCAGTATTGACAACCTTGATGCAGTAGTGATTACGCACGCACACTTAGACCACTCAGGAATGGTTCCATTCCTGTTCAAATATGGGTACCGTGGACCGGTCTATATGACTGCCCCCACGCTGAATTTAGCTACTCTGTTACAACTTGATTATATTGATGTAGCGGAGCGAGAAGGCAAGCTCAGACCATATCGTGACCGTGATGTAAAGGAAACAATTCTTCACACAATACCACTCAACTACGGAGAAGTGACTGATATCGCTCCTGATGTACGATTAACAATGCATAATGCAGGTCACATCCTTGGCTCTGCAATAGTGCACTTTCATATTGGCGATGGTCAGTATAATATGGCATACACTGGCGACTTCAAATTCGGAAGAACTAGGTTACTTGAACCTGCGACATTCACATTTCCGAGACTTGAGACACTCATTATGGAGAGTACATATGGTCACCCCACAGACAAAATGCCTCCAAGACAGGATGTTGAAAGAAAGTTCGCTACAATTATCAAACGCGCGTTAGAAAGGGGTGGGAAGGTTCTGATTCCAGTACTTGCTGTCGGTCGTGCCCAAGAAATCATCCTTGTTATAGAGGATTTGGTATCAAAGGGGCGCATCCCCAAGGTTCCTGTGTATATTGAGGGAATGATTGCACAAGCTACTGCTATCCACACAACTCATCCAGAGGCTCTAAGCAAGAAGATACGAGAAATGATATTTCATCAGGGTGTGAATCCATTCCTTGCAGATATCTTCGTACAGGTTGACAATCCAGAACAGCGCGAGGAGATTGCTGAGGGAGAGCCTTGTATTATTATGGCTACTTCAGGAATGCTTGCTGGCGGTCCCAGCGTAGATTATTTCAGATTACTTGCGCCTGATGAGAAGAATCTACTGGTCTTTGTAAGCTATCAAGGAGAAAACACGATGGGGCGGCGTATTCAGAAGGGATGGAAAGAGGCAAATATGAAGAATCGCGAGGGACAGACCACAGTTGTTCCTGTCAACCTAGAGGTAGCTACTGTCGAAGGATTCTCAGGTCACTCTGATCGAAAGCAGATTCTAAGTTTTGTGAAGCGCGTGAGTCCAGCGCCAGAACGGATTCTTGTAGCACATGGAGAAGCATCAAAGACTCTTGGGCTTGCATCTACAATTCATAAGGCATTGAACATAGAAACAAGAGCTCCTATGGTGACTGAAACCATCAAACTCAGATAAGTAATCTCACAGCTTAACGAATGCAGGTGTTACTATCATACATCCGTCATTGACCAAGGCTATGTCAGACTGGTAGCCCTTTGTTGCGCTCTTAATCCTTTCAATAATTCTACGAAGTTCAAGGTGAGTCTGTTCGTTTCCATCATTCAGACTGGAGATATCTAACAAAACGATGTTGCCATCCTTAATCTCATCAACAACATAGGGAACGTCTGCAAGTGATTCTAGTTTCTTTGACCTTACAAAGATGGACTCAAGTTCACTAAGCTTCCTGAGTTCTTGGTGAGGATCTGGTTCAGAGGTTCCTGAAACAGGAGAGAATACTCCTAGGCTTGGATATACCCGTCTAGTGCTTATCTCCTTGGAGAGTTCATCGTTTTGTTTTCGCTTGAAGAGAGATCTCACTGAAAATCACCTCAGCTATACACATCTAAAGCTTAGGCAAATAAAGAAAAGACCGAGTATTATAAAGCCTGAACAGGGAGCTAATGCTTATCACAGCGACCACGCATGATGCAGTGAGCAAGATGTCCACGCGTATAAAAGAGGATGAAGATGCAATATCTCGATTGAGAGGACAACTAAAAGCTCTTAGTAATCGACATGCAATCGAGATCCTTCAGGTGCTAAATCCTCAGACAGGAGAGATTGTACCTACACTTGGATGGGATTCCATTGTAGAAGGCCTCCTAAATCTTGAAGGAATCACAAGACCAAGACCAAGTCTGAAGGGGGAGAGGTCTCAGGAAGAAGCCAAGTATGAACGCTCTCGTCAAGGACTGATGTCTGGTGGCACCATATATGAAACGATGAACAAACTTGTTAAAGCGGGTTTTGTTGTGACTTCTGGGGATAGAGGTCGTAAGCAGAGAGGTTTCATGATAACTCATGATGGTAGACTTGCTCTTTCTTCGGTTGGGCAACTTGAGGGGCCAATAGGGACTAGAACTGAGGTTCAGAGAGCCGCAAAGATTCTTCTTAAACACAAGAATTTTGTCAGTCTTCTTCCTGCACAGGAGAAATTCCTTCGTGAAATTGGGGACATCAGTGGCAACCTTGTAATTCAGATGCCACCAGGTTCAGGAAAAACATTCCTTGCGATGATTGTTATACTCTTACGTCTACAAAAGGGGGCCAGATGTCTATATCTTAGTCCATATACATCACTCAGCAGACAGATAATAGAAGACTATGGAGCTCTGCTAGAAGAACTTGGATATACTGTCCGCCGCTCCGATGGCCTATCTCCAGCCACGGATAGTGACTTAGAGAAAACAGACCTTATTGTTGCGATGTATGAAACCTTTGCGGCCGCAGCACTTCAGAAAAAGAAATGGACTGCTAAGATAGAACTCGCTGTCATTGATGAATTGACGGAACTTGATTCTGTACAAGCCGAAACACAGTCCCAAAATCTTGGGACGGATAGGAGTGCAAAGCTCGATTTCATTGTCACTTTACTAAAAGATATTTCACAAATAATTACGCTTTCTTCAAGATTCGGTGAAACTGAGAAGATAACAGATTGGCTCAATGCTACCGTCTTTAGACCTGATGTCAGACTAACCCCTGATGATTTCATCGTATTTAAGGATGAGAATGGAATCCAAATCAAGAGTAGCGATGGAACACAGAAGAAAACATCTCAACAAGAAGATGTACTTGACGCAATTATGGACCACATAGAGGAGTATGACAAGAAATCGATACTCCTCGTAGTTGGCGCAAGGTATAGAGCCCAAGGAATTGCCCGGCGTCTTGGAAAAAGTCATCCAAGGGCGATTGAAACAGAGATAGTGAAACAGATTTTGGGCGTAGGCGAAAGCCTACCATTGAGTAATAGACTAGCAGATACATTGAGATATGGCGTAGCATTCCACCATTCTGGGCTTGATGCAGGTGTGCGCGAACGTCTGGAGAGGGCGATTAGGAACAGAATCGTAAGAACAGTTGTTTCGACTACAGGCATTACATCTGGAATGAGCTTCCCATTTGACTGTGTTATTATATTACTTGACCCGAACATGTATTTTCTATCAGCTAGATCACGCTATCTTCAGATTGCAGGAAGGATTGGCGAGTATCATCTTAGGCAACATGGGGGAAGAGTCTACTTGGTTTTTGAAGGGCCAACAGAAGGATTCCAAACCCCTGATGCAATGGAGGAAATTCTTCTTCACAGACCACTTGAGGCCCTCAAGCCAGGAGCGATATACCCAAGCCTAGCAGTTAGTGTTCTTGTTAGAAACCTTCTCAGTGGACATCCTATAAGTCGCCAAGAGCTTGAAAAGAAGTTCTTAGAGTTTGTATGGGCATCATTTAGGGCTACTCTTGATCAAGATTATAGTTCGAATATGAACAAGTTCTTTGATTCCTTGTTCGAATGGCTAGTTGACGAGAAAATACTCGAAACAGCCAGGGGTGGCTTTTGCC
>JAOUFI010000114.1 GCA_029858305.1 Candidatus Thorarchaeota archaeon
GTATGCAACTATGGCTCTAGGAAGAGAACCGACAAAAGCCGAGCTTGGAATGCTTGATGTTCTATGGTCTGAACACTGCAGTTACAAGAGTAGCAAGAGATGGTTTCACCTTTTCAAGACCACTGGGGAGAATGTAGCTCTTGGCATTGGAGAGGGAGCTGGTCTTGTAGACATAGGAGAAGGATATCTCATCGGTGTTGCAATGGAATCGCATAACCACCCAAGCCAAATTGATCCGTATAATGGAGCAGCAACAGGAGTCGGCGGCATTATTAGAGATGTGATATCACAGGGGTGCAAAGCAGTTGGACTGATGAACTGCTTGCGCTTTGGACATCTAAATAAACCTCACAATGCCTATCTACTTGAAAATGTTGTAAGAGGTATCTCAGAGTATGGAAATAGTGTAGGAATCCCTGTCGTGGGAGGCGAAATAGAATTTGACGACTCCTATGATGAAAACTGCTTGGTTAATGTTGTATGCGTAGGTTGGGTAAAACCAGAGCTGATTGTCAGAAGTAAAGCTGCAACACCTGGATATCATCTTGTAATGTTTGGCTCAACAACAGGACGTGATGGAATAGCAGGTGTTAGTTTTGCATCTGAAACATTTTCAGATATTGAAGAAGAGAATCGCAGTGCTGTTCAAATCGGAGACCCCTTGAGCAAGAAAGTTCTCATTGATACATTAAAAGAGCTTGTTGAAGAAAAGCTCCTTGCAGGTCTACAGGATTTTGGTGGAGGAGGTATGACATCAGCTGCGGGGGAGCTTGCATCTGCTGGTGGCACAGGTGTTGTAATTGATCTTGATAAAGTCCCCTTGAGAGAAAGCGATATGGAGCCTTGGGAGATAGTCATCTCTGAATCCCAAGAACGGATGCTGGGAATTGTAGCACCTGAGAATCTTGAGAGAGTAATTCTTCTTCTAGAAAAGAATGGTACACCCTATGGCGTGATTGGTAATGTCACAGATGATGGCAAATACACAGCAAAGTGGAATGGAGAGATAGTTGCAGAACTGCCAATCAGTTTGCTAGTAGGTGGTTTTCCACTACCAGAGAGAGTCGAGGGTAGAATAGTGCCTCAGACTGATTCCATCGCGTGGCTGAAAGAGCCTGAGGATTATAAGACTGCTGTACTACAGTTGATTGAATCAATCAATATCTGTGATCGTTCGTGGGTCTATAGTCAATATGACCAACATGTCCAATCAAATACTGTTGTGGATTTGGGAGAAAATAGCGGAGTCTTAGAGTTCCCAAACGGTCGATTGATAGCCTTCACAAGCGACTGTAATTCTTTCTGGTGCGTGCTTGATCCTCAGCAAGGTACTGCAAACTCAGCATGTGAGTCATTACGAAACCTAGTTGCGATGGGTGCTAGTCCTATTTTCATTGCAGATTGCCTGAATTTTGGAAATCCTGAGAGAACTGAATCATATGGTCAATTTGTTGAGGCTATTCGGGGTTTGGGCAGATTCTCCCATGATTTTGACATTCCAATCGTAGGAGGAAACGTATCGCTCTACAATGAATCAATTGTCGATGGTAAAATCAAAAGAATCAATCCCACACCCCAAATCATGCTTGCAGGAATATTTGAGAAAAACTTCACACCCATTCGCCGGAACCTTGTGACTCCATGGGCTAACATTTTTCTCATTGGAGAAACGCTACCTGAAATGAATGGAACTGAATACCAGCGGCTAGTTCTAGGACAGGTGAAAGGGGTACCTCCTAGATACCGACCAGAAGAAGAAAAACGATCAATAAAAGTAATTCTTGAAGCGCATCAAAAAGGACTCATACGATCGTGCAACAATGTTGGACGTGGAGGAGTTGCTGTCGGTCTAATGAAAATGGTATTGAATAGCAATTATGGATTCAAATTGAATCTTGACTATATCCCTGGGACTGTGGGTAACTTAGCGCAAAGACTATTCTCAGAAACGTCAGGGAGATACTTAGCAGAAATCACCGAAAGTAACCAAACGGAGTTTTTGGATATTGTAGAAAAACATCAGTCAACGGTATGTGAGCTCGGTTTAACTGTGACAGAGCCTGTTGCAGACTTTAGCAGATTCAGTATCCCTATGGAGGGAGCTAAGAAGGCATTCTCAAGAGGATTGAGAAAGTACTTGGAGTGAAATCAACATGGTAGATGTGCTCATAGTAGCTGGAAGTAAAAGTGACAAAGCTATTGTTGACAAAGCTGTGAACATCCTCGATGAGTTAGAAATCACATACGATATCGAGTATGCATCTGCACATAGAGAGCCTGAAAGAGTCAGGACAATCATATCAAAAAGTGATGCAAAAGTTATGATAGCAATTGCTGGGCTCTCTGCTGCTCTACCAGGAGTTGTTGCCTCTTACACCGATAAGCCAGTGATAGGGGTTCCAGTGAATGTAGCTCTAGAAGGGCTTGATGCACTTCTAGCCACCATGCAAATGCCAAAGGGAGTCCCAGTCGCCACGGTGGGCATAGATAATGGTCAGAATGCTGCATATCTTGCAGCACGAATCTTGGGTATAGGAACCTCAATGAAGAAAATACCACAGACCTATGCAGAAGCAGGGGTTGATGAGTCCCTGGTTACAAAGGGATTGGAAAAACTTGCTAAATATGTCAGGGAGTCCTTCAAACAGGGCGAAGTTATGCAAGATTTTGGACATTATGCAAATACCGTAAAAATATCTGATGACCTCTGCTTGGCTCTTGCAACCGATGGAGTCGGAAGCAAAATCCTTGTTGCTGAATTAGCCAGTAGGTATGATACTATAGGAGAAGATTGCGTGGCAATGAATGTGAACGATCTTATCTGCATCGGAGCTACGCCTGTGGCATTCGTAGACTATCTTGCATCAGAAGCACCAGTTCCCTTGGATATTATCGAGCAGATAGGTCAAAGTCTTCTGTCGGCATGCAATCAATCGCAGATACCAATACTGGGCGGCGAAACTGCAATTCTTCCAGATATGATTCGTGGTCAAAAGGGAATAGGTCTGGACCTAGCTGGAACTGCTGTTGGAGTAGCAAAACCAGAAGATCTATTCGATGGAAGTGATATTAAACCTGGAGATGTCATTATTGGAATAGCATCCAATGGTATTCACTCTAATGGTTTCACATTGGCAAGAAAGGTGTTATTCTCAAAATACAAAATATCAGACACTCTCCCTTGGGGCATTTCTCTAGGAGATGAACTGCTTCGCCCGACAACAGTCTATGTCCCCCACTTTAAAGCGCTCAGGAAAGCAGGTGTTAGAATTAGGGGTATGGCTCATATTACAGGTTCTGGGTTCCGTAAAATTTTGAGGCTTGGACAATTCAAATACACAATTGAAAAAATTCCAAGCATCCCACCCATTTTTTCACTCATTCAGAGTATAGGAAATATTGCTTGGAAAGAGATGTTCCTAACCTTTAACATGGGTATTGGAATGGTGGTTATTGTTCCAGAAGGAGACGTGGAAAAGGCACTCAAAACTCTATCAGTTCTACAAGAAGCAAATAGAATTGGTAAAGTCGAAGAATCAGATTCGGGCATTGTTGAAATCATACCTCATGGAGTGAGGATTGAGTGACAAGGGTTCTTTTACTAGGAAATGGAGCAAGAGAACACGCGGTGGCAGTATCACTTGTTCATTCAGGCGTTGAACTTTATGCCCATATGGAGCAGAGAAATCCAGGGATTGCACATCTCTCAAAGAAAATCACAATTGGATCAATAACAGATCCAAAGAGTATACCTGAACTATATGGCATCGATTATGTGTTTGTTGGGCCAGAAGCGCCACTAGCCTCAGGTGTTTCAGATTTCATTATGTCACAAGGCGTTCCATGTGTCGGCCCAAGTCAAGCAGCAGGAATGATTGAAACCAGCAAGTCATTTGCACGGATTGTTATAGATCAGACCACACCTCAAGCAAATCCTAGGTACATCATCGCAAGAAGCCTCGATGACTTAAGAAAGTTTGAGAACCAAATTGGCGTAGAGAATATGGTTGTAAAACCGAATGGGCTTACAGGAGGAAAGGGTGTAAAGATATTTGGGGAACATCTCAGTACTAGGGAGGAACTTGAGAAATATGCAATCAGTTTACTTACGAAGACTGGTCTTGTGGTCTTGGAGGAGAAACTACAAGGAATAGAGTTCACTCTACAATCTTTTGCAGACGGATCCCGCCTAGAATTCATGCCCATTGTAAGAGATTACAAACGAGCATATGATGGTGATAAGGGGCCTAATACAGGCTCAATGGGTTCGTATTCAACAAGTACTCATGATATGCCATATCTAACGGCGGAAGATCTTGAAACAGCAAAGACTATCATGAATGCTACTTTGGTCGGAATCAAGAAAAAAGCAGGAACCGCATTCAAAGGAATTCTTTATGGTCAATTCATGAAAACTCAGGCAGGAATCAAGGTAATCGAATACAACGCTAGATTTGGAGATCCTGAAGTAATGAATGTCCTATCAATCATGTCAAGTTCTTTAGATGAAGTCTGTCATAGAATAATTGATGGTAGTCTGAACAAAATAAAATTTGAAAATGAAGCAACTGTATGTGTTTATGTGGTACCAGAAGGATATCCAGGAACTGAGGTTATCAAAGATAGTTCCATCGCAATTGACCCTGGAGGAACCTGCGAGCTGTACTATGCTTCTGTCTACGAAAAAGAGGGACAAATCTTTACAACAGGAAGCCGCGCAATTGGTGTCTTGGGAAAGGGCAATACTGTATCAGAGGCCAGAAAGCGAGCTTATGAAGATACACGGAGAATCAGAGGAAGAGTTCGATATCGAAGAGATATTGCTCTTGATGCATAGTGGGTGGTGAAGTTGGAGAGAGTATTGATAGTGGATTTTGGAGGCCAATATACCCACCTGATATCTAGAAGATGTAGAGAACTTGGAGTCTATACTGAGATAATCCCTCAAGATTTAGAACTCGATGGCGGGAAATTAAAAGGAGTGAGAGGAGTCATCTTTTCTGGTAGTCCGAGAACTGTTTCTTCTTCTGACCTTGATGCTACATTCCAGAATAATCTCAGATCCATGTTTAATCGAGAGATCAAAATATTAGGAATCTGTTTTGGTCACCATTTATTAGCAGTCTATCATGGGGCGGAATTGGAATCAGGAGGCAATCCCGAATATGGTAAAACCGAAATTCTTGTAAAAACTCCACATCTTCTACTTAATGCACTCGAACAAAAACAGGAAGTCTGGATGAGTCATAGTGATGAGATTAGGGCTCTTCCTGAGAATTTGGTAACCTTGGCAATTAGTAAAAATGACAGAATCGCGGCGTTTGCGGATAATGAGAACAAGTTCTTTGGAGTTCAATTTCATCCCGAGGTGACGCACACCCCAAATGGTCTTTCCGTTCTTGATGCATTCCTACGCAAGATATGTAAATATGAAGAAACCTGGAAACCTGAAAATCAGATTAGTGCAATCATTGAATACATTAACACCACTGTGAAAGAGTCTAGAGTCTTAATGGGAACAAGTGGTGGCGTTGACTCAACCGTTGCTGCATATCTTCTCAAGCAAGCAATCGGAGATCGTCTGTTTTGTGTCTTTGTTGACAATGGACTCTTGAGAACTGGAGAGAATCAGGAAGTTGCTATTGCTTTTAGAAACATGGGATTTGAGAATTTCATTGTTGTAGATGCAAGTGAAGAATTCATTGAGCAGCTCAGGGACGTTGAAGATCCTGAAGAAAAACGCCGTATCATCGCGGAAACTTTCATTCGTGTGTTTGAAAGGAAAGCAATGGAACTTGAAAGAGAGTATGGTAAATTCGAATTCCTAGGTCAAGGCACAATCTATCCTGATAGAGTAGAGAGCGCAGCTACCGGGAAAAGTACTGCAGTTATAAAGAGTCATCATAATGTACGGCTTCCTGATTGGATGAAATTAAAGCTCGTGGAACCCCTAAAAGATCTCTATAAAGATGAAGTAAGATTAGTGGGCATTGAGATGAGGATTCCTCAGCAGATAATAAGTAGACAGCCATTTCCTGGACCTTCTCTTGCCATTAGAATTAGTGGACCTGTGACCCGAGACCAATTAGCAATATTGCGTCATGCTGATTCAATTCTACAAGAAGTGCTTGAAAAACAATCCTTCTACCACGAAATCTGGCAATCTTTTTGCATACTTCTCCCTACTAGGACCGTGGGCGTCAAGGGAGATGAGAGAACTTTCGAACAAGCAGTTGTTATAAGAGCAGTTGAGAGCAAAGATGCTATGACTGCATCTGTAAGCAAGCTTCCATGGGAAGTGTTACAGCACGGAGCTT
>JAOUFI010000115.1 GCA_029858305.1 Candidatus Thorarchaeota archaeon
GAGATTCGATGTAGAATATTGGTTCATTGTACCAGTCCCTGTAAACAAAAGAGAGGTCTCTTCGTAGGAGTGGATTGTTCCTTCTACCTGACAGCTGTCAAGCGTGCCATTTCCAGCAAATGAGAGGGAAAATACAAAGTCCCCTCTACTCGAAGGAGTCCATCGGAAAATGCAACTGCTTATGTTTGAGATAAGAGTGTCAGAGAAAACGATTGTATCTGCACTGTCTCTGATAGACAGTGTGACTAATTGACCTCCAATCGTAGTATCATTTTCTTGGAAGTGAAGAGACCAATCGATCTCAAGTTCTTCACCCACTTTCGCCTCTGTATTCGCAACTGTCCACATGTATGTTGGATTCGGTTCTGAAATAACAACCTCATCAAGAAAGACGAGTGGAGAACAATCAGGGATGACTACTGTGACATTAAGTGAATAAATCCCGGCATCAAAGTCTGCAGTGGGAAGAGAAATTGAGAATGGCGAGAGAGCATCATAGTTCCACTGATGATATGTCGGAGGGTCTCCTAATCTCACGATTATATGACTCATCCCCGCATCTGCTCCGCCTGTCAGTGTCCACTGCGCAGATCCGTTTACAAGCTCCCCCACCTTGACTATTGGATTGAATACATTCAAAGTGCCCTCGAGAGACCCCTCAATAAGAACTTCAAATCTGTCAAAGGCGCGAGATGCCCCCCAATCAAGGATCATAAGCGTAGCATTCGAAGTACCAAGGTTAGCCCGGGCAGATGGTATAGAAACATGAAGAGTGTCAACATTTGCAACATTACGAAACAGTAGAGATTCATCAAATAGATTCACAACAACTGAATGACTTTCTGATGCGGACTGTATGACCAATGAGATATCTAGTACAGATCCTAGCTCCCCTATTGGATTGACACTCGTTGAAAATGATACGCCTGGAATATCATAAAGAAGACATCGAAGCCCAAGAACTGAGACCATCTGAAGTACAGTTGCAGTGTAGACAGGCTGCCATAGCTTGGATGAATTATACCACCCATCCATGAAATGTGATGACCTCAAGGCACTAAGGACAAGAGATGCATCTACGGACTCAAGGTCCACGGAGAAAGCTGAAGTCTGCAGGAGAGAGAGAGTAGCAACATCCCAGCTCAGTGCCAAGAGGTCGGAGTATTGCAGCCTTGATTCGATATTAGAGGCAATTTCAGTTACCATGGTTGATGTGACGATTCCAAGCCTAAGTGCTGCGCGCGTGGAAAGATAATCGATCGCATGTTGTGAACCAGCAAATGGTTTGAGTGTCCACCCGGAAGTACCCCAAGAGCCACTATTGTACTCGGATAGAATTGCATTTTCCAAGTTAGTTCGATACGGAATTGTATCAAGTTCATCCAGCAGGAACAGTGCTTCAACAGCAGCAACCGAGTATTGCATATGTGCTGTGCCTGATAATGAGGTCGGACGATAGTGTCCTGTCATGTATTGACTCTGGGAGAGATATAGCACGACATCCGAGACAACATTTGGACTTAGGTCTACCCCCAAAGCTTGGGCAGCAGCCACGCCAAAGTATTGCGTCCAAACGCTCTTAGTCCTGTACTGAAACGTGCTATATTCAGGAGAAGTTGTAGTTGTCAGATTTGACCAGAATGGGTAGATGGTGAGCTTGTTAAAATTCGTGATGTATTTTCTTGCTAAAGAGAGATTTACAGTATCTGATGCATGAGTGAATCTGCTTGTTTCGAGAAGCCAGCTTGTCCACATAAGTGATGGGAGAAGATCCATTGCTTCAAACCCTGCATCTGTCTTGACTGAATCAATGAAATTCAGAACTTCACTAGCCAGACTCCCAGACGTTTCTCCAAGGGTTTCCAGACATATAGCAACTCTGGAGGTTTCACGAGTCTTGCCAACTAGGTCAGATGTGGCATCCTTTAGACCGAAACCTCCGGACACAAGTTGGTTGTCTGCAAACCAACTCATCCCTAAGGACCTGTTGAGATAACTCAATGTGCCTAGCATCTGCATACTTACTAGTGCGGATGCCGTTCCAGTTATGACCTCTTCATCAAGACCTATCGAATTCCTGAAGGAACCGTCTCCATTTGATGTTCTTGTCAGAATCCAATTAGTCAATTTGGATGGGTCTGGATGAGCCTTGCCAAGGAATGAGAGAGACCTCAGGTACTCGGTTGCATAGTTATTCAGAGGCGAAGTACTCGTTGGGTTCGAACCAATCGAACCCCAGAGGTCCGGATTGGATGTCTTTGAACCATCAATAACAAGAGACCTCAACCACAACTCCAATTGATCTGTATCAATACTTGAAAGCTGCCCAGACATCCAGAGAGCTTCTGTGACATGATATGTTGTTGTTATGTAATTCTCGAATCCACCATCGGGACTCTGTCTTGCGCTTAAATAAGATACAATTTCTGAAATAGGGAACTGAGCAGTTAGCCCCATTTTGCTAATGAGCCACAGTGCTTGAGATGTGCTTCGGCAATCCACGGTTGACTCTGTCTGAGATGTCATAAAACCACTTTCAAAGCCATAATCCACGTGAAGATCTGAGAGGATGTTGGAAACCAAAGGTGCATTTATCGCGACCCAGTTAGACCATGCTGCACCTGTCAAGAGGGACTTGACGGTATGCACTGCATAATAAGTAGAAGCAATGGTTGGCTCATGCATATAGCTCATGCCTCCTTCGAGTAATGTCCCCACCTGGGATTGCAGTGCTCCGAGTATTGTCGAAGTTGCAGATTCGCCAATGGCTGTTGAGAATGCAATGATATTCTCAAGCAGTCCTTGACCGGTCGATGTCAACATCACAGGATTCTCAGGTGCGAATAGAAAGATGTCAAGTGGATACGAGTCATACCTGATAGAGGCAATACTAGAAGACATCGCTGCTCCTGTTAGATTCACAAGACGAGACCTCTCTGTCTGCACTTCATCAACAGGAAGAGCTAGACCGGTCTCAGATGTCAGTGATGATCCAAGAACGAGTGTTTCAGGTTGAGATAGGAAGACCGCTCCTGCGTATTCAGGTTCGGCGATCAGACATGTTTCAACAGGAGCGGTCAGAGAGGGTGAATCTCGGCCTGAGAGCCTGTGCAACAACCAGGCCGATTGTCCAGCAAGAATGAGTGTCGTGTCTTCTTTAATGAGAGCATCTACGAGGCTCTGAGGAACCGCATTTCCATTTGATGAACCAATACTCCCATCAAGGAAAATCACAGGAGCATCGACGATGAGCTCAGGATTCGAAATTATATCAGAGGTCTGCAGTAGAATATTCGGTATCCCTCTTGAGTGCAACAATTGGGACCAAGAGCTACCTCTTGCAACAATATCTCCTGAAGCAAACTCTATGACAATATATGGGGCGCTAAAATAGGGCGCTCCTGAATCTGCTGCTATCCCATAGCTATCATTGACCCCGATTTTTTTCTCATTCGAATAATCTATGGGATTGGCTGTTTGATTAATTTGAGCGGCATATAGAATCAGACAAATTAAGATGATGCAAATAATGGTACGTTTCATCTTTTGTTTTCCTCTCCTTGAACATTCCGACTATTAGAGGAAGGGTGTCCCTTGGGTCGATCACTACGCGGAAGACAGGTAAGGGAGCTGATTTCATGACAGCCCTCACCTTTTGCAAAATAGAAGCAGTGTGGTTTATCGGGGAACGGACCGACCCGGGACATGAGTGATCTGTTAACTCGAAGATTATTCACAAACCCACCCCCACGAACGAGTAGAATACCAATAATGCGCATAGAGCTATGATAAGTTCAGCAAGTCCTCTTCCAGGATGACCTTGGAGAGCTGCGCCTAGAAGGGTCACATCACCACCTCTCAGAGAACTATTGAATAATACTGCAAGCGCCAGGTACCAGCACAGTAGTAGAAAAGGAGCACCTGCAATAAGGATTACAGGAAGAACAAGCAGAGAGAACGCGATAAAGATTGATGCAACCGTACTAATGTAGAGAGCGGATACTAGAACTACCACTCGTGGAGGTGAGTCCACCTTCAAGAAAAGATTGAGTTCGGCGTAAGTACTTCCAAATCCGACTGATTTTATATCAATCTTGAAGAGTGAACAGACTGCATATCGCACAGCTGTGTTTACAACCATTCCTGGCAGAAAAATTATCGACACAATAGAGAGGATCGCGTTTCGTGTCCAAGATTTGAAGGCTCTCTTATTTCCTGAGAGTAATAGAGCTGAACGTATCAACGTAGCCACTATCACGACCAATGGCGTGATCTTCACAGAGAATAGCAAATTAGCTGACATCAGTGTAATCAAATCAGTCTGCATAATCAGACCTCCTGTGCATAACTAGCTTCGAGTCACCTACATAGAGTGTGTCGTACATTCTTCTCTCATGCTATAGAGTATCAAGAATGTACAAAGCATTGTTTACAGTGATAGAACTCAAACATCAGTTTAGATGACATTATATCAAGTAAATTGACAGATTTATGCATCCAAAAAAACTAACAAAACTCTATTTATGTAAAATAAGGCTTTATGATGCCTTTTCGCTTTCTTTTCTAGCACCAAACTGCACAGGTGTAATTGTTTCAGTAAACTGTCCAGTGGAGTCATTGATGGTGATGCCAAGTTCATAGCACACACCCTCGAGGACTCTCAAGGCAGTTGCTGTCCATCCTGATACATCCAGTTCTCCAGGAGTAACGATAGAGCGTAGTAGTCGTCTAAAACCTTCACGTTGCGAAGAAGTCAACACACGAGCAAGAACATTGATGACTATCTTTCTGTCACCCGTTCCAGAGTTGCCGCAAAGAATGAGTAGTCTCTGTGCTGCTTCATAGGTATTCAATACTTCTAATGCTTTGAGGGCTGAGAACCAACATTCCTGGTCTTCCGAGTGAAGCAGCTTTTCACAAAAAACGATGACACCGGGATCCTTTCTTCTAGCTAATTCGAGTAACGCTGGTTCACGCAGGATGATGTGAAGAGTGTGATTCTTGGTGGTGTCCCATAGACTCTCAGTTAATGTATCTTCGAGAGCCATCCCAGTATAATCAGTAGCTGGATCCTTGGAGATAAGGTTTAGTTGGTTCTGCCTCATGACAATTAGTATTATTTTTCACTAATAAGCACGTAAATATCTGCGAGAGCATTGACTATGAATCTATAATGATAAGTAGGCCAGTGAACACATACACTTGCTACTACGCGCAGAGCGGAAGAGGCCTGAGAGTGTGGTTGTGAATAAACAGAGCTATTTGGACTGGATGAAGGGAAGTAAACGAATCCACGATCTAAATATTCTAAGGCATGTCATATTTGACTCCTCTCCTTGGAAGATTGATACAGCCAAATTGGATGAAGTACTATTCGAGAAGACATACGGCCTTCAACCTCTCCCCAACAAAACAGTGTCGCCAATGTTACTCAATCGAGCGCTCAACTATGATAGAGTCATGGACGAAATAACTACACGGATGAGACCGCTCAAACCAGAAGGCAAGACGGTAAGAGACCAGGTCCTATCGCTCCTACCTACGAAGCTTAGAGAGTACGAAGGTGAAGATGAAGATGAGAGAAAGTCCATATCATATGCACTCAGCAGGATAGTAGTAGAACGTATTCCGAGGGAGAAGAAATGGCCTGTTGTGATGACGGGCCTCGACATTCTGGCAGCAGCTATTCTTAGCATATTCAATGTATCACGAATTGTAAATCAACAAGTTCCATGGCTATACTGCCTTTGGTACTATAAAGTGGAACAGGCTAAAGTTGAGGCTATTGAGAAAATACTCGATGTACTTTCTAGTGATGCCTGTTGGGAAGATGTAGAGGATGAAATTGAGAATGCTGAAGAGCTCATCAATGAAGCTCTTGGTCAAGACCCAAATCTTGATAGCTCTATTACTCAACCAGATCCGCTTTCGAAAAAAATCCATGATTTGTTCAGAGATGTCGAATTAGAATTTCCTGATGAAAAAGAACGAAGAAGGAAGTTCAGATCTAGTGTGTCTGAAGAGTTCGCAACGCTTAAGGGCTTCAGTGCATCTTTAGCAGAAAAGATCGATGTTCGTAGTGTTTCTGCTACTCTCTTTGATGTACTAGCGATGCGAGCAGATGGTCCTGCAGCTTCAAACTATGAGACTCTCTTGCAGCTCTTTCGTCAGGAAATTAACATACTACAATATCGACCTTTGACT
Source organism: Candidatus Thorarchaeota archaeon (assembly GCA_029858305.1). Lineage (GTDB taxonomy): Archaea > Asgardarchaeota > Thorarchaeia > Thorarchaeales > Thorarchaeaceae > SMTZ1-45. The sequence goes on from JAOUFI010000115.1 coordinate 6,205, forward strand.
CAACTCTGCCTAAAACTCGCTAAGCAAGAACAGCCTAATAGACTCACAGCTGTTGATCTTGAACAAGTCACAGAATTCAGAGGACGCAAAGCGTACTATGAG
>JAOUFI010000117.1 GCA_029858305.1 Candidatus Thorarchaeota archaeon
TGAATGGTGTCGCCACAAGATGATTGCAATGAAGTCGAAGTGCTGCTTGGTGAAGCAGCATCCCTAATTGAGAATAGACTTTACAACGAGGCATTGTTGACACTTCAAAGAGGTCTATCAATGGATCCAGACAACCCAAAAGCATGGGAGAGAATTGCTGTGTGCAATCTCGAAATGGGAAAACCAAAGAAGGCAATCGAGGCGTTGAATAACCTTGTCAGAATACAACCTAACTCACAATCTGGATGGGCTGATAAAGCATTGATACACCTGCTGTTGAACGAAACAGCTGAGGGAATAGGCGCACTTCAAAAGAGCGTAAGGTTGAATCCCAGGAGAGTTCGAGATTGGGAATTGTTATCTTCAGTATTAGTATCTGAGGAGCGTTGGGATGAGGCTGTTGAAGCAATTGAGATAACTCTTGATCAAAATCCTAACTCAGCAATTACGTGGTATAATCTAGCATTATGCTATCTGTTCTTTGAAGAATACAGTCTAGCTATTCAGACAGTAGAAACAGCATTCACACTTGATCCTTCTCTTAGAGAGATTGCAGATGAATGGATTGATTTGATAGACGAAGACGGTATTAGCGAGGAGTATTCTGCGGCATCAGGATTTGCAGCTAGTTAGTTTCTACTTGGGTACATCCCTATCTTCAGAATCTATGGAAACAAGTTCTGCTTCAATTGCTTGGATAGTCTTTGTTAACTTGAAGTTCTTTGCTGCATCGAGAGCCTGAACTAGAGCAGACCTAATTCTTTCTATCTCTTTTGTTCGTTCTTGCTCATTTGCGATATGCTTTAGCTCTTCTCGCTTTTTTGGCAATACTGTGAGGAGGCCGTCTATTGCCTCAGAGGCTTCATCCTTGTTGGTGAAGATTTCGTCTCGTCCCGACTCGTAAGATGAAATAATTCGGCCAATTTGCCCATAGATTTTCGTATACTCTTGGAGGGCACTCGATAAAATGTGATTTACCTCTCCTTCCTTTTCTGACTCTTCCAATGCAGTAGAAATCTTCGCAATTGCCCCTTCAAGATACTCTTTCCTTTCAGATAGATTTGTGCGTTTACGCTCCATCCAACGCCATTCGTTTGAAATCTTCCTAACTACTGCCAGAGCTTGATTGATGGTTTCACGGAATTGATCGTACTTGCCCATTGCTTCAAGAAAATCTGATTCAAGGGTGTCTATAACATGAGTTAGCTGAAAGCTTAGCATGTCCGCACTTTGAGCTTCCGCAAGAACACGGCTCTCTTTGATAGCTCTACCAGTCGTTGCCCAGAGTTTTTCAACCTCTTCAGGATTTTTATCAGTTGTCTTCTTGACTTCAAGTTCCTCAGAGAGTTGGCGTATTTCCTGATCTATTCCTTGTAGCTCTTGTACCTTTGCCTTAAGAAGAGCCTTCCCCAAACGTGCATTTAGCTCATCCATTAATAGCTTACGTTCTTCAGGTACTTCTTGAAGAGTGTGGGCATTGTCAATTATGATCTGCAAGGCATTTTCGAATTCAATAATAGCATCGGAAAACATGGATTCTTGATAGCTCTCATCTCCTTTGCGTTCAAGCTCGAGTGCACTTTCAAGGACATCATACGGAGAAGTCTTGAGCAGGCTATCTTTCAAGAATGCATGGTCGCCAACGCTTACATCAAGTGGAGAACCTGATACAGTAAGACGAATGACGCTAATGTTATCAGATGAGGCAACATAAAGTAGGTCTTTGTCAGCTGCAAGGTGTTCAATTCGATTGCTATGTAGCTTAAAGGAGCCAAGTTCTTCACCTCTTTTTACATCCCAGATGGTTATTGTACCAGGTGAAGTTGTTCCAATCAGATAGTATTCGTTAGCCCACATTGATGTAATAATTGTTGAATTTTTAGCCTCAAGGGTGTGAGTCAATTCCCAATCGGTTCTATCATAGACTGCGACTTCACCAGAAGGAGTTCCAACAAAGATGAACTCTGAATTACCCGTAACAACTCCGCCCTTTCCCTTCTTATCTAATCTTGCAAGCTCAGATGGAGCAGTATCAGGATTCTTCAGCCAGACGCGGGGTTCTTCTTTCTTTGGACTTGTACAGATTACACTCTCATCACACCATAAGCTAGTGATGTCCGATTTATGGAGTTGCCAACTTGATGTATCATGCGTATCTTTCTGTATTGATACAAGTCTTCCATCTCTAGCACCTACGAAGAAATAATCACCTTGGAGAGAAGATGTTAATGCTTGGTAACTCAATTCAAACCATCCTATCATTCCCCAGGTTTCTTTTTTCCAAACGTAAACTCTTTTCTCACAGGTCGCATAAATCTGCCCTTCATCAACATCAACAGCTAGGGGTTCAGTCCATGTTTCACTAAGCTCCGCCACAAGTTGCCAATCCTTTTTCGACCATACACGAACCTTCTGGTCTCGGCATGCTGCATAGATGTATTTTTCATCATAATCGATGTCTATGGCATCCACTTCAAGTACCGAAATGGTTTCGTGACTCACATTTGATGATTCATTCGTACCCAAGGATTAACAACTCATCGTAGTTTTTTTCCTCAGTTTAGGCAAAGGATGCAATAATTAATTTTCGAACAACTTATGGAAGTTTCCTTTAGCGGAAAAAAGGCAGAAACCTCGATTTATGGCACTTAGAATGGGAATATACATGACAAAATCGTTGAAAAGGGAGAAACCACACACAGAAGACACTTAAGATATCCACTAGAAGAGAGCCATACTAGATGGAGGTAGGCAACTTTGGACAGTCACGGCTGGAGACGCGAGCTAGACAAGTTCGCAGAACTAAAAGGAATTCTAGTGTCGGTCAATCCGACTATGGAAGAACAGGCAAATAGGCAAGTTCGGAACCTCTACGATATCTTTGCTCAGTTAAGCAAGAACGAAAACGATCTCGCAACAGCAGGCATGCTTAAGAAAAGAAAGATACAGGCAGAGGTTGATAAGACTGCAAGTGAGCTTGAAGATTCTTTCATGAGAGCAACTCGCGATTTTGCAGAGCATTTCAGAAAAGAACATAGAGATGTTATTTCTATACTACCTAAGATTCAAGCAATTAAACCAGCAGAGGCAAAAGCACTCTCAACAATCAATTTTCCAGGAATTGGTGCTGGAGACTTAAAGGACTTCGAGGTCCTGCTAGAATTCGCAAAAATCTTTTCAAAATCATACCTTATAATCTACGAAGAGGTTGCGCGTGAAATTAAATCAGTACTCGATGAGAATAAAGCAACTGTGGATACTTACGAGAGGCACATTACTATAGATAAAAGTGAAGTCTCAACAACAGTGGCCAATGATGATGTTTCAGGGCTTTCAATGCGTGACATGATTCTATTAAATGATAAGCTCTTAGAGGATAGAAAATATCTTGATGCAAGGAAAGATGAAGTCAGTAGACTCCTTGGCTCCTCATTGGTCAGTGATACAGAATCATTGCAGGCGTCTGTTGAAACAGCTGCAAGACTAGGTCTCGACTTGCCAATTGAGTTCTCCCAGCAACTCAGATTGATTGCCCGGGATGCTAGTAAAGCTAATGATCTCACAACACTTGTAGCCCTAGAAAACCAATTACATACCTCCAAGGGAAAAATGGCTAATGTTCTTAGAGATAGGATTATCAACATCAAACACGAGGTCACTCAGAAAATCGTTGAAGGAGGAATTCCCACCACTTCGGAGGTGATTCCTAATCCACCAACGGTGAGCGTGGAAGGAGAGGGAATTGCTGGCCTCCTATCAAGCTATCAACGCATGGTTGAATGGGAAGGTCAAGTGAGAATCGCTCTTAAAGAAAGATTGTTTGAGCTTTTGGATGATGTTGAAAAAGCATCTGAGGTACCTGAAGATACTGGAATCAGAGATGTTGTGGGTGTGAGGCAATACATCGCCGAGTCCAAGAACACTCTCAAAACTGCAGACATCGATGAGATGGTTAGAATTTACCTCAAAGCAAAGGCAATGGATGATGACTTCCGAAAGACAATCATCGAAAGTATCAGAGCCTATCTAGCGAGATTCAACGAATTAGCCACATCTGCAGACAGAGTATTGGATCACGCCCAGCTGAGCAAGAAAGCACCTAAAGTGGAAGAACTCGAAGGTGGCATAACATACTTACTCGAGTCTCTAATTACTCTCAGGGGAGCAGTCGAGAGTGGTGTCGCAACCTTCAGAGAAGCATGTCAACAGGAAGTTGATGCAATTATCCAAGATCTGCAGACGATTAAACCAGCATATGCAGAAATCTTCATGCCAATCATTGTTGAGCTAGATGAAGGTTCGAGTCGTATACAGAAGATGGATGATTTCTCTGAGATTAAGTCAGAGATGCGCTCAATAAAAGAAACAATGCTCGCAAAAGCAAAAGACTCCTTGGAGAATCTCCGATATAGACTAGGTGTAAAAATCCGCCTTGCGGCAGCTAAACTAATGGGGGCAGGAGTTGAGATTCCCCCAGAGGTTCAAGAAGCAATTAGCGAGTTGAACAATGTCCATGTTGCTGCAGATACAGTTTTTGCGCTACCAGCCATAGCAAGAAAGATGATAGAGATATATGAGAAGAAGATTTCATCTAATGTCATCAGCAGACTTGGTAGTGAGGTCGACGCGCTCTACACTTCGCTCGAGCGGGCAAAGAGTATTGGAGTGAAGGTCGATAAAGAGCTAAAGATGCTTCAAGATTTGAAGGATAAGCCGCCATCTGAACTTGAAGAAGCTGCTGATGCATTTGACAAGTTGATGGGTTTGACCACTTCACCTCAAGTTCATAAGAAAATTAGAGATAGAGTCAACGAAGCTTACGTTCAGATTAAGAGCGCAGTGACGCTATTCGAAGATCAGGGAATGTCAGAGTTTGTTGAGAGGCTGAAAGTTCTCATTGAGCAGGTCCCAGCGAAGTTGGAAAACGAGTCGCCTCATGTAAATGATGCACTTGATGTTTGCTTGACGCTGGCTAACATTCAGGAAGAGATGCTTACAGTCATTAAGAACATCGCAAATATGAGTCGGGACAGTTATGATAGAGAACTCAGAGAAAAGAGCCAATACTACTCTACGATAGAGAGAGTAGTTGAGAATCATCAAGCCGACTTCAGCAAGCTTGTGTTCAATATTAAGAAAATGAATGAACTTGAATCGACATTGAGTGTGCTATCTAATCTTGATGAAACCATTGCATGTTTCCATGAGTTAGAAGATATGAGAAAAGCTTGGCTCGAGAAGGCCATCTCAATGGATGATTGGCACAAATCACTCAGGATGTTCATGACAGGCTTTAGCCCTGCTGCTAAAACTGAGGAACGTGATAAATTCATTGATGATGCAATAAGAAAAATCAAGGAGACCTATTCTAGAGAGGATATTAGTTCATATCTAGGCTGGGCTATCAAGGAGAGCGCCCAAGCATTGGTTGGTAAGAGGAAATCGTAGGAGTAATAATCCATGTTTGGTACCAAAACACCCCCCGTAGATACAGGTGATGACACAACAAAAGCAGCTGAACTCTTTGCAATAGGGATTGGAGAGTGTGGCTCGAATATTGTTGGGTCGTACCTTCAAACAAGTCGCGATAACAAATTACCGTCACGAGTTCGCGGATATCTTCTGATCAATACAGACAGAGCTGACTTAACCAAGGTCCGACAGAAGTATGGAATTCCCAAAGAGAATACTCTTCTCTATGGTGCGTCGGAAATTGGTGTCGGTGGAAGGTTCATGGACGGTTATAACGCAATCATGGAGTCAAAGGACATCATCTTTGACCAGCTTACGAACTTGGGTTTCGAGGGAGTTTCCGGTTTCTGTATCTTCACCTCCCTAGGCGGTGGTACAGGATGTGGAGGAACTCCAGCCTTAATTGAGCTCTTGAAGCAGAGATTCCAAGAGGAGGAAGGTCGAAGAATTTTCGTCTATGTTGTGGGCATCCTACCCTTCGAGGGCCAATCAAGCGAGGCACTCAATTCAATTTGGGCGGTATCAAAACTTCTGCGAGCGCAACTCCAAGAACGTGGAGCAGACCTTACAATTCTTCTCTCAAATAGAACTATGCTCAAGCGCATACTTCAATGGAGAAAAGGCGATACTGTCGATTATCTAAGAAGAGAACTCGATGTTGATATTGCTGATATTGACTCAATCGAGAGCATGGTTCCATCTACACTTGATGAGGCTAGTGCAGCTGAAG
>JAOUFI010000116.1 GCA_029858305.1 Candidatus Thorarchaeota archaeon
GACAGTCTTCAACCTCTTGCTTGAGATTTGTCACAGTGTCCTTCTTACTTTCCATGCACCTAATTCTAGTTCTGTCTCTTAGGTAGACCTGTTGTACCTCGGGTGGATGAAGACTCTTCTGGAGCATATCCAGATCTGCATCTATAAGAAGCGTACCATGAATGAAGGACACCCCGTGCTTAATCCATCCTGCAGTACCAGAAATCTTCTTTCCATGAATTCTGATGCAAGAGCCCATAGGATCAAATCTAGCTGGTATATCAAGCGAGTTCAAGCTCTTAGTGATTATACCAATGAAGACTTGATAAAGCTCTTTCAAGCCTCTAGGCACATAGTCGTGAGATTGATGCAGTCGAAGTGAGAAATTCATGTTGCCCAAATCATGAAAGACTGCACCTCCCCCCGTAAACCGTCTTGCAATAGAAATTTCATTCTCTTGGCAATAGTCCAAATCAGTCTCTTTATGGACGCATTGAAATCTGCCAATAACAACTGCACGATTTGATTGCCAAAATCGTATTGTATTGAGCGTATTTTTCTCACCTAAATCGGTCTTGGCAAGTGCTTCGTCTAAAGCCAGGTTGGCATATACATCCGAATTATAATCACTCAATAACCGCCAAGACATGCTACCATGATGATTATCCTCTCTGATTAATATGTTGTAGAAGAAGTATGCATTACTGCCGCCGTGAGCCGGCAGCAAATGATTGTTGCTCGCCACCGGCAAAATGCCTCAGAGCAACAGTTGAGGCGGAGCAGATGTCGTATTTCGAGGCTTGGCACGAATGATACGTGCAGGATGAAGTGTGGTCCCTAGGATTTAAGGCCCCCTAGGTTCCGCGAGTTCAATTCTCCAGTTAATACAGCAAATTTTAGATGTTGTTACCGCACTCTGGGCAGAAGCGTGCTCCAGGTCGTACTGAAGTTCCGCAGTAGGGACAAGATCTGGTTTCCTCTATTGGAGTGTTCAAAACAAACCTTCCAACTCTTCTAATATTACTGAGGCCCATCTCATCCGCATACATCTCAGTGTATCCACAATCCACACACGTGAAGGTCTCAAGTGTTGCACTCGATAGGCCCGGTAGATCTATTCTCACGTAACTATTACCCTGCATTTTGTGTGGTCCCGCAATATTCTTGCTCCCGCATTTTGGACATTGCTTTGAGTGAATCATAGTACTTCATGACATGACTTATCGCAAGGGCACATAAGACTTGGCAGTTGACATTCTTAACACAGAGAAGAATAAACTATATAGAGTCCAGAAGAGTCTTGCACCTTGGGCAGAACCTCATTCCAGATTTTGCAGCATCTCCACATCGTGAACAGATGACTTGAGCATCTGCTTCTTCATCTGATAGTGGTTTTACCAGCCTCCTGAGGTTCGCAAGTCCATCATAATCGCTATAGAGTTCAGTGTATCCACAATCGGTGCAAGAGAGAGCAGTAAGGGTCGCCGTGTAAAAGCCTGGGAGGTCTATCGCTACCGCCAATCTTTCAAGTAGATGGGGTCCAACAATACTCGTACTCCCACAGTTTGGACATTTCTTCGCCTTCAGCATACAGTATCACTAAGTTATCGATTGCATGAACGCTGATATTGTTTTTTTCCATTGACAAATGCTGTGAAGTGCTATTTTTGCATTACATCTTCATCATGAAGGGATTCTCAAGAGTATCTTTTAAAGATGAGAGGAATTGTCCTGCTGGTGCACCATCTAGCACTCTGTGGTCCACTGCACAGCTAGCCATCATCATGGACCTGACTGCAATCGCATCATCTATCACAACTGGCTGTTTCTTTATCTGTCCAAGCGCCAGTATAGCCGTTTCCGGAGGGTTGATGACAGGGATAAATAGATCCACCTGAAACGGTCCCAAGTTTGACACTGTAAATGTACTTCCAGTTAGCTCTTCCGGGGTGAGTTCATTATTCTTCGCCTTCTTTCCCTTTTCCTTTGTTTCGATAGCTATCTCAGTGATTGACTTCCTATTTGCGTTCCTCACCGTAACTACAATCAATCCTTGGTCTGTTGCCATTGCTACACCTACATTAATATCATCAAACAAGACGAGGTCATTGCCTGATAGAGTTGCATTGAATTTGGGGAATTTTTCCAGTGTATCTGCAACTGCCTTGACAATGATATCATTAAACGAAACTCTTATTCCATGAGTCTTTTCTACTCGCCTATTGAGTTCTTCTCTGAGAGTCGCAACCTCGGTCATGTCAATCTCTGTAATCATGGTGATATGAGGATTCTGGGAGCTTTGTGTCATTCTTCTTGCAATGGTCCTGCGTAGTGGCGTCATTGGTTCAGTCCTGCGGATTTTTCTGTCATCCAAAATGGAACCATGAGGTATTGCATCCTTTGCTGCAAGCACATCTTTCTCAACGATTCTTCCCTCTGGACCCGTGCCCGTAACAAATGTGAGATCTATATCAAGTTCCTTTGCTTTCTTCTTTGCTCTTGGTGATGCCTTGATTTTTCCACCAGGAAGACGAGTTTCTACTGCCTGCGTTTTTGTCCTTGGACTCTCGGATTTTGGAACTGATGTGCCTACTGCTGGAGTTACTACTGCCATCTGCATTTGCGCTGCAGCATTCAGTTTTCTGGGTCTGATATCTGGAATATTCTCTCCTTCCTTGCCAATGAATGCGATTGGTTCACTAATTGGAATCTCATCATTTACATCGCACAGGAGCTTTAGGATAATCCCATCATCAGGAGATTCGAGTTCAAACTCGTTCTTCTCGCCGAATATTTCTACGACTGCGTCACCTTTCTTGACTTTGTCGCCTTCTTTCTTGAGCCATTTGAGTATCACACCATATTCCATGGCAACACTCATTCGCTGCATGATCATGGTTGTGACCATCATTATCACCTATACGATATCTCGGATAGCCTGTGCAATCCTCTTATTATCAGGAATGAAGTAATCTTCAAGCGGCGGGCTAAATGGAACTGGAGTATCTGGTGCATTCACTCTCTTAATAGGTGCATCAAGCCAGTCAAATGCCTCTTCTTGAACAATAGCTGCGACTTCTGCGGTTGTCGCTCCAGTCTTTGTTTCCTCGGTTACAAGTACTAGTCTTCCAGTTTTCTTGACTGAATCAATAAGAGTCTTCGTGTCAAGCGGCACAAGTGTTCGTGGATCAATGATCTCAACACTGATACCTTCCTTCTCGAGCTCATTAGCAACTTCCAGCGCCTTATGAAGCATAATGAAGGTTCCCCAGAGCGTGACATCTGCCCCCTCTCTACGAATCTTGGCTTGTCCGAAGGGGATTAGGTATTCATCATCAGGAACCTCCTCCTTCTTGTCGTAGACGAGTTTGTGCTCAGCAAAGAGTACTGGGTCTGGGTCTCGAATAGCTGTCTTGATGAGTCCTTTCACATCAGATGCAAACGCTGGCACAGCTATTTTGAGTCCCGGTGTGTGCATGAACCATGCCTCAAGGCTCTGAGAATGATGTGAAGCGATATTCTTTCCCCCGCCAAAGGGAGTTCTCAGGACCAGAGGAACTGATGTCTGACCACCAAACATGTATCTCATCTTTGCGGCCTGGTTACAGACTTGGTCCATTGCTAGAGCGATTAGGTCTCCAAACATAATCTCTGCAACTGGTTTCATTCCTGTGATCGCCGCGCCAACGGCTGCTCCTGCTATGGTGTTCTCGGAGATGGGTGTATCTCTTACTCTCTCTTCGCCAAATTCTTCTGCAAGTCCTTTGGTGACCTTGAAGGCTCCTCCCCAGTTTAAAGCAATATCTTCTCCAAGTAGAAAGACGCGTTCATCTCGTAGCATCTCCTCTCTAATACCCGCCTTGAGGGCATCACGGTAAGTCATTTCTGTCATTTAAATCGCCTCCGCGTAGACGTCATCCAGAGTTTCTTCTGGTGCAGGTTGTTCAGACTTCTTCGCAAATTCTGCAGCCTTATCGACTTCTTTCTGAAGAGTAGATCGTATCTTTTCTGCTTCCTTTTCCGTCATGGCTCCCTGCTCTAGGACAATCTTTTTGATGACATGAACTGCATCCTTCTCAGGACTTAGCCAGTAATCCGCTTCTTCTTGTGGACGATACTTGGCTGGGTCAAATCTAGAGTGCCCCTTCATTCTGTACGTCTGACACTCGATGAGGGTAGGGCCACCGCCCTCACGGGCTGTCTTAACTGCTTCAACAGTAGCTTCATAGACCGCTAAGGCATTATTTCCATCAACAACTTGACTTGGAATACAGTAACCCTCAGCTCTTTGAGCCACTGTAGCACTCGGGCATGTCATCTTGATCGGAGTACCCATGGCATAGAAATTATTCTCCACAATCCAGACTAATGGTAGCTTCCAAATTGCGGACATATTCAAAGACTCACCAAAGGTTCCATTATTCGAAGCGCCATCACCAAAGAAACAGACAACGACATCGTCTGTCTTCCTCATTTGACAGGAAAGAGCTGCTCCCACTGCAATGGGTAAGCCTGAAGCGACAACACCAGTTGCGCCGAGCACGCCTACATTGAACTGCGTGATATGCATGGAGCCTCCCTTGCCTTTACACGAACCTGTCTTTTTTCCAAGTAGCTCAGCTAACGCTGCATTCATGTCTGCACCCTTTGCAATGACATGACCGTGTCCTCTATGTGAGCTCTGAATCCAATCTGAGTCCTTCAGTGCGGTAGTAACACCTGCAGCGACACCTTCCTGTCCCAAATACAGATGTAGGGTGCCTGGAACAATATTCTCTCCAAAGAGATCCCATACTTTTTCTTCAAAGAGTCTTATCTTCAATGTCCTCGTGTAAAGTTCCTTGAGTATCTTCTTTTCGACTGCCATCGTATGCTCACTACCTTGTGATGACCAAGCGCTTATTGGGCGGCTCCTCGAATCTAAGTTGATAAAGGCTTCGAATTGGCATTATGTTACTCCTTTGTTATACTTTGAATCTAGTAACAAATGTGTCGCAAGGTACACAATGATGATAATATTCAAGTTGTGTAGGAAAAAGAATAGGGATGTGGAAGTTCTAACATTACGTTAGAATGCAAAATGCTAAATATAGATTGGATTGGATTGGCCGTCCGCATCCCTGACCATTATTTTTCCTTGTTGTACTACTATCTTGCTTCTGCGATAAGATTGATTTTATTTATGAGGATCATATGTGACGAACCAAATACGATGTTGAATATTCAATAGGTGTAGGAGATTTTTCAGTGTGCGAAGAAAAAGGGGACATTTTTTCGAATCTGACATCTGGATATGAGGGGGTCGGAGAGTTCTATGACTTATTCGCGGATAACTCCGATATTCCCTTCTACATCGAATATGCGAAGAGAACTGGCTCTCCAATACTTGATCTTGCTGCTGGCACTGGAAGAATCGCTTTCGCTTTGGCCCAAGAGGGTTTTGAAGTGACAGCTCTCGATAATTCTCGATCGATGCTTGCTTCTGCGAGGAGGAAATTGCTACAGGCTTCTAATGATATTTCAAATCGTGTGACGATTATTGAGGGAGATATGGAGCACTTCAAAATCTCCAAGAAATTTTCACTCATTATTGTTCCCAACTCCTTTGGACATGTCCTATCACGAAACGCTCAACTTGCAACTCTGCGATGTATAAGAGAGCATATGAAACATGATAGTCTCTTCATCCTTGATTTATACAGAGGCGAACTGCAATATGCGCATGCCAAGTTCGAAGATCATCCTGTACAAATTGAGAATGATCGAACAGTTGAGCGTCACGGAGAGATTTATTCAGACAGAAGACGCAAGCTAATGCGCGTAGACATTCAATACATCATCAAGAATATTGATGGTTCTATTATCAAGAATATCGAGGTCAAATCTGGAGCCGCATTATTCTTCAACAATGATATTGATTTACTATTACAGCAGTCTGGCTTTGAACTTGTAGAAGAGATCGGCGGATTTGATGGACATGTCTATAATGCCGAGAGTGGAAGAAGAATCTTACTTCTTAAAAAGAGTACAAACAAGTAGTGAGCGGGGGATTGGAGCATCCCCCAAATCTTGTGATAGGGTGAAGGCTCTCGTAGTGTTTACTTGAGTTGTTCTGGAGGTGGGAGCGTATCGACCTTTCTGGGTTCAGTCTTAAATGAAACACCACTTTCGGATTCAAGGCTCTCGGTGTAGAGAACCTCTCCCTCTACAATTGCATCACGTT
>JAOUFI010000028.1 GCA_029858305.1 Candidatus Thorarchaeota archaeon
CTGTTAAATCTTCAAGAAGATTATCATCTTTTGCTATATTGAAAGCAATAGCTTCTGCATTTTTACAACCCTCTATCAAGTGTTTAGCTTTGCTTATTGTTCTGCTAGCAACTATTACATGGAAACTATTTTCACTGAGGTATTGTATGTATGGACGAGCTACGAGTCCCGCACCCAGACATAACACGTTCTTCATTTCTTTTTATCCTCCTCTAGATATTCCTTGATATACTCGTAATTTTTGGTTAATTTTCCTCTATACACAATAACAGCATCTTTGATTTCTTGTGTTAGCTCCAGATCATCAAAAGATGATACTGTGAAGTCAGCTTTTGCAAATGCTGGGATAAAGCCAACCAGTGTTTCACTAAATGATGTCGATGATTCACGTGGAAGTTCGCATGGCAAGTTATCAACTGCCATGATAACTGGACCTTCACCTTTTACTCCGGGCTCTGCTCTATCCTTGCTGATGACATAAGTGAATGCAGGATTACCTGGTGTTGTACATTTAACAGTAAACTCAATTGCGCCCCCGATATCACAAGATATGTCACCCACAACACGGAGTTTTCGATTATCTTCATTCCAATGTTGTTTAATGAAGTTCTTTGAAATTAGCCTTGGATACTTTTCACTCCAATAGATACAGTTCATTAATACTGAGAGATATTGAACATAGCTCTCAAATACACCCCTGTAGTTGGCTTTTCCTGTTTTGTAATAATCCTGAAGATTGAAGATAGTTGATGAATCTCTAGGTTCAACCATGTGTTCTTCCTTGAAGACGCACTTATACAATATATTCTCTTTTGATTCGAGATTTGGAAGATTCTCTGGCTCTACCACTTTATATGGCAGAATATCGAAGATTTCTTGAGCTCCTCGGGATACATTTCCATAACCAGCAAATCCAACAACAAAAGGTGTGAGCTCTTTTGGAAGTCCTTGTTCACTGATACGCTTCCCTAAGGCTCTGAACTCTTCTTTGACTGCAGCCAAGCTCTTCAGTTCTAATGTTGACTTCATTCCAGCAAATGGATTTGGTGTGATACCTTCAAACTCTAACCGTTCCCCAAGCACATGAAAAGTATCAGAAATACCTGCCATTCCGGCCCAATTACCAAAGAAGATTAGACGTCTTCCCTTTTCATCCACAACACGTTCATAATCAATCAGAGTTGCACCTGCTTCAAGTATGTTTCGTAGCATGGGCATATTGTATTTCTGCCCCTTGATTGTGTGGCTAAAGAATACATAGACCACATCTTTTTCAAAGAAACCAATTGGCATTTCTTTAATTCCAAAAACTACTTGGGAACCACTGCCTTTCAAGGGGATGATGGTTGCCCCGACTTTCTCATACTCGCTCTCAGAGAAGGCACGTTGTTTGTTGGGTTCTACAAAAAAATTGATGTGATGTTGATCTCTTAACATCTTGACATGTTCAGGAATTAACGGGACCCTGGCTTCGAAAGCTTTCTCTTCTTTACGTAGACCAATGCGGTTCATGTAGCATCCTCCGAGTCATGCCATGCCTGAAGCTATGCTCACGCCGGAGGGCCTAGGTTCTCACGCTTAACCTTTTCCGTTTATACCATCAAATAATTGTATTACACAAGTTGAAAATCGGAACATGTGTTCTGTGATTTGAGTCTGAGTATAATGGTCTCATATCTCTATCTCTATGATTGTAGGCATGCAAGACAAAGTAATGCGCGACGTGTGGCATTCACTAAGGAGCTCTACGGGTATACATACACTTGGAGAACAAAGTCAGAAATCAAGGAGAAACGAAAGCCAGGTCTCTTAGATGAATGTCTTGGAGCTGAAGCTGTTGCAGACTCGGCAATCATTGTTCCTGATGAATATCGAACATTGTTTGATAGCTTATTCTCAATGTATCAAGATATTCTCAAATTCAGAGTCTATGAGATAATCAGGGAAGTATAATCACTGAGAGAAACCATAGCGGCTCTGTGTTATGAACAAAGAAACATGAAAATTTAGATTAGAGAGATACAGAATAAGCGCAATATGCACTTCTATGAACGATCAAAAAAATAGCCATGCTATTACAGTTAACGCTTCGATATGTATTTAGAACACGTGTTCTAGTTAGTCTAACCTCCGTACCTTTCAGGATAAGGTCTAAAGATTATCTGGATAACACCCCTTCGTTTCCATTGGAACTACAAAAAATGGAGTAGTGTCCAGCGATTGATCGTATGATGATAAAAATGGAGATAAAGACCAGCTTTCGAAACAGCTATTTATACTTACCGGAATCTATACTTATAGACTATTATCTAATATTTTCGAGTGGAAATGATGGGGTCCTATGGGTATTAGAACACGTGTTCGAACTATTACATGTATTACAGTCTATGACAAAGGATAGAACACGTGTTCTTAATAATTTCCACGACCACAAGACTGATACACCCCTCTTTATGCAACTCGAAACAGGCTTCAACATATGGAGGATCCTTGATGGCCAAACCTCAAGAACTACTTGAAGACAATCCCGGGAAAACACTACTATTACTTGCAAATGAAGCAATAGCTCGAGGTGTATTAGAAGCTGGAGTTCGTCTAGTTGCGCTCTATCCTGGAACACCTAGTAGCGAAATTGGTAACAATTTGACAGTCATGGCACCACATATTCCTAACTTCTATTTTGAATTCAGCACAAATGAAAAGGTCGCCTTAGAAGTAGCAGGGGCTGCTGCAATTGCTGGAGTCAGATCCATGATGGTCTGCAAGGGTCCCGGTCTCAATGTAGCTGCTGATCCATTCTTCAGTCTGGCTTATGTTGGAGTCCGAGCAGGAATGATCATCATTGTCGCAGATGACCCGAGTATGTGGAGCTCACAGAATGAAAATGACAGCAGGTACTATGCACTAATGGGAAACATGCCAATGATGGAGCCTTCAGATCCCATCGAGGCAAAATCAATGCTTCTTGAAGCATACAAGTATTCTGAGATGTTTGAGCTTCCTGTGCTCTTTAGAACAACTACTCGAGTCAATCATACCCGAGCACCTGTTACATTTGGACGAATCCCTACCCTTCCTCAAAAGGTAGAATTTGAGAAAGAACCATTCAGGTTTGTACCAATACCCTCGGTAGCAAGAACTCGACATCCATGGCTTCTCAAACAGGTTGAAAAAGCGCGGGAAGTATCTGAAACCAGCCCACTAAACTTTACAGAGGGAGAAGGCGAACTTGGGATCATCACATGCGGAGTATCCTACAACTATGTTCGCGAATCTCTTGTCGAAATGGATATCCAGGCAGAAATCCTCAAGCTCGGGATTACACATCCCATCCCTGAGAAGAAAATTATAGCATTCCTATGTAAGCATAAGAGAGTCGTAATAGTTGAAGAGCTTGAGCCCTTCATTGAAACTCATACACGACGATTGGCTCAGCTTCATGATGTATCGGTTGAAATTCTTGGTAAGGAACAAGGATATTTCTCGAGGGTGGGAGAATACAGTCCTCGTATCGTAATGGAAGCATTATGTCGAATTATTAATTGTAATACACCTATTAACTGGGAAGAAATTGATGATAGAGCAAGGAAAATACCTGAGATTCCTCCGAGACCACCTCTCCTATGTGCAGGTTGTCCACATCGTGCAACATACTATGCAATCCGGGCCGCAACGAGAGGGAAGGCCATCTACCCCTCCGATATTGGATGTTACACATTAAGTATTGCACCGCCTCTTGAAACTGCAGACATTCTTTTTGATATGGGATCATCAATAACTACTGCATGCGGTCTCTCTGAAGTCACCGACCAAGATGTGGTTGCTACAATAGGGGATAGTACATTCTTTGCCTCTGGATTACCCGGTATTGTAGATGCAGTATACAACCAACATCGAATCTGTCTAGTGGTACTAGATAACCGAACAACTGCTATGACAGGACATCAGCCTCATCCTGGTACTGGAATCACAGGCATGCAGAAAAAAGTCCAAGCATTAGACATTGAAGAAGTATGCAAAGGCCTTGGTGTCAAGTATGTAAAGACAGTCTATCCCTTTGAATCAATAGCTGGTCTTGTAGGCGAAGTGAGAGAGATGGTCAAATGGGCAAGGGACAATCATAGTCCCGCAGTGCTTGTTTCGAAAGAACCATGTGCACTCTTGACAGCTGCGGATCGTCGTCGTGAAGGTATTGTCCTCCCCAAGTACTATGTAGAATCCGAAACCTGTAATGCATGCAAGCGTTGCCTTAATCGATTATCTTGTCCTGCTATGTACATGAATCCTGAAACTGAAAAGGCTGTCATCGATGAAACGCTATGTAATCTTTGTGGCACCTGTATTGCAGTTTGTCCCCAAGGCGCAATAAAGAGGGAGGCAGAATAAATGGTTCGTAATAACAGTAATACAATAAGTATTGCAATATCTGGAGTTGGTGGGCAGGGTGTTCTAACCCTTGCAGAGATACTTGCAAAAACCGCCTTAGCTGAGGGGCTCAATGTAAGAGTAGGTGAGATCCATGGGATGGCTCAGCGTGGTGGTCATGTGGTGTGTACAATCAGAATCGGTGATGGAGCAAAGGGTCCAGTCATAGATGCTGGTACTGCAGATTTGCTCGTAGGGTTTGAACCAGTGGAAACCTTGAGAGAAATTCACTTGATAAAAAAGAATGGCTGTGTAGTGATGAGCTCTCATGTTCAATATCCCGTTGCTGTTTCTATGGGCCAGGCTGAGTATCCCACACATGAATCGATTCTTCGATCAATCGGTGAATTCACAGACCGTGTAATAGAATTTGATGCAATGGATATTGCTTTGAAATCAGGAAGTTCTTATGCTCTGAACATGGTCATGTTTGGTGCAATTCTCGGAACCGGACTTGTACCTATAAGTAAGGATTCTGCACTACGTGCAATTCGTGAATCATTTCCTAAACGGTTTGAAAAGATTAACATCGATGCAGCAGAAACTGGTTTCAGTACAGTCAAATCATGTCTTTAATACTAGTATTATTTGTATTACATTACTTCATTGATGATTCTGGCTGCTACTGTTGCTACTTGACCTACTGAGATCCCTCCATCGCCAGGGGGAATCAAGGAATGGAACACAGGGACTAGATTATATTTCTGAATTTGATTTTCAATCGCGGATGTTACAATACGATTGAGCGCAACACCCCCAGAGAATCCTATATACAGTATCTCTTCCTCCAATGCTAAATCACAAGCGATTCTCGCAAGACTTTCACCAAGATGCCACTGAGCTGCATAGGCCAATTCCACTCTACTTGTACCCTTGTCCTTCATATCAAGTATCTCTTCTAGAGAATGAGTTGTATCTAAGACTAGTCCATAATCCGATTTGACAAACTCAGAGTCAATTCGAATATCAGTACGACGGGCAATAGCTTCGAGCTTCATTGGGCACTCACCATCGTAGGTATTCTCAGAGCATACTCCAAGTGCAAGTGCCACTGCATCAAGAAATCTACCAGCACTCGTACTCTTTATTATATTCACACTTTGTTTTCTTGCATGAAGTAAAACATCCAAAACTTTCCCAGAAACCTTCGTGTCTGGAGCAATTGAAGATGATCCCAAGAGCTGAAGGAGCCTTTTCTTTTCTATACTATTTCCAATTATTCCTATTAGCGATCTAGCCGCATAGATAGCTGATAAATCTCCGCCAGTATATTCCTGTGCTTTCAAACCCCCTCTTCGGACTGAATCGCTATAATTTCCCACAAGAATCTCTCCGCCCCATGCATTCTTATCTAATCCATAGCCGAATCCGTCTGCTGTAATACAAATAATACGGCTATCATACGGTATCAATCCGTCAACCATTATTGCAGCCAAATGTGCATGATGGTGCTGTATACGATAAAGTGGAATCTCATACTCAGTAGCCATTTTTTCTGCGAAATCTGTGCTCAAAAACTCTGGATGCAAATCGCATGAAACAGCATCTAGTTTCTTGATGTCTAATAGATGCAGCATATGATCAATCGCATTTGAAAGGAAATCGATGTTCTCAATCTGATTAGTGTCTCCAATATGTTGTGTCATGTAAATTCGGCCAGACTTTGAAACTGAGCCAGTTGCCTTTTCCTCAGGACCCACTCCTACTATCTTTAGTGCTCTCCATGGACCATTGAAGAGAATTGGTTCTGGTACATAACCCCTTGCACGTCTGATGAATACTGGATTTGTTTTATCTATGAGCTTGACCACCGAGTCATCAGCCCGTTGATGTATTCTTCTATTATGCACCAGGAAATAATCAACGATATCTCGCAGTTCATTCATGATAATTTCAGGTTCGATATACATTGGCATTCCTGTCGGGTTAGCGCTTGTTAGAACTAGGGCTGGTTCGTTGGTATGTCTGAAGAGAAGATGATGTATCGGCGCATAGGGTAGCATAACACCAATACTGTCTAGTCCTGGAGCTATAGATTCCAAGGACTCGATTGGTATTACTGGTAATACATTATTCTGTTTCTTCAGACTTGTAATTGTCTTCGTGACCAGTACAATTGGTCTTCTCCAAGATGTGAGTATCTTCTCTTCAAGCTCATTGATATTACTCAGATGTTTTAGTGTTGAAAGATCTCGAACCATAATTGCAAAGGGACGATGAGACCTCTTCTTTCGCAATCTGAGTGTTTCTATTGGTTCATGATCACTGGTCTTCGTAGCAATGTGGGTTCCTGAAATTCCTTGAAGTGCTACAATGGCTCCCTCATCAATTAGCTGTGCTGTTTTTTCAATCGGATTTGTATTTGCTATCGTTGTACCTCTGCTGTCTACTACATGATAGACAGGACCACAATTATGACAAGCCGTTGTCTGTGCGTGATATCTACGGTCAGTTGGATTTGTATAACCTGTATTACAAGTATCACATAACGGGAAGTCGAGCATTGTGGTATTGGGTCTATCATATGGTAAATCTGTAATAGTTGAAAATCTAGGTCCACAAGCGGCACATGATGTAAATGGGTAAAGATACCAACGTGAGTTCTCATGCATCAAATCATTTACACAATCCTTGCAGATTGCAATATCAGGTGGCAATACAGGAATTGCATCTTCATTTCGAATTGTTGAAGATTTATGGATTTGAAATTCTTTGAACTCCTCTTGAGAGTCAGTCCACTCTAAATCTAGTGTATCAATCCGCGAAATTGAGGGTGAATCGTTTCTAATACTCTGAACCAATTTTTGAATATGTGTTTCTTCACCCTCCACAGTAACCTCAACGCCTGCATCACCGAGGTTTAATACATAACCTAAAAGCGACAAGGATTTCGCAACACGATAAACAAAAGGTCTGAATCCTACTCCTTGGACTATTCCAGTCACATGAATGGTCGCTCTCTTGTTCGCCATCATTACTCATTTTGAATCTGGAATTCAAACTAGATATTAATCCAGTGAATTGACAATATTGTGAATTGGTTTTACAGAGTTCTTCGATGTATTACATATATCACCATGTTTCAGAGAATTTCATATAGGTCCTCTTAAGGTAGTGTAAGAACTAGTAATCGATTAGCCTTGACACCTAATACGCATATATCATCAGTAGCTCAAGATCCTGAGCCCACTACCTCAGTCCTGGCTGCAATACCAGACTGTCTAAAAAGCACACTTATTGACTGTGCAAATAGTGAAGCGAAATCAAGGAAATCAACACTTATCTCAAGCAACAACCTTACCAACCGGTTCATATTATCTAGGTGGGGGATTAGACCATCTCAACGGAGGAGATACAAGAATCTATTCGCTTCGATTCGAAAACACTGTCGTGTTTTATTCCAGCATTACCTTCTACGAGGAAGGATAGAATGGATTGATAATTCAGGTCGGCATGTTTTCGGCGTATTCAAGTTTGATGAAGTTCGAGGCAATCTTATTCTCGGTTTTGTAGAGATGACTCCCGAGTCAGAATGGACCTTATCTCATCGCTAAGCACCTGTAATTCTTGTATTACAAGTATCACAATTCTAATGGTGATGTTTAAGAGGACTAGCTAATGTATACGATTTTGTATCCGCACAGAGCAACAGAAACATCCTGTGAACAAAAGGTGTGAAAATGTCCTAAAAGGCCATTTTGAGGCGTTTTAGTACACTCGTACATATAATGATGATGGAGAAACATGGCTATGAATGAGAAACGAGATACGCAATCAAATCGAAAAATAATGAAAGAACTGACATTGGGAGCTAGACAAGTATTACAAGAACCAATTCTTAAGATACTACAGAATGGTTCAGTTCTTAGCCAAACACAGCTTGAAACACTCTTAATTGATCTTGTTATCGAAGATAACTATGGGGCACATATCACGTATGAAGACAAAGCATCAATTCGTTCTCGTGCTGGGGCTAAGACAAAGGGTGTATCCAGAGGTGCCTTCAACAGAACACTCAAGCAAGCCAGAAGAAATGTTACTCGATGTTTCTATACGATGCTACTTCTTACGTATCTTGGATTATTTGAATTAACAATATTTCGTCCTTTTGAAGAGGTTGCTGCACGTATAGGTGACTATAGAAGAATACGTGAAATTCTTGCAGGGAAATCTGAGTTGACTCAAGAAGATCTAGAAAGCGTCAAAGTAACAGAACGTACAATCGTATCCCTTCTAGAAGACCTCTCATTGTCACTTGCTCTGAAAACAGATATCTCTCGTAAAAGGCAATAGATAGTTTCTTGAAGAATTTTGTCGATAATCAAAGTTCAAAAAAGAAATGGCTCGAGCGTGCCGCACATAGAAGCGGGACCAATGAGTGGAGTCACCATCAACACTTGTGCATTCAAGCTACTAGTTGAGTCATCCTGGAAGTTTTGAGGAGATAGAGATGACACTGAAAGTGCCTGAGATGTCAAAGAGACCGTGATCCAATGACATCAGTCTATCTTCTATTATTACGACACACTCATACATACACTCACAACAATTATACATAGTTCTAATCATAGAACGGCAAGTTTTTTCCTAATACAGGTTTCTCCGTTCCCAGAAATCTGAATTTACTCCTTTCCTAATATCTCTATAATACTTGTAATACAAGCAATACAGTGGCTCCTATGAGAATAATACACTTAATCATATATTGGTGCCTTTGCTATTTTTAGAAAGCAACAATCATGAGGTCCTCTATTGGCAGAAGATGACAATCGGGCAAAAATTCTGAAAGCTGTCAAGGACCATGTAAGGCAGTCAGAAGAACAACAACGTGTGCAAATGATTGCTGATGCAATCGGCGAACGAAGAGATCGTGACCTGCTCGATATAATATCTTCAATCGAGCAAGATAGAGGATGGCCAGAAACATTACAGCATTTGCAGAAAGCTCAGAACTTCAGTTATTCTCTTCCTGTTGGCACTGGACCGCTTAAAATTAAAGTTGAAGACTTAAAATTTCGAGAGATGCTCTTCTCTGTTTTAGGGTGTCGCGGGTTAGAACCTATTCCAGTAAATACTGAAGAAATCTTGACCCAGATGAAGGACGAGCGTTCGATAGTAGATGCCTCTGATTCAATACGTAAGTATATCGAATCAATTGCACGCAGTCAGATTGAAACTGGTGATTCTTTGTTTTTTGATTCAAATGACTTTGACATCCAAGTTTCAGAAGATATAACTCAAATAATCGAACAGCTGAAGCATAAAGAGGTTCAAGGAATAACTCTGGAACAGAAAGATGATAATATCAATATCGCTCCGCTCTGGTACTGTGAAACCGGACGACAGATATTATCGAGTTATGGAATCAAGGGATTCATCATTGGCGCAAAACAGTTAGAAGAAGTATTATCTGTAATACAATTTCCTGTAGTCGTCAATAATGTCAATCAATATACAGTACAGCAAAAACAATCAGACTATCCCTCAAATAAATCGTACCGTGATCTGCATAACTCCATCATTAATCATGATGATGAGAGATTATCTTTACTTTCAAGCAGACATTCATTTTCTACACTGAAATCGATGTTGGAGGAAACACTTGATGTATATAACAAAGATTCTTCAAGTGAGAATTACAGGCAGTTTCTTCATCTCATTCACCTTCATGTCAAAGTTCGAACGCTGGATTCAATACAATTGTTTGAAAGATTGGCATATCTTAAAGATAGAAGAATAGCGACAGTAGCAATTACTGCACTTGGTAATTATTACCATGAATCAGCGGCTATTGCTCTGGTAGAGATACTTTGTAAAAGTAAGAATCGCGAGATTGTTAAGACAGCAACAAATGCTATTCTGAATGTAGGAAAAAGAAGTCCTGAAACTGTTTCAGTGATTGCAACAGCTCTTGAATCATCGACCTGTACATACAAAGGACGATTGAACCGACTTTGGAGAGAATTCGGGAAGAAAAATCAATTGTATTACTAGTACTACATGTATTCAGACTAACACGACAGACATAAAACGAATTCTTCTCTCGCGTCAGACTATGCCAAAGTCACAGGTCGAATTATATCAGAGCATTGATTCCTTCTTCAATCCAACGAAAGTCGCTTTGGTAGGTGCATCTGCAGATTATAGAAAATTAGGTAATTCAATACTAATGAATCTCCTGAGCTCCGAGGTTGAGGTTTTTCCCGTAACTCATAGTAAAGAAAAAGTCCTAGGTGTGAGAGCATATCCAAGTCTTGCAGATTTACCAGAACCTGTTGATTTAGTTATTGTTGCAGTAGCCGCTAAATATTGTCCAGCCTTGATGTCAGAAATTCATAATGCCGGTGCTAGAAATGCAGTAATCATCTCTGGAGGCTTTAGTGAAATTGGACCTGAAGGCGCTGAGATAGAAAACACTCTAATCAGAGCTGCTAAAGATGCAGAGGTACGATTTATCGGACCCAATTGCGTTGGTATATCTAATAGTCGTCTTTTCAATGGTACTTTCACCATGATGCCTGAACGGGGTAACATTGCTTTCATTTCTCAAAGCGGTGCACTTGGTGGTATGAGTATCTATACAACTAGAGCTAAAAGAATTGGAATGAGCAAATTCGCTAGTATCGGTAATTCAGCTGATGTGGGATTCGTTGAAATCTTAGACTATTTCAGACAGGATCCAAAATCAACTGTGATTGCTGCATACATTGAAGGAATCAGTAATGGAATAGAGTTATTCGAATCACTACGGAGAACAGCACACGAAAAACCAGTTGTAATACTAAAAGGAGGAAAAAGTGAGGCTGGAAGTCGTGCCACACAGTCACATACTGGATCACTTGCCGGATCAGCTCAGATATTTAACGGTATGATTAAACAAGCTGGATGTGTAACAGCTCCTACACTTGACACATTATTCGAAATCTGCAAGTTATTTGACTATCAACCACTTCCAGGAGGTTGTAATATTGGTATTATTAGTAATACAGGAGGAGCTGGAGTCTTAGCAACTGATGCCGCGTCAGAGCTTGGTTTGAAAATTGCTATCCTCGAAGAAGAAACGCGACACGAACTTCGACAAATACTCCCACCTATGGCTTCAGTAAATAATCCCGTAGATGTTGTTGCAAGTGGAGGGAGAAGGGAGTACCGTATCGCAACAGAACTTCTTCTCAAGGATTCAAACGTAGACATGCTACTTGTTATCTGCGGAGTACCAACATTCGCTGGCATGACACAGACAGAACACGCAGCTGGAACTCTCGAAGCTGTTCGAATGACTGTTACAAGTAAACCTGTTGTCGGGGTTTGGTTGGCTGGAGACGTTGGTAGACCTGGAAAGGATTTGCTGGAAATGAATAGAATCCCATGTTTTGATGATCCTTTCATTGCAGCACTTTGTATGGCACGAGTGGCTGAGTATACTAGGCTTCATCAACAATTGTGATAACTCAGTCGGAATACTGTAATACTAATATTACAATCATTTCATTTTAAGATTGTTCGAGATACTCTTCTGCTATCTGAGGAAACTGTTGTGCAATGGCCTCACGAAGTTGCTGCTCTACCCACATGCTCAGATTGATTGCTTTTGTTTTCCGGATAGCCTTAAGACAAGCTCGAAGATCGGTGGGGATGGAGAATGATACAATCGGGCTCTTTCGATCTCTGTTCGGTACTGCAGAGATAAGCTCAACAGTTTTCATAGGACTACTCGATGATTCCTTTGGAACTGATCGCGTAGTTTGACTTTCATCGTCCTTTTCTGCTTCTTCACGTCTATATTTTCCAAGTAGACTCATATCATTGAACCTCCTTGAGTATAGTTGCATAAGCTTCAGAAACAAGCTCTGCAATTTCTCTATTCACTGTCGGATCATTATTCTTGCGAAGAATCTCAGCAGCAACCTGCTGACATCCTCGTGCTAGCATCCTGATGTCGCGTGGATTTCCATTGGCTGCGGTATTAATTACAGTAATTGCGTCATCAGTGAACGGATAGATATCAAAATTCTCTGGATCAAAACTGTCGATGCGTCCTTGGGCATAAGAAATTCTACGTCCTATGAACTCTCTTGCTTTTGCATTATTTAACGCAGGCACATCGAGAGGTTCTGTTCTATCTGCAATTTGTGGCAAAAATGATAGCATTGCATTCCAGTAAATCATTGTTCCAGACATCACTAAGGTGACAATAGGTTCATCAAGAGCCCTCGTTTTTCCATAGGCATCAATCATCTCTTCAGTGGGTAAATCTGCGAGAAAGCGAAGTTTATGAAATGCAGCTTCCTGGTTGTCTGCAACATCTTCTATGAAAAGAGCTGTGCGGCTCTGCTCCTCGACATACCTTCTGAGACTTTCTTTTGCAACAGCATCAATAATTTGGCTGGACTCCCATGATCGCTTATACTTGACCCTAAGAGAATCGGCAATGGCTGCTGCCATTTGCTTCTCATAGAGTCCAGTCATACCTACATAACCTGTAACAAATTTGTTTCCTCTTCGATCCGCCAGTGTAGGCAGGTCTCTCAATGCTAGAAGCATCAATGTACTCTTACCTGATCCCACAGGCCCTCGAATGAAAACATGTCGTTCATTGGTTATAATTAGATCAACGATAGAATCCAAGAAGTTACTATCTTCTATGTATAAACGACTGTCAGGCATCTTGAAGCCGCGAAACGGTGAGAATCTAGCTCCAATTCTTTCCTCCCATGCTCGTAAGACCTCTTTTCGAGTATTGAAGTGCCGAATCAGTGCGCTCTCATGAATAGCAATCGTCATCGTTTGGACCTCTAGTATCTGGAACTTTCGTATCACATGTAGTTCATGTAATACAATTTTCAAGAGATGGTTACAGATATAAAATGTGTGGTAAAAGCTCCAGAATTCCATGTGTCTAGTGTGAGTGATGCGCAACCTTTTTGAACAGAACGAAAGGGTTTGTAGGCTGACCAGCATGTTGGTCATAAGTCCTTGTTAGGAGATATCTGATCTGAGATGGACGTTGAACGGATTAAGCACATCATGAATTCCCTAATGATATTATCATTCCTCATTTTCGGAGGTCTAATTGCAATCATGATCATCGGTGATGTTAGTTTGAATAATGCAACGGTATCCCTTCCATTTGCATTCATGTTCATCTCTATTATAACGCTCATAACTACAGGTCAAATAAACGAAAGACCGAAATTAGCCCAGAAATATCTAAGAGATTGGCTAATTATCTGTACAATCGGAATCGTCATTAGTGCCCTAGTGTTTACATTTTATTGAAAGAACTGAATCATTGGACTTTGGAGTGAAATAAATGAGTGCGATTCTCCCAGGCACAAAGACTACACGTATGGAACTACTAGCGCTAAAGAATCGAATGAAGCTTGCTGAACGAGGCCATGATCTTCTTCGTGAAAAACGTGACTCATTAATTATGGAGTTCTTTAATGCGATAGCCGAAATCAAAGAAGCAAGAGAGAAGGTGGATTCAACACTGGCTGAAGCTTTCTCAGCTCTTACACAAGCAAAAATGATTATGGGTCCTTCTCGAGTGATAGAGTTTGCATATGCAAGTAAGTTTGAGGCTGAATTAAATATATCCACAAGATCGATGATGGGTGTTAGGGTTCCAATTCTCTCTGTTGAACAACGTAGTCCCGAGCTTCCTTATTCACTATCGGATTCAAGCACAAAATTTGATGTAATGGGCGAGAAGTTTAAAGATGCACTCAAAGCGATTGTCCGACTTGCGGAGATTGAGTCGACGGTAAAACGTCTAGCATTAGAAATCGAAAGGACAAAGAGACGTGTTTCAGCACTTGAAACCGTTGTTATTCCAAGATTGGATGCAACTGTTCGTTTTGTAAAACTTGCACTAGAAGAACGTGAACGAGAAGATTTTGTCCGTCTTAAGATGGTTCGAGATTGGATTACAGCTGAAACAGAATAAAACACAACTATTGTATTATTGTATTACTGTTATTACAATCTCACTAGGTTGAGTTCCTAGACAATACCAGCGATAGGTAGAGAAGTTCTTACTCGGAAAAAGAAAGCTGTAAGATTGGAATCAAAGGGTTCCAATATATGTTAAGGTCACATTCAGTAGTGCGCTGAACATGCAACTAGGATAGTTCACGTAGAATCTGGCTACAAGCGGAACTCCGGTATCAAAGGCTGTCCATCCCTCCCATATGTATGTGGCGACATTCGGAAATATTGAAAGCAACTTTCTAGACCCAAAATACATACTCTCATTCAGTCTGAAACTTGCACAATGAGTTACTGACCCAGATCTATCAACATCGGGAGCAGCAATCACTGGAAACTCGTCAAGAAAGAACCTGTCAATCAAAGTCCAATCACCCAGTGGTAAGATTGATTGAGAAAGAGGTTTTCCAATGTTAGTAGCAAATTCGTTAGGAAATTCGTCAGGAAGCTCAGTTCCGTTTGAGAAACGACAAGATATCTTGTACATTTCTACTACCTGGGACTGAAATGTAGAGCTTGATACCAATCCTGCTACATTGGGTAATTCAACAATTTGGACAATCAGCTGTTCACCATCAAGACTGAGATAATTGGAGTAGGTGTATCCATAATTTGAATTAGATTCATCATGTGAAACGTTTACGGAGTAAAGAATTTCATCTCCCACTGAAACTCCCCAGTAGAAAGGAGATTCGAAAGTTCCAACTAGAGAGAAAGCTAGAATACTAACAGAACCAATCAGTATCACAACAAGGACTAATGCCATTAATCGGCGTTGTCTTTGCATAATTCACACGCCCTATACTATGTTGTAGATGAATCTAAGCAATTAGAGCTTCTTATTGAAGCTATTCTTAGAATATGAAAAGGATTGATCAATACTGCTTGTGAGTCTTCTGAGAATCATCAAACGATGAGAATCTGGCTGTATATTGTATTAATGTTATTGCATCATATAGCTCAATGCCGCAGCTTCAATATTGCAGCTGCCAAGTCACCTTCAGTTTCTATCAGCACCTTTTTCGCAGTTTCAATATCAACACCAGTTTGACCTGCAACAAGTGCAGCATCCTCAATTGGAATCTCAATCTTTTTCTCAGGAGCTGGTTTCTCAGCTGCTACAGATGTTTCCGTTGGCTGTTTTCCTGAACGTAAACGTTCTGTTTTCGAACCTGCGACTTGATATGTTTCTGTATTTGCTTGTTTTACCATAGTGACTTGGGGATTTGAAATAACCCATTCTTTGTCCGCGAAACGGATTATTACTTCTTTAACGCCATCTAGATCCTTCTGCTCGATTCCCATCTTTCTCATCATTCGTTCCATCTGTTTCGGAGACATTCCTCGAAATCCCATAACATCACATCTGTTGTAAGACTAGAGCAGTAGAACAATAATCATTATCCTGCTACCTGTATGCTGCCTTTCTTCTATAGATAAAATGATTACGCTTGTGAAATTAGACAGACTCAACAGAGATATCGAATACCACATGACTAATCCCTGGTGAATAGTTCTTAATCTTTCGTACTTCTATTTCTGGCACAAACTCATGCTTTCTGCAGATATCTGTAATACATGTAATATTTTCCTCTATTGTTTTTTCTGAAACAGCCTTATGCATGTGAATTATACCTCCCTCTTTTATCAATGTTTCAAGAGCATACGGCAGAAATGTTTCAGTGTCGTGCAAGTATCCCATAATGACACGGCTGGCAACATGAGTTGGATGAACAATTCTACAGTTTCCTAGTACCGCAGTGACTTTGTCTTCTAATTCATTCATCTCAATATTCTCTACAAGAAATTCATATGCTTCTGGATTGATTTCAATAGCGATGACATTAACATCATTCCTTTTTGCGATATGCAGTGCAAATTGACCTACGCATGCAAACATGTCTACAACGCACTCTCCTAGTTTAATGCGTCTAGACATACCAATTCTTTCTCCTTTGTTTCCTCCCGAAAAAGTCATTCGAACAGGGTCAAACTTGAAACGAACCTTGTTCTCAACATGCAAAGTTACAGTATCTTTACTTCCTGCTACTACTTCATAAAAGGGCCTACGCTCAATTCCCTTAGTTGGTCCGGTTTTGACTGCTACGGATTTTAATCTATGATCGTAGTCAAGCGTTGCTTTTCCTATAGTCGTAACATACTCCATAAGTTCAGGATTCAGATGTAGTAGGGCAACATGTCCTACGACGTGAAATCCTGAAGGTAAAGCCAAATTCTGTGGTATTGAGTCCTTCAAACGAGCTCGGAGGAATTCTCTGTATTTCATATACCTCACGATTTCATGTGGAATTAGTGACTAAGCATACATACTACTAGGAGCATTATCACTGCCACCACGCTCTTGGACCTTTGAAATTGCCATTTGAAAGTCCTTCTGTGTGACACAGGTTCTCTTTTCTCGAATTGCAAACATACCTGCCTCTGTGCAGATACTCTTAATGTCTGCCCCAGTCCTGTCTTTTGTTGCTGCCAAAAGTCTATTGAAGTCTACATTACCCTCGATATTCATCCCACGAGTATGAATCTTGAATATCTCACTTCTACTAATTTCATCTGGCAGAGGAAACTCGATAATCCTATCGAACCGGCCTGGTCGTAAAAGGGCCGGGTCAAGTATATCCGGTCTGTTGGTCGCTCCCAAAACTGCCACTTGGCCCCTTGTTTCAAAACCATCAAGTTCACTTAGGAGCTGCATCAAAGTTCTCTGTACCTCTCTATCTCCGGATGTTGCAATATCAAGTCTATGGGATCCTACTGCGTCAAGTTCATCTACGAAAATGATTGCGGGTGCCTTTTCTTTTGCCATCATGAAGATTTCGCGAACGAGTCGTGCTCCTTCACCAATGAATTTCTGAACTAATTCAGACCCAATGACACGAATAAAAGTAGCTTTGGTTTCATGTGCAACAGCTCTAGCGCATAGGGTTTTGCCTGTACCAGGTAAACCTGTTAGCAATACTCCCTTTGGTGGTTCAATACCAACTTTCTCAAACAGCTCAGGCTCAAGCAGGGGTAGTTCAACAGTTTCTTTAATTTCTTGAAGTTGCTGTTTGAGACCGCCTATATCCGTATAGGAAACATCTGGAGCCTCTTCTATCTCCATAGCACGAATTATTGGGTCTCGTGATGGAGGAAGTTCTTGTGTGATTGCAAAGGATCTCTGATTAAGTGCCACCATAGCACCTGGCTGTAACTTCTCCATGGGAATAGATGATGCAACATGCACTACAAAGTTAGGTCCAGTCGAGCTTTTCACAATGGCTCTTCCATCTTCAAGAAGTTCTATGATTGATGCTGTAATCAGCGGGGACTGTCTGAGTTTCTCAAGCTCGGTTCTCAGTGTTTGTGTTTCCTTCTCAAGTCGGCTGCGTTCCGCTTGCAAAATCTGTTTCTCGGTTTCTAAAGCGCGAAGGCGGCGTTCTAAATGCCTTGTGTAACTTTGTGAGTAAGCCGAATCATCGACACTACCTTCATCCTTTGTATCAGTAGTCCCTGGCAAGAATTCGAACCTCAGGACGACATCCACTGATGAGGTTTTAAGGCTTGCTTTGGGGGTTTCCTTCCGATTTAACGAAAGTAGAAGTTAGTCCTATCGATAATCTTTATCAGTCCTGACTGGAAATCATCTATGTGCGAGGGAATTAGAAGTGCCCAGTTGTGAATTATGTGGCCGAGGCATGAAAGGTCATGGCAGAAATATAGTCATTGAAGGAGCATCAATGAACGTTTGCCCTCAATGTGCATTTAAGTTCGGACAACAACCTAGTGGATCTTCTTCACCCCGTGTTTCATCTCGGCAAGGACAACAAGCCTCTTGGCTAGGAATACCTGAGCGACAACCATCATCTTCCTCATTACCCCCTCCTATTTCTAGGGCAAAACCTAAGCCAAAGCCAAAAAGCCCGTCGATGGGGGTTCGTCTTGATGATATGGAATTGATTGAAGATTATGCAAGAATTGTTCTTGCCGCTCGTCAGAAGAAGGGAATAAGCCAAGATGAGCTGGCACAAAAAGTTGGAGAGAGTATATCTACATTGAAGGCGATTGAAGCTGGTCGACAAAAACCTACTGAAAAAACAATCAGGGGTCTAGAACGAGAGCTGGATATTTCTCTACTTGAACCACTTGGGACAGTTCCAATTAAAACTAGTACCGGTCAGTCAACAGCTGGACCGACACTAGGCGACAGAGTTGTTGTTAAACGAAAAGTATCTCAAAAGTTGCGCCGAGATACCGATGCCAGAGCAACAGGAAATGAACAAAACGTAAAATGAATTGATTGATTCCCAAGAATAGGTCTTATATAGAGTGCAGTAGTATATACTAATAGAACATTCCAATATCAGCTATTTTCGTTGTGACGTAAAAAAGTGCAGTCTACTAGCCAATTATTACATGTTTGGGTGATTTCATCAGATGGTACATGCTAACTTCAATCATGATCTCTTTCGACTTGTTGTTGAAGAGATTGCAGGAAAAGAGGGCGTTGATGTGTCTACAGTCCTAGTGAACGCAGAAGAAACAACCGATGAAGAAATCGCGACCAAGACCGATCTCAAACTGAATATTGTTCGCAGAATACTTTACAAACTACATGACAATCATCTTGCTTCCTATCGTAGAATCCGTGATGTCAACACAGGGTGGTTCCTTTACTACTGGCGAATTGATCCGAAGAAGGCACAAGCACTCGTAAATCGAAAGAAACGTATGGTACTCAATCTTCTTGAACAGAGACTTGAACATGAATCCAATAATGACCTGTATTCATGTGTAAATCGTGACTCATCACCTGTTCCATTTGAAGAAGCTATGAACCTCTCCTTCCGGTGTCCAACTTGTAATGGCCAGCTTGAATATATCGATAATGCCAAAGCAATATCTTTTCTCCGAAAACGAGTTGAGGAACTAAAGGCTGATTTAGAAGCCTCATCCTAGTTTATGCGTCACACCAGCCCCTTTTTTTATAAAATCTTCTTAGTAATAGACAGTACCCGACAGACAACAACGAGGCTACCAGTTGAAAACAGTAGTTCTATTCTCAAGACTTTATGCACAGTACAAAAACAGGCTAGCTGAAACTGTCAAATCCCACATTTCAAGTGTGACAGAGGAGCTCGACGCTCGTTTGGCGCGTTTTGACATTGATAAACGTGGTCACATCATCATAGGTTTCGAAGGACAGGATGAAGAGTTTGCTATTAATTTTCTTACAAAAGAATATGGATCATCTATTTCTCTAGCTCATGTGAAAGAAGGTGCAACAATCAGAGGTTCATTGATTGATGTAGGAAAGGTCGGGTATGGTTTCTATGTTGATATTGCTGCCATAAACAATATGAAATACGTGGACGCACTTCTCCCACTTTATCAAGTCCGTGATCAGTTCAAACTAAAGAAACCTCTGCGAACGATTGCTAAGTCACTCATCCTCGTTGACAACCTGCCTGTCGATGTAATGATAACTAGTGTGGATTCGAGCGAAGGAAAAATTGAAGCCATATTTGCAGAAAGCACCTTGAATAGATTCGATGAATGGCTTCACGACGACCACGAGCGCCTTCTAGTATTTGGCGCCAATTCTTCAATGATTGATACTGCATTGAAGAATACTGGTCATAGCGATGACATCTACGAAATTCAAGAGCTGGGCAAGTTTGAATTTGCGCTAAGATGCAAGAGAAGTACACGGGCTTCAGGAATAATTGCAGCAATCGGTCCCAAGCTAAGAGGAATTCCTATGCATCTATTCATTCCAAAAGAGGTTGAGGCGAAACTGAATGCCAAGACTTGATGTCTGGTTGGTAGAAAGTGGACGATTTTCATCTCGCCAAGCCGCAAAGAGGGCAATAAAGAAGGGGAACGTCACTGTAGATGGGCATCTCTGTAAACCTTCAAAACAGATTACTGGCAACGAATCAATCCAAGTACTAATTGATCATGCAGATGTTCCCAAGGGTTTCCATAAACTCAAGAGGATAGATGACGCTCTCGGAGGAAATCTCGTTTCATCTTCCTGTATAGCTCTCGACATTGGTAGCTCAGCTGGTGGTTTTCTTGCCTACCTTGGTCTTAAAGGTGCACAAGCCATCGGTATCGAAGTATCAACTAGATTTACAAAAGAATTGCGAGCTCTCGTAGATGCAAACCCGCATCTCTCTATATTATATGCAGATGCATTTGAGATTGAACCATCTTCAGTTGCTGATGAAAATAGCCTCGATTTACTTCTTATCGATGTAACAACAGACCTAACAGGTACACTTCATCTAGTGTCTATGTACAAATCATTACTGAAAAAAAGAGGGCGTCTTATTGCAGCTTTTAAAACTGAGAACAGAGCTGATGTTGTATTACAAATAATAGAATCTGTTAAGAAATTGGGATTTGACGATGTCAAGAACATCCACCTTGATGATACACTCCAAGAAGTCCATATCACAGCGAGTCGTACGTAAGCAACTTTTTATTAGGAATATCTAAGGCGTCAGTTCGGGGCCGCTAGTCTAGCCCGGCTATGATGTCTCGTTTACACCGAGAATCCAAACGAGTTATTTACTCATTGGAATCGAAGGTCGCTGGTTCAAATCCGGCGCGGCCCACCATTCTTTTAAACATCTCCAAAGAATTCAAGAGTGCTTTTGTCACTTGCGCATTAAGCGGATGAGTCCCTCCGGACCGGGAATCTCTGCGGGAGTAGCCAAGCCCGGTCAAA
Source organism: Candidatus Thorarchaeota archaeon (assembly GCA_029858305.1). Classification (GTDB taxonomy): domain Archaea; phylum Asgardarchaeota; class Thorarchaeia; order Thorarchaeales; family Thorarchaeaceae; genus SMTZ1-45. The sequence goes on from JAOUFI010000028.1 coordinate 21,152, forward strand.
GGCGGCGGACTTAAGATCGTCTAAACAAAGGGGTCACGATAAGATATCCGCTCTCGTAGGAGTTCGTGGGTTCGAACCCCACCTCCCGCACCACTTTTGTTTCTATTGACCATATACTAACTACTATAAGAAGGATAAATGCCAATCGCGAATTATGCCTTTCCAGACATTTGTTTCATCTCTAGGTTTGATTCTCCTGATGGAATTAGGCGACAAAACTATGCTCACTACAATGTGTCTTAGTGCGCAGTATCGTCGTCCTGGATTGGTATTACTTGCTACTATGGCAGCACTAACAACGTCCTCAATAATTGCAATTATTATCGGGTATATCCTTTCTGCAACTCTACCTGTTGAAATCATAACTTATGTGTCTGGAATCTTGTTTTTATCTCTGGGAATCTTCACTCTCGCAAGAGCTAATTCCGAAACTCCTGACTCCTGCGATAATCCGGGTACACTATTTGGTATGTTTTCCCTTGTTCTGTTTTCAGAACTTGGTGATAAAAGTCAGATAGCAATACTTGCCCTTGCAGCCCAGTCAATCTTTCCAATCATAGTATTATTTGGTTCCATTATTGGATTTCTAATTGTTAACTCAGTTGGCGCATTAGCAGGGAATCATGCGGCAGAACGTATCCCTATGAAGATGATTAAGAAAGCAGTTGGATTAGTCTTCATAGCTTTTGGCCTCCTAGTCATATTCGGGATTCTATGACTAAACCACAGTCTGTGACAAAGCCTTTATGACCGAGCTATCATGTTTGGTCTTATTACAAAGGTGAGGAATGTCGTTGAGCCTAGATGAGTCAGGTTATAGCGGTCTTGTTCTTGAGAAGCTCTCTACTTCAAAGATACGCGTTGGTGATACGATTAGAATCAAGCAAAGTGGAGCTGAGCATACTGGAGTGCTAATGCCACGAAGCCAAATTGGTGGTGATTCACTTCATCTTGTCATTAAATTGGATAGTGGATATAACATCGGTATACGAGTCAATCAAGAAACGATAGTACGCCGAGTTAAGACCGGAACAAGAAAACAAGCAGTTTCCATAGAAACTAGACACCAAGAAGATAACCTCCCTCGAGTATCTATTTTGAGTACAGGAGGCACCATTGCTAGCAAAGTCGATTATCGCACTGGTGCTGTAAATCCTGCTCTCACTGCACAAGATCTCTACGATACTGTTCCAGAGCTTCAAAACCATGCAAATGTTAACGCAAAAGTCATCATGAGTGTACTATCAGAAAATATCCAACCCGCAGATTGGGGAAAGATTGCACGTGATGTTGCATCCGAGATAAAATCTGGTACAGATGGTGTTGTGATAGCACATGGAACAGACACACTTGGATTCACAGCTGCAGCTCTCTCCTTTGCTCTTCAAAACCTGCCAGTTCCTGTTGTCCTTGTGGGATCTCAACGGTCGTCCGATCGTCCATCATCTGATTCTGCAATGAATCTTGTAGGTGCGGTAAACTTAGCCACAAAGGCCAATGCTGCTGAGGTCATGGTCCTTATGCACGCAGAAATAGGAGACAGTTTTCTTCATGCTCATAGGGGAACTCGAGTTCGCAAGTTACATACTAGCAGACGCGATGCCTTTCAGTCTGTAAATAATCGTCCACTATTCAAAGTCAGCGAAACTGAAGTGACAGAGATACAACCTCCTTTACTTCGTCGAGATATCGAACGAAAAATTGTGTTAAAACCAAAATTTGAGGAAAAAGTAGCACTATTGAAGACATATCCGGGAATTAATCATGTCCTGATTGATCAGCTTATTGATACAGGTTATAGAGGCATCATTATCGAAGGAACTGGTCTTGGTCACGCACCTGACAATTTACAATCTTCAATCATCAAGGCAATAGAAGATGGAATTGTAGTCGCTATGACCAGTCAGTGCATATTTGGTCGAACGGATATGAATGTCTATCGTTCAGGGGTAGAGCTACTTGCCGCAGGAGTAATTTCCTGTGAGGATATGCTACCTGAAACAGCTCTGGTGAAACTCATGTGGGCATTGGCGAACAGCAAGAATAGTGATGTTGCTAAGACTCTCCTTCTAGCACCCCTCGCTGGCGAAATTGACATGCGTAGTGAAGAATCAGAACACATCACAGGTCCTAGGGGAGTTTGAAATGACAGATATTGACAGGTATCAGAAACTAGGTCTAATGGTTGGTCTCGAACTCCATCAGCAGCTAGATACTACACGAAAATTGTACTGTCACTGTCCAACTGTTGTACGTGATGAGGAACCAGATGGAAAATTCATCAGGCGTCTTCGTCCAACCCAAAGTGAGATGGGTACAATTGACCCAGCTGCACTTTTTGAATATCAGAAACAAAAAAAATTCTGCTACGAGTATTACTATGACACGACCTGTTTAGTGGAGGCGGATGAAGAGCCACCTCATGATTTATGCGAAGAATCCATTGACATTTGTCTAACGGTGGCGAACTTTCTAAAATCCAGGCCTGTTGATGAAATTCATCCAATGCGAAAAATTGTCATTGACGGTTCAAATACTACTGGATTTCAGCGTACTGCAGTAATTGCAATTGGTGGTCTTGCTGACGTGGGTGGAAAGACAATTGGAATCCAGACCATTTGTCTTGAAGAAGATGCAGCAAGAAAAATTGCTGATGATGATGAAAATAATATACGCGTATACCGACTCGATCGTCTCGGTATTCCTTTAATTGAAGTGGCCACTGACCCTGATATACACACTCCTTCTGAAGCACAAGAAGTAGCTCTTGCAATTGGACTTCTCTTAAGATCCACTGGTCGAGTAAAACGGGGTTTAGGAACAATCCGACAGGACGTGAATATTTCAATCAGAGATGGAGCCATCATAGAAATCAAAGGGTTTCAACAACTTGACATGTTATCCACACTTGTAGAGCTTGAGGTTCAAAGGCAGGAAAAATTACTTGTAATTCGTGATACACTGAAAGTTCGCGGAGTTGTGCCTGATGATATAAATGATTCAATCACCGATGTTACATCAATTTTTGCTAACAGCGAGTCAAAAGTAATTAGAAGCGCACTCAAAGCTGATGGTGCTGTTTATGCTGTAAGACTTCCAGGATTTGCAGGTCTTATTGGTACCGAAATCCAGCCTGAACGTCGCCTTGGTACTGAGTTCTCTGATTATGCCAAGTTTTGGGGTGGGGTTGGAGGAATATTCCACACGGATGAACTTCCGAAGTATGGAATTACAGACCATGATTTGACTCAACTAAAGAATCTGATGAAGGCTGGTGAATTAGATGCCGTGGTCATGGTTGCATCTTCAGAGGAGAGATGTAAAGATGCACTAAAAGCTATCATTGAACGAGCTAGAGAAGCCGTTCGAGGAGTACCAGCAGAAACTCGAACACCACTTCAGAATGGCAGTTCAAAATATGCGCGTCCAAGACCAGGGTCCTCACGCATGTATCCGGAAACCGATGTGAGACCGGTAAAAATCACAGAAACTCGATTAAGAAAAATCAGGATGAATATGCCTGAAACAATTGAGAAACGGGAGAAAAGGTTCATCAAAGAATTAGGGCTTAGTTCTGATCTTGCTCATCAAATCTCTCGGTCAGCAAATATTGATGTTTTTGAGCAGGTTGTACGCGAAACAAATGTTTCCCCAACACTCATTGCAGCTACTCTCGAAAATACAGTAGTTAATCTTCATAGAGACCGAGTTCCCACAGAGAACCTTCTGGACCGCCACTTCATTGACTTGTTCAAACTCATTGAAAAGAAAGAAGTGTCAACCGACGCAATACCTACTTTATTGACACATCTTGCTCAAAATCCAAATCAAAGCATTGAGGAAGTACTAACAACAAAAGATTTGGCCATGGCAAGTCGTGCTGAGATTGAAGAAACCATTAAGAAGATTGTTCGCGATCGAGAAGACTTTATTCAGGAACAGGGTGAGCGCTCGATTGGAGGACTCATGGGCATTGTCATGAAAGAATTAGGCGGGAAAGTCGATGGGAAAATCGCGAAAGAAATCCTCACAGCTGAGGTTAAGAAACAGCTCAGTATTTGAGTTCTGTTACTTCCACTAACTGAAAGTTAACTTTAATAGATAGACCAATGGCTGACCTCTGAATAGGTAGTAAGACTATCTTGTAGCCTATGCATTGAAATGCCGCAGTAGCCTAG
>JAOUFI010000118.1 GCA_029858305.1 Candidatus Thorarchaeota archaeon
CTTATTACGTATTTTTTGAGGTCTGATTGATTCGACTTCTTCAGGTATGCAAACATAATAACAAGAATTAGGGCGACCTCTAAGCCTTCACGGAGCGATATGATAGTAGGTGAAACGATCATTGTTGTTCATTGAGGATTTGATTCACAATAGTTAATAACTTTACTATGTGACTTCAGTGCCCGCGATTCGTGTTTATTGCGTCAGATTCAATAGACACCCTCAATCATGTCCACTAGGTGACAAATCTGCAAATACGGAGATTCGAGAAGCGGGATACAGATTCAATCATTCGATTGGCAAATGATTATGCTCTTTTTGATGGACCAATAAATGAAGAAGATCTTAAGGTAACTCATGCATTTCCAGAGGGATTTATTGTAGCTGAAGAAGATGCCAATATTGTGGGATTTGCCTTTGGATACTTCAGAGATATTCCTACCACAGTTTTAGAAACATGGGGCGTTTCGAAGGTCGCCACTATTGAGTTACTAGTTGTCAATCCGAGGTATAGAAAACAAGGAGTTGGCACATTACTATTAGAGAGCTTGATTGCAATCTTCAAACAATCGGGGACGGATATGATTGGATTGACATGCCCAGTTAAGGCGGAGGATGCAAAGCAGCTCTATGAGAAATTAGGATTCGAAATCAGTGCATACCACATGAGGAAAAGACTGCATTAGATTCCACAAAAGAATCAATTATTTGATAGGTTTCTTTATGAAAACAGCCACTTCAAAATCAATAACGTCATTGATTGTGTAATATGAGAGATCTATTGCACCAACTTCGAATCTCATCCCTCTACAGAAACGTATTGCAGGCGCACTAGTATTCCGATTTTTTCAGATTTGCCGCATTAATCGAAATGGGGTTGAGAAGCAGCTCCTCTAAGCGCTTAATTTTCAATACTCTCCTTAGTGCATGATTCAGTGCTAGCGAAACTGGAACAGCAACAAGGTTGAGAACCGTTGTTAAGAGAGAGATAGCAATCATGTAAAGAGGATTCCAATACAGAATCATTGCATAATAAATTAGAGATGGGATAAGTAGTCCAAGAAAACCCCAGATAACGCCAATGAGCATTGCTACTACTTCGTTTCTATTTCTGAACATTGAAATCAATATGCATCCGATGCCCCATGAGGTCAATGCGATAATTACGTATACAATTAATTCTCCAGCACATCCATAAACAACACACCACAGTAGCTCTCCCAGACAGAGGCTTGGAAAGCAAATTGCCATTATCATCCATGGACGAACCATGACACTAATCGAGTACAGGAAAATTGGAGCTAAGTAGAGAAAGATGACTCCAGTGATCCAAGGAGTAGGTATGAGAATAGGGAATCGCGGGAAAGCAGATAATACCACAATTAGCGTAAAGTAGATTGTAGCTATTAGTGCAAATCCCTTCCAAGACTCAATCTGTGAGGTGGATTTCATATGCCCATCTTCTTCGGCTTGACTCTGTTGAATGTTCCTAACTTTCAAGTCCATCCCTTTTCTAATTCGCAATCCAAGTTTCTCTCCATTACATATCATAATCGTACAGTTCAGTTCCTCTTTCCTTTTATTTTCAAAATGGCAATCAGTGCCAAAAAGGAAATGACACAGCAAATCACAATGAGGCCAGCAAGTTCCCCAGGCGTATCAGAAGAACTAGGTTGACCTGTTTGTTGAGATACTAGTCTTTCAATATCGTAAGAATGGTCACCCGCGGCTAGTTCATCTGTTATATTAAGAATCACCATCCGTTCAAAATCGCCGTGTGAATACAGGTATATTAGCCCATTCTGTTGGTCACAGATGTATGAGTACATTGTTGCCGATGCAGAAACTGTTTGAAGGATTTCTTGGCAATAATCTAGGGTCAACTCACTCGTTGAATTCAACATGGATACCATTGTATCATATCGCTCTGCGTGATGATGTTCACTCTGTGCAAGATTGATATTGGTGGAAACAAGATAGTCTTCAGATTTGTTTGTCATCCAGAGTTTGCCATTATCATTTAGTCCTATGACAGTTGCATCTCCAGTAGAATCAGCAATGTGAGCCTGTTGCCAGTTTAGTAGCAGCAAATCATAGGAGTTGACCCATAGCTTCGCTTCCTCCACGGTTGAACATTCTCGAAGCATTTCTATGAAATAGGATCCCTCATAGTCAGGCTTGTTTGGATCGAGTTGAATCTGAGTTTCAGCAACTGCTGTCATGTCAAGGCAGAGCCCTTGGTCATTAATCCCTCCGACTGGTATCATAGTACTTCGATAAATACCATAACCAAGCAATATTAGTCCATATTGCCCCTCTGCTCCTGGTAAGAACCAAATCCTTCCATGGTGAAGTCCCTCATCTTCGTTGTTGCAGAAGAACGTACGGCCATCACGCGAAACATTGAAGATAGAACAAGAATCTAGTGCCCTATCGCGGTCATTCATGAGAATTATAGGGACAGTGAATACAACCAGTATAATTAGGAATACTATCAACGTCTTGTGAAAACGTGAGAGCTTCATCATGTCATCTCCCCTTGAGACATGGTGGGACGCGAAATCTAACTATGGGGGTAGGCCTATCAATAAAGATAGTTCGGCATGCGCAATCATCGATTCTAAGCTAGCAAATCCAGCAGTTCTGTTGACTAGAGCCTGATGGGATTCGGTCCTATCGCTCGGATCTCCTCAGCATTCATTGGTGCCTTTTAGACCATCCTAGTCCACTAGGTAGAATTCCAGCAATTATGAGAAAAACACCTCCTATTAGGACTAGGTTCATTAAAGTAAATCCTTGAAATAATAGCCATCCGCCGCCAAATGAACCGCATGCAAACCCAATGATACCAAGACTCTGGAGAATTGAAACAATCTCGTCTGATCCGGACCTGTGAGCATGTTCATGGTCATGCCTAGTGAGGGAGAATGGATTCCCTGGTGCATGCCCTAAGAAGTAATGCTTGTGAGAATGAATTGTTTGTGCCCCGGGAGTATGTTCCATAGCGGCATCATTTCTGGCAGGTTCAAGAAAGCCTTCGGATAAGCCAGCCATTGCCAACAGAGATGTGAGCACTAAGAATGATGCAGCATACGGATAGAGCAGCACTAGTATGCCCTTTGCAACTAAACTCAAACTGAGTGGCGCGATACTACCAATTCTGTCAACGAGTTTGCCGGTAAAGAGTTGTGAAGCTCCCCAGACTGTATCGCCGATGAAATATCCCAGTCCTATTTGGTCTAGAGGTATTCCATTATTATTAATCATGATTGAGAGCCCAGGTGTGTATATACCATGAGAAAAATCGTAGAGAAGGTAAATTCCTAATAGAACTAAGAGATTCTTTGATACAAGCTGTTTCAGAATCAATCGATAATGTCTGTGACCATGATTAATATCAGCTTTGGTAATGTAATAATTATCAACGCCTTTTGTTATTGGTACGAACACAATCTGAAGAGGGATGTAGATAGCTGATAATATAGTTCCCAGTAACATGATTGCCTCAGTTTGGGTAATTGCATAGATAGCTGCTAATTGTCCGACTAATAATCCGGAGAAACCCTGTCCAAGTGCAGAACCCAAAAACACTCCTGCAAGTAATGTGCCTACAGTTTCACCCCTAGATTCCTCAAGATCACTGGATATGCGGATGATAATGATTGCTAGGAGTCCAGTACCTGCACCTTCTGCAATCCTTGATATCAGAAGTAAGTTTGTTGAGAACGAAAAAGCAGTAACAAGAGCGAATATTGCTACTAGTATGCCACTCACACTTAATGCAGTCCTCTGACTGGAGAGTAATCTGCTAAGTATAATAAGACCAAGAATCTGCCCTATTGATGATAAAGAGCTCCCCACGGATATTAGAGATTCAGTTCCACCAAGATTGAGCATCTGAAAAGGAAACAGAAATCGCAATAACCCTGCGATAAGACTGATTGTGAAAACAAGAATGAAGACCTTCTGGACAATTGGTTCTCGTACAATTACCCAGCGACTCTTTTGATTAGTATCGTTCAATCTGTTTCCCTGACCTATCATATAATCGGGATCGTCTATATGGCGGACTTGATGACTTTAGGATTGATGTTTTTATTACAATATCTTATGATAATGGACCTGATTGGGACTGAACTATTACATTCTAATGGGATTTGGTCCTATCGCCCGGATCTCCTCAGCAAACTTGTTAATCTCGGCAGCGAACTTATCACCTTCAGCTGCGCTCACGAACACCATCTTCACTCTGCGCTCATCAAGTCCTAGCTGCTCGATTAGTTTCTTGGTGAATCGAACCCTTCTTTCAGCCCCCAAATTACCGGTCTTGAAGGCGCAGTCTCCTGGATGGCACCCCACGACTAGTACTCCGTCCGCCCCCTCTTGCAGTGCCTTGAGAAGGAAATTGATGTCCAGTCTTGCCGTGCAGGGCATTCTGATGATCCTGCTTGTTGCATCATACTGTAGCTTCATGGTTCCTGCAAGATCGGATGCAGCGTACATGCACTGCATACAGCCAAAAATTACGATGTTCATGTCTTTCGGGGGCATAGTTACTCAGGCATCCAAGGGGGAATAGAAAAGGCAGGCATAGATGCTCCATATAACCTTTCAGATGTATAGTGGTATAGTAGAAAGGAGAATGGAAAAATGGAGGCGAAACCAATTAGTGTCAATCGTATCTTGAGGAACATCTTGATTGCCGAATCTGTATTCTGGCTCTTAGGAGCAGTTACCATATCTAATATATCCCCAGCTTGGATGCAAATAGCATTTGTAGTGCTTACGTTTTTGGTTTTGGGAACCGCTTTTCTCTATATTATAACAAGGTCAAGAGAGATTTAATCTTTGGAGAGTCTTCTCTGATGATGACCTTAATGACACAAGAAAGATGTTCTGGGCGAAATCGCCAAAGCAAAGAAGGTTCTGAAAGTCCTTGAGAAAAGATCTCATAAAGCTCGTACTCGGCCTGAAATTCCCATGTGCCACCCTTCTCACTGCCACCATCGCTAACTAGAATTATGGGCACCTCTCATAATTCTAAAAGAAAAGAGCTCAGCTCGATGTCATGATATTTTTCATCTGGTAGAGCTCAAGACGAGTGTTTTCATGGAGATTATCGATTGAAGCTAATTCTCAATTTTGATGCGTCAAAATAAGTCCTTGCGGATTCTAGATTGAAGAGTGCCTTTTGCTGAGCTGCTCTCTCGTGAAATTCAACTGGCAAAGGCTCTGTTTCATGGCTTGGTTTCGGTTCCAATTTTTCCTTTCGCGCTGGTTCCCTTATTTGTTCAATAGGTACACATTCTTCTTGATCGAATTCCGTAATCACCATTTCACATGTTGCACATTGTTCAATAGCTGACATTTTTTTAGACCTCACAATTGTTGTAAATATATTGGGTGTCCAATACAATAATTTCTATATAAATCTATTGGATGTCCAATATATCTCGTTCCGTGTAAAGTGAAATTTGTAGAGATTTGCGAACCGTCAATACTTAGTCCAATATTGTCCAAAGAATACTGTTTTAGGAAACGTGTTTCCAACTTATAGATCTAAAGAAACGGTGTGTGATATTGTTTTCAAACAAAAGACTGCAACAACAAATTCTATTCCTAAGGGAGTTAGACGACTTGAAGCAGGTACTACGACAGACAGTACTGACCAAGGACCGTCGTCAAGAGAACGATGCAGAACACTCTTGGCATCTTGCAATGTTGGTAATAGTGCTCTCCGAGTATTCTAATGACCTTTCATTAGATGTTCTTAGGACCGTCAAAATGGTACTTATTCATGATATAGTCGAGATTGATACTGGGGATACATTCTGTTATGATGCGCATGATCGTGCAAAGAAAACTGAGAAGGAGAGAGAAGCTGCTTGCCGTATATTCAGCCGCCTTCCTGAAAAACAGGCTAAGGAACTCATTGATCTGTGGGAAGAATTCGAGGCAATGGATACATCCGAGGCGAAGTTCGCGGCGTCTGTAGATCGACTACAGCCGCTGTTGCTAAACTTCTATTCAGAGGGGCATGCATGGAGAAAACATGGAGTGACAAAAAGCCAGGTGATTGAACGTAACCACCACATTGAGAAGGGATCTTCCAAGCTTTGGAGATTTGCTGAAG
>JAOUFI010000119.1 GCA_029858305.1 Candidatus Thorarchaeota archaeon
TAGAGGCTGGAGCCAGTTTGAGAAATTCCTTGATGGATGGATGGATCCGCGGAATGTGTCCAAGGGCTATGAGATTAGGGACCTAAGAATTGTGGTCTCGAGGAAGGGAGATACTGCTTGGTTCTCAGCCATTGTGGATGATGAGGGTGAATTCGATGGAAAACCGTGGGGAGCTTTGGATGTTAGATGGACCGGTGTTCTCGAGAAACGGGAAGGAAGCTGGAGAATATGTCAACAGCACATGTCGGATGCCAATGATAAGAAATCAAAGTAGTTGTGGGAGCAAGTCAGATGTTCTTGTATTCTTAGCGAGATCTAACTGCCTCTGGCACTCACTCCTCTGATTGCATACTTGATCAAATCATACATCGCGTTCAGAGCTATTCTGTCAGGATCTCTCCCAACCGGGTAGCTCGCAATACCTAATCCTCCTACCTTTGGATTTTGAAACATCACCTCAAAAGCTGCGCCGAGTTGCGCGACTGTGGGTCCTCCCTCTACAGGCAGTCCAAGTCCTGTCAACTCCTTAGGATCAAGTACATCTATGTCAACATGGACATAGATTATATCTGTGATCTTTGCGAGGCGCTCCATCTGTTGAGTGATGACGGGACTGAGTTCTCGAATGTCGTCCGAAGTGATATGCTCAATATCGCTCATACTGATAATCTCTTGCTCAAGAGAATCTACATCCCTGACTCCAACCATCTTGATGTACTTGGTCGGAATTGCGACCTCCAACCCGCACTTCACTCTTAGCCTCTCTAAACACAGACCTGCTGCGATTGCTACAGGCATTCCAGCAAGCAGTCCACTCGGAGTCGTTTCAGGTGTATTGATGTCACCGTGTGCATCAAGCCATATCAGGCCAACTCTACGCGGTTTCGCATTCGGTCCTGATCTCTGATATCCTGCAAGCATTCCCATCAGGCCATCGCAGGCGGGAAGGAGCCCAATCGTGAACATACCTCTTCGTACTTGGTCAACTACAATATCTGCTAGATGACGAGAAGCGAGCCCCAGCCGATTCCAAGCGCCATACTGATTCGCTTCTTCTTCAGTTAGCTCAGTGGTTTTTGACTCGACAACAATACATCCACTATCTTCAAGAATCTTCTTGAGTCCACCATTCTCAACTGCATCAGGGGCTGAGTTCAGCCTCTCAAGAATTATATCACCACACTGTGTTAGCTTGCTTATTCCCACTCGAAGAGGCATTTTGACCAACAGACCTCACGTAGAACTTTCTAGGCATTCTGCGGCTTTTCCTGTCTTTAGAATTTCGTGATGAGCGCAACTGCATTAAGCACCCCCTATTGATGGGGCATACCTATCTCCTGTGCGTATCTACTCCTCAATTCTATTTTACCAAGTACATTTCATTATATAAAAAACCAATTCCTTATTTGAAAATTATACATATAGTACAGGGACTCGAAAGAGTCCTCACAGAGATGAGGTAATGACCAGTATGAAAGTAATGAAGAGAGATGGTTCGACCGAGGTCTTCATGCCTGAGAAGATAGTCGTTAGTGCTGTAAAGTCTGGCGCTCCCTACGAGACCGCTCGTGATATTGCCAGTTCGCTCTCAAAGAGAACCGAGAGCACAATGAAGAGTACTGAGATCAGGAAACATGTGCTAACAGAGCTCCGCTCGAGGAAAGCTACAACAGCAGCTGATGCATGGGAGGCTTACGACCGAAAGCACAAGAAGACATGAGTTCTTGAATAATGCTATCTACAATTCAATCCAGAATACCTAGAAATCGCATACAAATGAGCCTTGGACAGCAAATAGTTGATTAGGTCACTATAAAACAAAAAATTGGTGACCTTTTTTCATACTATTCAGTCAATTGCATATCTAGTACAAGCCTAACACTCTACTTGGAGTGAAGAAAAGCCTTCACATGAAATAGACTATGACAGCATCGTGTCCAAGAGCTTCGAAATTTAAGAATTGTAGTTTCGAGAAAGCAAGACACAGCTTGGTTCTCAGCCATTGTGGACGACGAAGGTGAATTCGATGGAAGATCTTGGGGGGCTAGAAATATTCGATGGACCGGCGTTCTTGAGAAACGGGGTTGAAGCTGGAGAATATGTCAACAGCACATGTCAGACGCCAATGATAGAGCATCAGAGTAGATAGTGAAAAATGCTATGTCAAATTAAATACGAAGTAGAAGCTTTCGAATTCCTATCCACAATTTACTCTAAACCAGTCTAAGCAACGTAATACTGCTGTTGTAAAGGAAACCCAGCAGGATGTCCGCTTCTGCCATTTCAGAATAGTATTGTTTAATTATCGCGATAATTAACAGAGAAGCAGGCAGCATGCCTGGCTGATTTCGCTCCGGAACTTTTCCGGCCATGGGAGGATATAGTTGGAATAATGCCTTCAGCACGATCAGCCAGCATAGCAGGAGAGGTCTGTAGGAGTGAACGCACGCAGAAATGAAACTAGGAAGGCACTGAGTATAGTGATAATACTATTGCTAATGATGAGCTTTGGAATCTCAACATCGACCAATAGCACAAACACTTCGGAACTTGAGAGGATGCCTCAAGATAATCCGCGCACATTGTCAGATGGCCTAGACCATTACACGAATGAGCCGTTGACAGGATATGTTGAGTCCTGGTCAGACAACTCAACGAGTACCGGGGTTTCCTTGACAGGAAACGTGATTGGAGAACCGGATGGTCTGACAATGGAGATGGTGTTCTTGGGTACCTATGAGTATGCTCTCTTGAAGATAAATGACTCAATAATGGGTAACTCATTAGAACTGCGAGGCTGCGTAGATGAAGCTGGGGCTGACACTATCCTGTATATCTACACATGGTTAGATCCATACACTGAACCCGGTCTGGTTGGTGTTCCTGATGCCATTCCTGAAACTTGGGGCATGCTTGTTGCGAGTGCTCTCACTAGCGGAGATGTCCTGTTTGAATTCACAAACACATCGATTGAATACGTTCTGATTGTGGGTTATGCCCTGCCAGCAGGAATAGATTCCTATCAGACCATCGATGCGGTTGAAATTCATGGATTCACAAATGTCATGGCTGATGAGCAGAATGATGGCATTCCAGATATCTGGCAATACCCTGATGTTGAGATGTACAACATGTCAACCGATATTGATCTGTTTGGATATACTTGGGGTATAATGGGCCTGGTGGGAGTAGCACCAGCAGGAAGCACGAATCTTGACTTTCTAACACCGTTCATCAAACTGGGCGTTGTAGAGCCCGAAGATGTTGATGAGACTCATTTCTACGTCATCTGTCAGTGTGAACTCTCGCTTCCATGGGTAGGCAACGTCATGTTCACACTTGAACTTCCATACATGAATTTCCTAGATTCATACGATCTCCTAAACATGACTTTCATACAAAGTAATTCTACTGTGTTCGATGAGACTATTGACGCGTTTGACAAATACATCGCTAGTGATGGCAGGATTCGAACCTATCATGTCATAGACTACACGGTGGACGGCACCTTTGACTCTCACAACTACTACAACACCCAAGGTCAGATAAAGGCAGAATACAACACCCTTGATGTCAAGACAAGCACTCCCAATACTGTGAAGGAGGAGTTCGATCTCGATATCAGCATAGTGCTTGACATCGTAGAAAATGTCATGGATGCTGTTCAGGGCGGCAAGGATCTCATCACTCAATTCATGAGCAAGATCATAGGATTCATACAGGGCAAGATGCTTGACGGCATCGGCAAGGAGCTCCTTGAGAAGATAACCAAGAAGGCCCTCAAGACAGCCCTCAAGGCGATAATGTCAATCACAACCATTAAGGATATCGTTGTCAAAGGATCAAAGATTCTAGAGAAGCTGGGCGTTGAGCTTCCCGACTGGCTCCGAACAGCACGTGACTTTGTTGAGAGCATCCCGTTCATCGACCCCGCAGTGGAAATCTGGAAGGTCCGGCTGACATTTGTGAATGAAACAACTGATCTACCAGTGCTTGGGTATGACTACATTGGTGATGCTCCTATCTACACACATCCAAAAGGAATCTACTTTGGAGACACCTATAGCGCGCAGATGATTCTATCCTCAAGAGATATCTTCCCAGTGATAGAGAGGATTCAGTCTGTCAATGGTTCAAGAACTCTAACTGGAAATCTCTATGTTGAGGACCTCGGTACGCTTGAGGCAACCATGGCAAGATCCTCACTCGAACCAGGTGAGTTTGCACGAGGCAGGGTATACGCACTGCCGCCTGACGGTATACTTGTCATCAGTCAGTGTCACATTACTACAACCACAAGCCTTCCATCAACTGTGGAGATTGGGACTCAGTTCAACATCTCTCTCTCTGTTCATGATGAGAATGGCACATTACTCTCTGATGTAGCGAAGGCTCGAGCAGCAATCAACAATATACCCAATCCCATGATTGAACTGCCCATTGTGGCTGAAGCAGATGGAACCCTTACGCTGGTCGTAGATACAGGTACCCTGGGGGCATCTCCTGATGACCATATGATTGCGGCGCTCTACAAACCCGTAGCGATGTTCCATGATTACTGGAACTTTACGTTCGTGTTAGATGACACTGCGCCTCCCCTGATTAGCAGTGTTTCTGCCATCTTAAGCTCGGACCGCAGTACCGTCGCTTTTAGTGCAATTGTTAGCGATTATGACTTGAACACGAGTAGTATTGTCTTAAAGACGATAGATGGCTCAACGAACCTTGCACTTGCAGAATCGCATCTGATGACCAACAATGGCAGTCACTATGTATTAAGCGTTGGAGTTTCGAACTTCACTTCAACAAGTGTTTACTTTAGAGTTGAAGCCTCGGACAATTCGGGCAATGATGCTCAGTCTACCCTGCAGTCAGTGAACCTATCAATTCCCTCCGAGCTGGGTCCGCTTGGTATCTTCATAGCAGCTGGAGTGAGTGCTATCGCAATTGTAGGTATCATTGTCTACTTGATCAGACGCCCTGGACGCTAGGGCCTCTTGATAATGGGAATTAAGGAAGGCATGATGCGCACTCGCCGAGCTCGTGCCTTCTTTCTCATACATCACATCGACTCCGAAACCATGCAGAGAATCAGGAGGCGGCATGAACCATCTAATTCAATTTGATTCTCTTTTCATAGTCCGATATCCATAGAAGATGACAATCAGTACTGCGACTACAATATTAAGAACCATGTTGTAATATACCCCAAGATCAGTCTGTCCAAAGGGAAAGACACTTGGTGAAATATTTAGCATCACATGGAATACAACAGCTGTGAAAATCGAACCCTGATTATTATTGTAAAACCAAGTCATCATTATCGATATTGTGACTGTATTGAGCATGAACACCCAGAACGGGATATTGGCATAGATTTCCACACCGCCAGGGAAATACCGCAATGGAAGATGCCAAAGTCCCCATGCTAGACCAATGAGGATGGAAGTTGTCAACGCATTCCATCTTGTCTGCAGACCATCAATTGCATACCCACGCCAACCGAACTCCTCCCTGAAGGCATTCGAGAAGGGAATGAACCCTGCTATGAAGAGAACTGGAATTAGGTACCATTGTTGGAGCATGAGAAGTTCAGGCATCGGGCTTCCTGATAATACACCTAACAAAAGTGCTGTAGCATTGATAACTGGAATCAGAACTATGAGGGGGACCCACCAAATCTTCCCGACTCGCCACGGACTTATGCCAGACCGTAGGACTTCCTTGATTTTCATAATACCGCCATCTCGGTAGAAGAGAGACAGACCTACAATTGTAGGGCACGCACCTCCAATCACATTAAGTATGACATAGATAATGTCATCCAATAGAATATTGAGGATTCCAAATGTGACAAGAACACCAGGAAGCCAAACAATCCAAGAAGTGGTAAATGTTAATACAAAAAATAGTATTGGCGAGCTTTTACCTTGCTTGATAGACTCGGTCATGAACAGCGAATCTCCGCAGCGCGAGTCAATCAACGCGAGATATTAATTTGATTCTTGAAACTAAGCTCTCATGTCCCTGTGTGTATGCTTATTAGCTGTAATTCCACGGGAACGGCTCGTTAAAATTCCATGGAGAAAATGAGAGTGAAAGAATTCATCGTTAAGCACCAGCTTGCC
>JAOUFI010000120.1 GCA_029858305.1 Candidatus Thorarchaeota archaeon
TACATCACACCCTAATTGTGATAGACTATCTGATGAAGATGACTCAACAGGACACCTGATTGAGGATAGGACTCGGAGGATGTTAGGGCTAAACGGGGTTCAGTAGTGTATCCCTGTTATAGCAATAGGCATACTGAGAATCTGAAAATGGACAATCTTACGAATTATCTAATATCATTCTCTTCTTTTGATTGATTATGTAATTTCTTCAGTCTGAATGTATCTACAAGAATTCCCATGAAAAGGACGACATCGATTGCCAGTAGTGGTATGAGAATCGGAATGTCGCTTGGGAGATATCTTGGTAGCGATAGAGTTGAATTGAGAAGAAGAAGAGATGTGATAAAACCGATAAGAACTGTAATATAAAACGAAATCATCAATCTATCCTCTCTGGCGGAATATGTTCTCATGACTCCGTATAGAAGGTATCCAACAAACAGTATGAGTTCAGCGCCAATTGTAACATCAAGAAGATTGACCTGCATTGATTTTCCCTTCACTCAGAAACGATAGCTTGCTATGAAATAGGCTCTTTCGGTATAGGATAATTTGAAGGTAAGCAGGCTCTGTCTTTCTCTTGTATTGCTCAGCCTTATAGTGTTTCATTTCCACATCATCTCAGGTGGCCGTGATATAGATGAACGACTATCGAGAGGATCTGAGGAAATCTTACGCTGGGAATAATGATGCAAAAGACAAGACAGATCATCCTAGATTCACATCAGTAACGCGTGCATTTTTTGCCTCCGCCGCAAGTAGTCAGTTACACTGCCCGCGATGTGGTGCTTCACTGAATTTCGCTCAGGGAATTGAGTGGGTTGGGCCTGACTCATTCACTTGTTCCTCTTGCTCACAGTTAGTCAACATCCGGTTGATCCAACAGGCACTTCGAGACCTCGGTGTCGAATAGAACACGACCTTCTGTTCAGTGTGCCCTGCTCAATTGTTGAAAAAGAAGTAATACTCCGGGGGTGAACCCCCGGAATAAGTGAAAATCGACTAGTCTTGGTAACCCTTCATGTAGCCTTCTCTCTGCGCCCATTTCTCTTCGAAACGTTGCATGATAGTCCACATGCGGTAGGTGTAGTTCCAGGCTTCATCAAATTTACCTTGATTCATTTGGTCCTGGAATTCTTCAACTACGTCATTGATATCTCCAATATCGTCAATGAGTGTTGCATCGAACTCGTACATCTTGTCGAGTTCGCTCTCATTGATTTTTTCCTTAGAGCCCCAAGCCGCATAGCCATAATCAGCGTATCGAATTGCGCTCTCTATCTTATCTGTAAGATTGAGCATCCTGTCAAATGTTTCCCAAGTCTTGCTAAGGTTATACTCAACAACCATCATCTGCAACTTTTCCAAGTCTTGCTTGACAAGTCGGAGTTGGTCTGCAAGAAATTCACGGAGGACCTTGTCGGCGGCGCGCCGCTCATTTTTCTCCTGATAACCGTGCCATCCGGGGATGTAATGGGTTATTTTACCAAAAACACCACCCTTGATGTCCTTAGCAGCTTTCTTTCTGATTCGCTTGGCGATGGGGTCAGTTATTTTGCCCATGCTATTAATTCTCCTGATGTTTAAACAACCCCATGGCATGACAACTGGGGTTGACTTAGTTGGAAACTATACATGAGTCCTTAAAAAACATGTTACAGGATAATCCACCCATAGAAAAGCCATGATATCCACAATTGAAGGACTCACTATCGCCTGTAAAGTCGTTCTTATATATCCTAGATTTTCTTCGGGGGTTATGTCGTATGAAGGTGTAATCCGTGAGATAGACTGGAGTACCAAGCCAGAGAAGATTCAAGCAACTGCTGATGAAGCAATTAAAAATGCCAAGAAGCGATTAGACCTTATTGCAGCTATTGCTGATGGAGAGGAGAATCTTCAGACACTTCTGGACTTTGAAGAAACGTTGGGAACGCTAGGTGAAGCCATGGGCCCTCTAACGTTTCTGAAGGATATTTCAAGAGATAGAGCTCAGAGAGACGCAGCTGATGATGTAGAGAAGCAATATGAGAAGTTCAAGAATGAGCTCTGGGGTCGCAATGATCTCTATGTTGTCTTGAAACGACTTGAGCCCATTATGGACAGTTTTGGTGATGAAGAGCGGGCTTTGCTAAATCGAGGACTAAAGATTTTCGTTTACTCAGGTGCTGCTCTAGGGGATGATGAAAGGAAAGAGTTTCTAGAGATCTCAAACAACATATCTGTCCTTCAATCTGAATTCAATCGGGTTCTTAACGAAATCACAACAACAGTGCCGTGTACTAAGGAGGAACTTGAAGGAGTGCCTCCTGAGATATATGAGAACTTGGAGAAAGAGGGCGACTACTACAAACTCCCGTTGGACTATCCCTTCATTATCCCAGTCAGGGATTATGCTAAGAATCCTGAAACGCGGAAAAAGATGGTCCTTGCATATCTGCGAAGAGGAGGAATGGAAAATAGCGAGCGTATGTCTGACACACTCGCTCTGAGAGATAGACTAGCTAAACTTTCGGGTTTTTCATGTTTTGCAGAGTATCAAATTAACATCAAGATGGCGAAAACTCCTGGTCGAGTTCTCGATTTCATGAATGACCTAAAAGAGAAACTTACTCCCTTTGCGCGCAGAGAGCTTGATGTCCTAAAGGAGCTAAAGGCAAAGGAAACCAAAACACCACTGGAATCTGTCTCACTTGACATGTGGGATCTATTCTACTACCATGAGATGTTGATGAGAGAGAAATACACTATTGATCAAAATGAGATCAAGAAGTACTTCCCCATGGAACGTGTTGTTGCGGGCGTATTAGAAGTCTATCAAAAGGTCCTAGAATTGGACTTCATTGAATCAACTAGCCCCAATGTTTGGCACGAGGATGTCCGAGAGTTTAAGGTCATTGACAAAGTCACTGGTGAAACTAAGGGTTTGTTCTATCTGGATCTCTATCCGAGAGAAGGCAAATACAAGCACTATGCAGTTTTTGACATCCTCGATCGTCGTGTCAAGGAACGCAACGCTCTACTTCCCATCACATCAATGGTATCCAATTTCCAAAAGCCTACAAAGACACAACCATCTCTATTGACACATTCCGAAGTTGAAACTTTCTTCCACGAGTTTGGTCATTTGATGCATGTTATATCTAATAGTGCTAATTACTCTAGGTTTGGACTTAATGGAGTACTTCCTGACTTTATCGAAACTCCTTCAATGATGTTCGAGAAATGGGCTTGGAAGGAAGAGGTTCTTTCGCTTCTCTCTGGACATTATGAGAATGCCGCCCAGAAGTTGCCCTATGAACTTTTGAAAAAGATGATTGCTGGCAAGTTGCAAGATGTCGGTCTTCTACAACTTCGTCAGGTATTCTTCTCACTAATCGACATGCGCTATCATACTGAGGTTATTGAAGATATAACTGGTGAGTGGATGAAATTCTTTGCTGAGATCACCCTCTTCGCGCATCCAGCCGACACACTTCCTGAAGCCTCCATGTCCCATTTCATGAGTGGCTATGAAGCCGGCTACTATGGATATCTTTGGTCGAAGGTCTTTGCAGAGGACATATTCACTAAATTTGAAGAACATGGCTACATGGATAGCAAAACAGGCTATGAGTATCGGGTGAAGATACTTGCTCCTGGCGGCAGCCGCGATCCCGATGAGATGGTTCGCGATTTCCTAGGTCGAGAATCCAATAGTGATGCATTCCTCAAGTCATTAGGAATCAATGAGTGATAAAAAAGAAAATTAGTTGTGTAGGGCTATTAAAATGCAGCCCTACACGCTCCGTTTTGGTTTTTTCGGTCCTACCAGAGCTGGTATTGCCTCTTGACAAAACCTTCCCAGACACGTGGTAGTTTTGCAATCACTTCTTCAGTGATAGATTCAACAGAACTTCTAATCTTATTCAGATCGCAATCACCGTAGATTTCTATGTTGACAGCTTGAGGTTCTGTAATTGGAGCTCCAATCTGGCTTACGATGTAACAATACACTTGAGCTAGATCCGGATGTTCCTTGTACACTCTCTCTGTGATTTCTCTTGCAGTCACATTGTAAGTCTTTCCAACATGAGACACGGGATTCTTTCCAGCTGCAGCCTCTAAAGTCATGGGTCTGTAAGGCGTTATGAGACCATTTGCGCGGTTACCTCGACCTACTTGACCATCATCACCATGTTCTGCTGACGTTCCAGTCACTGTGAGATAGAATAGGTTATCTTCTGGGCTATCCGCAGTATTCACACTCACATCTACTTCCATATCAGTGATTTTCACAGCGAGATCTCCGACCAGATCTTGAATGCCTTGCATAACATTGGCGTACTCTTGTCGGTCTTTGGTTTCGCTTGATATGATTGCTGCTGCGACCTGAACGTGAATCTTGTCGTCAATCCTCGTACCCATAATCTTGATGTCTTCACCTATCTGAGGCCATTGCTTCTTGACCTTCGAACTATTCAGGAGTTGTTCAGCTTCCAAAGTAATTAACTCAGTAGGTGAGAATGGAGCATACCCAACACCAAAGCTTGTGTCATTAGCTCGTGGGACACCGGTTTGGAGATCGAAGTTGCCAACAAGGTCTGTGCTTCCAGCACGTATCTTGTAATCAATGATGACATCTGAGTTCACATCCAGATGCGGGAGGTCTTTACTCAACCATTCTCTGGTGTGTTCGACAGCAAATTTACCAACTGGTACCTGTCGTTCATAGTCTTTGTCAACGACATCAACAGCGCGTCCGCTCATGAGAATGTAAATTGGTTCAATGACATCTCCTCCCCCGAACCTAGAGTTTGATTGTCCTCCAACGAGAAGAACCTTGTCAACATTATGATGCTGTACTTGGCCAAAAGTTTCCATGTAAAATTCACTCAACCGTACTGATAATTCTTCAGCGGCTTTATCGCAAAGCGTGTCCGGGTGACCCTTCCCCTTTCGCTCCACAATCTCGACCGGGAGCTTGTCAACACTAGGCCCAAATCCAGCTGTAACCTTCAAATTTTTCATTATAATCAACTCGTTATTTCCACAAGCCGCAGAACGAAGAGTATAAATACATTTGCTTTTGATATTCCTACCAATAATAATAATTACTTATAGGAATAATTTGTATGATGCCAACTAAGGAAGAACTCGCAAAAATGAGACGAGATGTAGGATTGACACAGACAGATCTGGCAATTGAAGTGGGTGTATCTCAGTCATATATCGCCCGACTCGAACGTGGTTCCATCGATCCTAAACTATCAATAATGACCAAGATTATAGAAACTCTCACAAATAAGTCGAATAGGATCTGTGCTGACATTATGACTCCAAATCCAATCACTGTGGACGCTAGAAATTCAGTATCATTTGCTGTAAGCCTGATGCAGAAGCATGATTTTTCTCAAATGCCTGTTCTAAGGGGTACTCAACTTGTAGGATTATTAACTGAGCATGATATCATTCGCAATCTTCATCCTAATATTAACGAGCTTTCCGTTGAGGCCGTTATGAATCCTGCAGGAGCCCCTATCATTGATGAGAACACTCCAGTAGACATCATTAAACCTCTATTTCAGAACTACCAGGCGATTCTCGTTCATAATCAAGGCCGAATTCGTGGCATTATCACTCGCTCAGATTTGCTTAGGCTTACATGATAAAATATGTCTACCCCGTTGGGATTTGAATTGTATCGCTAAAGACAAAACACACAAGACCTGTTTGATATGTTATTCTTTAAACATTTGAGTTGCTCTTGTAGGTATGTTGATTAATTGCCCAAGTAATTTTTCGTTTATGAAAGAAAGAAGAAAATTTTTGCATTTTTTCGATTCTGAAGAATACGAAGAAGTTGTCCCAGAATCCGATGAAAAGAAAAAAATTGCTCCTCCTCTTTTTCAACAGCCTTATCCAGACGATGCCTCGCTTATTGATTTAATCTCTCCTGATGAATTTAAGATAGGTATGACTCCTTTTCTCGATCTTGTAAATAACAGAAAGAGTAGAAGGAAATATACCTCAGCTCCTCTAACGTTGGAAGAATTGTCCTTTCTTCTATGGAGTACTCAAGGAGTGAAAACAGTGCTGAAATCCGGTCGTGGAGTAAGACGTACTGTTCCATCCGCGGG
>JAOUFI010000006.1 GCA_029858305.1 Candidatus Thorarchaeota archaeon
CCTCCCGGGGAGCATCAGTGACACTTGTATTAGGGCCCACTTCTCAAAAACCCCCAGGACTTGCTGAAGTTGTTAATGTTCAGACAGCAGAGGAGATGATGAATGCAGTGATGAATGCACTATCGTCTCGGAAGACCGATGGTCTCGTGTCTGCAGCAGCTGTTTCTGATTATGTGCCTGCAAAGAAGGAAGAAACCAAACTTGCCTCTGGAAAAAGCGGTCTAGTGATTGAGTTTTTGCCTACAAAGAAAATCATAGAGGAAGCTCGTAGCAAATACAAGAGCCTCTTCATTGTGGGATTCAAGGTTGAGTCGGGCATCAGTGACGAAGAGCTAGAAAAACGGGCAAGAGCCAAAATTAAGTCGGGAATTTGCGATTTGGTTGTTGCCAACGATGAGCAGAAGAAGGGTGCTGCTTTTGATGTCGATACGAATGAGGTCCTCATAGTCGGAAAAAAGGATTTTGTGAAGCAAATACCACTTGCACCAAAGAGAGAAGTTGCTCATCACATTGTTGACGTGATGATTACGAGTATGAAGTAAATCCGCTTCAGTTAGAGAATCTCAAGCAGAGCTTCAGCCATCCGTTTCATGTCCATGAAAATAAGTCCCAGTTGAGCATCAACCTTTGCAAGTACCAAGAAGACGGCACGATCTCCGACTGAGGTGATGAGTGTATATCCCTTGTCGCCCTTTACATATATTTCAAGAAGATTCCCTCGATCTAACTCCATTGTTGCTTTCTCACCAAGAGAAGTGATTGCAGCGCTTATCGCAGCAACGTTTTCCTGCTCACTCTCTGGTAAAGCAGAAGCAATCATGAGGCCATCGGGGGATACAAGCGCAGCGCCTTCAACACCGGGAACGGTTTCAAAGTCACGGATGATTTTGTTGATACTGTCAACACGAGTAGACATGCTGGGACCCTCGGCTAATCCAAACAAAGGCTAGTCGGTGCAGTATATATAAAACCTTATTGTAAGCACATGGATTGCGCATTTAGTTAAAAGGAACAAATCAGACACCGAAGTACTCCTTAGGGTCAAATTTGCCATCTTCTTCTTTGCGTTTCTCCTCTTCTTCCTTTAGACGCTTTTTCGGTTTGGACTCTCCTTTCTTTTCTCGGCGGAATGAGAATGAATCACCACGCTTTCGTTTGATATAGACCCAACCGACAATAACTGTAGCAACGATACCGCCCAAAATGATAATCACTACCCATGGGAATGGTCGCACTAACAGATATTGCTCAAAGACCAGAGAGAGCGTGTCAAATCCACTTTTACTAATGTAAAACCTCAAGTCAAAAACGCCTTGATTAGCAGAAGTCCATGCTTCAGATACTACTACAGTATAATAGCCATCGCCATTTTCTACTACATCCATTTCCGTTTCATTCAACCAAAGATGTAGATTGACAGATTCAATAGGATTACCTTCAAAATCTGAAAGACGAATTGTGAATGTGACATGGTCACCTGCCCAAATAATGGATTGGCTCTGTGAAAGCTGTCTTAGACAGATTGATGGCATAGAACTCCACATTACAATGTTCTCGATGAATGCATCTCTGATTGAACCCGTTGGGTTTGTGGTGGTTAGTGTAACCTTTCCAGAACCATAAGTACCAGCGACTATCACAGGATTAGAACCAGTTGTTGCTAGTACGGTCAGATTAGCCCAGACTGACGTGAAATGACCAGTGTGACCAGTTGTTGTGTTTATTGTGTTAGGTGCCATCAACAATGGGTGTGTTTCCTCAACATATGTAACAGGGTCGCTATCCGTAAATGAATCATAAGACATTGGCCAAGGAATCCAAGGAAGGGATTCTGTTACTCCTAGTACGGCCAGGACACCTCCACTACGCATGTAGGTATCAAATCCACTTGTATATGATGATAGATTCTCTGTGAACAATGAGAGTGTAGATGGTTCAATAATGACAGTATATCGAAGCGAAAGAAGAGGCAAGAATTCAGAAAAATTAGATGGCTCATAGTAATCATAGTCTACCATTAGAGGAGATAGTGCATCAGGAAGATACGTAGAGCTACCTAAAGCCGCAATCGAAGGAACACCTCGTGTGGGAACATGATTTCCAAAAACCTCAGTTGTAGGATCCACTGCAGAGATATGAGGTGATGCACTTGGTTCATAGAGTTGAATGGATGGGTCTCCAAAGAGTATCTGCTGATTGGCATAATCACGCGGATCTCTGCCAACAAGAGGATCTGCAAAGTCTGAGGATGTAAGAGATAGACCATATGAAAGGGCTTCTCCGATTGTATCGCCCTGACTCAGAGATTGTGCCATTAGTACTGAGAGCATTCCAGCAGGCTGAAAATAAACGGTTCGTGGCGAAGCGGTCACGGCTACAGCTCCGTGTTTCATAAGCATAAGGGGCATATCTGTGCCTCCAAGTAGACAGGCTGTGAGAATAACGATGGGAGAGCCAATGTTGCCAATTGCAGAGTCTAGCTCTTTTGTCGATCTTGTTACATGATTCGAAGCTTCAGCCGTGAATACGACTGGGTTTACCAATTTATCGGCATCAGATGAACTCTCTCTCTCTAACTCACTTACTTCGAATCCAAAAGGCGTGTCCCCATTTCTCATTGAGAAATAGCCCGGTCCGTATGGTCGATTAGGAGGATCTCTAGGCAAGTGTGTTAATGTTCCGTGTGTGGAAAGAGACCATAATGCGACTTGAGAATTTAACTGTGCGAAAGTCTCTGTGGCACCAACGTGACTCTCAATACCGAATCCAGCCGCTTCAAGGGCATCGGTGGAGTTCTCAATCTGGAATAAGACTGAATAATGAAGTGCATTATCCACAAATTGTGCACCGTCCGTGTATGCATACATGCTAATCAGAGCTGTGTCAGAGGACTCAGCTGTGAGGAATAGATATCTGTGAAGTAAACCCCGATTGATGAGTACTGATGCTGTGGATGGCTCCTCAGCGGGTATTCGACCGGGATTGAAAGCACACTGTAGAGATCTGTCAAAACTTGAAGGAAGTAGCGACATTGGTGCCACAATAACACAAGATTGCGCTTCTGTTGCGTTGCGAGCTCCGCGTACGGAAAGAAAACTCTCAAAGTCATCCACAGACTTCATCATGGAGTATTTGTTTGGGATTCTCTCATCATACCATCCATTCTCAGCACGGTTCTCATACTTGTTAATAACATAGATGTTATTGATCTCAGGTCCAATGAGATATGGAGCCCAAGTTTCTTGAGCACGTGTTATCATTTGATTATCATTGCTGCTAAGAGAGAATATAGGAGCACCATGAACTGCTGCTGAGTAAGCCGCTGGTCCGATGAACTCACTATTGTCCCCAGTAGGGACTGTAACTACAATGTCTGAACTCTTGGATAATTCAGTGATATTTCCAGAAATTGCACTATAGCTATTTAGATTCAATACTGTGGCAGAAGCTGACAGTTCAGTTATGAGTGATGTCTGCTGCAGGTCCCCTACATCAACAAACCAGACTGTTGATACATTTAATCTGTCAAGTGCCCATTGAGTGATTTGAGGGACTTGAGTGGGTTCTGCATAGAGAAGTGGAGCATTGAGGAGAGAAGCAAGAACTGCGCCATTTGAAGCAGATTCCAAATAATTCTGTAAATCTATTGGAAGTCGTGATATCCTCCATGAAAGATTGATGTTATTCTGTTCATTCGTTGCACCCATCCAAGATGCGATGATATTCCAATTGCCTTCCATAGGGTATGGGAGCTGAATGGTTTCTCGTCCAGGATTAGATAGGATGCTACCAGCAGGTGCCCACATGACTAAACGACCATTGGGATCTACTAAGGCAAGGTTGAGGTCAGTAGCAACATTATCCCAGTTCATTGTCACATTCAACCATTTTGCGTTCGAAGGAATAGAAACCGATTGAGAGTATCCGGGATGATAGAGAACTTCGCAATTCATGCTTGTGGTTCCGGGAGTAGCCCTAGTTACATTCATGGTCCAAACACCATCAGCTGTCTTTGGAAGCCAGAAATGTAGTGGAACAGGACTTGCTACATACCCGGGATGCCTTGAAAAATAGACTTGGTTATTCACGGAATAATCTACTATCTCTCCATTTGGATCAATTAACTCATGAGTAAGAATCTCAGTACCTGTCCAATTGAAACTGCCTTCGAGCCAGCCTGCCCAAGTAGGGGGCGTGAAAGTTATGCTGGAGGGGGTGGTAACTCCTGTTACAGAACCTCCAAAGGTATCAAGTTGTGAAGCATCATTTAGAAAAGTATGACTACTGTTTCCTGTGATGACTCCACTTGTCTGAAAATCATCCCTCGCCAGAGAGATTACTGCAATGTCAGAAGTGTGCCATTCTGAAACAGCTATTTTTGCCGCAATCTCAGCTGATGTCGTTCCGGTGAGTCGAGGGTATATCTTCTGCCCAATGCTGTACTGCAGATTTGTGAGATAAGATTCTGAGAAGTCACCAACAGAGATTGCTTGGGTCAGCCCTCCATCGGTGCTCAGATAATCGATCCAGTCTTCAAGAAACCAGCTCTCACTATTGGAACCAGTCGAATAAATCAGTGGAGAGATATATTGAGTCCCGTTTTCGTTAAACACGGAGGCTGAAATGGCAGAGATATAGGCGAACTCGTCGATGTATGAATTTGAATCAGGAGCGACGAAAACAATTCTTCTCAAAGGTGTCTGATTTCCATCAGCACTAGTTGAGAAGTGTCTGAGATTCGTAAATGAACTGGAAGAACTTGGGATAGCTATTGTGACGATGGACCCAAGAAGAACGACCATAATGGTGAATGTCAATATCTTTGTTCGCCAGTGTTTCAATAAGGTCTACTCCATTGGAAGATACATGAATGAGAAAAACTATGCAAATAGAGTTTTCCCGTTGAGAGACCTAGCAGGTCTGACTTCTGATTTCATGTGAGAAATTAATCATCTTCGATACCAAGCAAATCTGGGTCAAAATCCTCATCAACATCATCGTCATCTGAGATCTCTTCTTCCTCAGGTAATGCGTCACGCAGATCATCTATCACGCGTCTGAGTCTCCGTCGAGTAGCCTTTGGTATATCCCACATCTTTTGCTCAGCCCTATCAAGAACCTCTCGACTGATATCGAAGATTTCTGCCTCGAAATAGTTCTGAGCTGCATCTACAAATAACTCAGCAGCCCTTCGTTCATCCCCACTAGTTTCTGCAATGTCTCCAAGCAATGAGAGTGCATCTGCAATACCAGATTTGTCGCCCATATCCTCGTATAGCTTCAATGCCTTCTTGATCGTTGCTTGGGCATTTGTCCAGTCCTCTTTATCGGCATATGCGGCGCCCATATCCATAATAACACTCGCCATCCCTTGATCATTCTCAAGAGTTTTGTAGGCTTTCTGCGCTTTCTTGAAGTACTCCATTGCTTCGTCAAAATTGCCATGACCAAGGCTTGCCAATGCCAAGCCGTATATAGCATCTGCAACACCACTATTATTTGAAACCTTCTCGAAGAGCTTCATTGCTGTTTGCAGTGATGTTAATGCCTCATCCCATCTTTCCAAGTTTATACTTGCTACTCCAAGATTGTACATTGTATCGCTAGTGCCATTCTCATCCTTCAGATCCTTGTAGATTCGTTGGGATTCTTCAAAACACTTGTGAGCCTCATCAAACTCCGCAACAGACATGTAGATGTTACCTGCTGCATTAAACATTTTTGCAGCTTCATCTTTTTCCCCAGCTTCAAGGGAAGCTGCGGCCTGTTCTAAAAGTTCTGCTGGATCAATATCATCAATAGCGAGTTCAGGTTCTTCAGTCATCGGGCTCACCTATCAATTATGAGTGGTTGCGGCCTATATCGCTTTTGATTCTTTCTAAAGAAACAACTTCCCTATATCTCAATTGATACTAGAAGTGAAAATACGGATAAGAGTCTTTGAAAACTTCATTATTTCTGCATAATACTGACTGGATTTTCTAGAAGGGCGCGAACTGAGTCCTTGACAACAAACTGTTCATCACCGACTTGAACTTCAAGGAGTTTTCGGAGTTCAAACCGTCGCAGATAGCCTACAGCCTGCTCCCGCTCAAGGTTGAGATCTTTCATCAGTTTCTTGAGACCATCTTTGGCCCCACTGTACTGAGCAAACTTAGCAAAGACAGAACTCCATTGCATCATTACTAAATAGAGTAAAGTTCTGAGCATACTATCAACATTGGCTCCCGTCTTTGCAGATACTGGAAAGACAGGAAGACCAGCTAGAAATCGAAGGTTCATTCTGAGAGAGTCAACAGGTCGGGATTCCTGTACATCTTGCTTATTGGCTGCTACGACACAGGGTACTCCTGGTAGAAAGAATGCAATTTCACGGAAGAATAGCTTGGCTCTAGCATCAGACTCTGGATCTACAGAATCAACGACAAAGATGATACCATCTGCTCCTGAGCTTAGTATTTTACGCATAGTTCGAAATCGTAAGAGCCCTGGTGTGCCAAACATGAAGACGCTCATACCAGCTACATTGGCTAGGCCATGATCCATTGCAATGGTTGTGCCCCTACGTTCAATGTTGATACAAGCTCCATTTGTAATATGGTGTATCATCTGACTCTTACCAGCTTCATAAGGTCCAGTCACAACAATCTTCATTCCTAAACACCAGCGTCTTTCTTCTTGAATGGCATATTCCGTGTAACCTGATGGGCGTTAAATGGTTTGCCGTTATTAAGCCTGAATCGTATAGCCTCCCATTATAGATGGCGCGTCCATAACCCAAGAGTATATATCGACAATAAGCGAACTATTGAACAGAATACTAATAGAAGTGAAGTAAGTCATGTCGGAATCAAGGACAACACCCATCGAAGAGTTTTGGCTCTTTCATGATTTAGAAAAGGAAGAGATAATCGAGCTTCGTAAGTTCATAGATCCAGAGCTTGACCTCAAATGTGTTGAAGGAATAGATGTTCTTCTAGAAAAATTAAATCATTTGCTCGGTTAGAATATGAGTGGAGACCGGCTACTCGCAGTAGCTATCCTCGAACGCCACGCCAGATGGTTTTTGGCGCTCTCACGGGAATTCGGTCTCAATAAACTGAACATCTTGTGCCAATGTGGCACGTGGTGATCCGTCATGTTTTGTAGCTTTACCAACAGTCCAACAGGGCAGACCTTGGTCTGCTAGGAGCTCCTGGAATTGATCAACTTTTTCAGGTTCCATAAACACAAGCATTCCGCCTGCAGTTTCAGCACCATATCCAGTTGATAATTTGTGACCAAAGAAATTGGCAAGTTCAAGCGTTCCTTTAATCACTGGAACTCGATTGATTACAACATCAACACCACTTAGAGAGCTCACATTACTTGCATGACCAAGTAGACCAAATCCAGTGATATCAGTTGCAGCATTGACCCCGACTTTGTTCATCGCTTGAGCAACTTCAAAATTGCTCTGGGTCATAATGCGGACTGCATTTTCTTGCATTCTTAGCAAAGCAAGTTCGTCAAACTCAGCCAGCAGCATTTCACGTTTCTCATCCTTAAGGTCCCTGTAAGACCTCATAGCAGACTGAATACCAAGTGGTTTTGTTAGCACTGCTATGTCGCCAGGATGTGCCCCACTAGAGTAAACAACATTTCGTGGATGGGTCACTCCTAAGGCGATTCCACCAAAGACCGGACAAGGATTGGTGATCGTTTGACCCCCAGAGAGTTTCGAACCAAGATCCGTCATAAAGCTGTTCATCCCCTTTAGGACATTAGCAACAATATGCTCGGGCAAGTTGTCGGGATATGCGAGGAACGCCTGTAGCGAGAGAATATTGGTAACTCCCATCGCAAACACATCGTTTGTGGCATTGCACGCGATGATTTTACCCTGAATGATGGGGTCATCGTGAATGGGTGTAAAGATGTCGACGTTCTCTACGACTGCTACTTCATCATTGACGATGCGGACCACAGCATCATCGCCCACCTCACCTTCACAGGTTGTTCCTTGTGAGAGAAGGCCAGCAGCCTGTAGAAGTCTTATGAGATCATCCTGTTTGACCTTACAGCTTCAACCATGAGTTGTTACCATTGCAGTGAGTCGCACTTCAGCCACCTAGTGACTCATCCTCCTTATTTTGTTCAGGTTTTTTCAACCCTGAACACTTCCTCCCATGGCAGGGAATAAGCCTTTCCCCATCGTTATAATAAACAGTTTGTACAAGCTCACTTCACAAGCCTTATAGCGAGTCTAGCAAAGAAGGTCATAATTGGACATTGAGAGTGTGTTAGATGGACATCAAGAAGGTCGCTGAAAATATCTATGAAATTCCGAAGGGCACGCAACCATGCATGAGAGTACCTGTTAGAATCTACGCATCAGAAGATCTTGTTAAGAAGATGAAACAGGATGCAACTTTCACCCAAGCAACCAATGCAGCTTGTATCCCAGGAATCTACACACATAGCATTGTACTCCCTGACGGACACCAAGGCTATGGGTTCCCTATTGGTGGAGTTGCAGCAACTGATTATGAGAATGGTGTCATCTCCCCAGGCGGAGTTGGGTATGATATCAACTGTGGAGTCAGAGTGTTGAGAACGAATCTTGACGAGAAAGATGTCAGACCTAAAATCAGGCAGCTTATTGACCAACTTTTCGCGGATGTTCCAACAGGTGTAGGAAAACAGGGCAAGATCAATCTACAATCTCACAAGGGTGTGGATGAGGTGCTCAGCGGAGGGGCGAGATGGGCTGTTGAAGAAGGTTATGGTTGGGAGGATGACCTTGAGAATCAAGAGGCTAACGGTAGGCTAGATATTGCTAATCCTGCAGATGTACCAGGTACTGCAAAGGAGAGAGGGCTCAAGCAAAGCGGAACACTTGGTTCTGGCAACCACTTCCTTGAGATTCAGCTTGTTGATGAGATATACAATGAGCAGGCCGCTAAAGTGATGGGCATTACGAGGAAAGGACAAGTCATGGTTATGATCCATAGTGGTTCTCGTGGACTTGGACATCAGGTCTGTTCTGAATTCATACGTGTTATGACTCAAGCTATGAGGAAGTACAAGATTGACTTGCCTGATAGAGAGCTATGCAGTGCACCTACAACATCGCCAGAGGGACAGGCCTATCTAGGTGCAATGAGCGCTGCAGCAAACTATGCTTTTGCCAATCGCCAAGCAATGATGCACTGGACAAGAGAAGCTTTCTCAAAGATCATGGGTCAGTCGCCCGAGGATTTAGACATGGGACTGATATACGATGTCGCACATAATATGGGAAAGGTAGAGGAGCACGAAATTCAAGGAAAGAGGACCAAGGTTGTGGTTCACAGGAAAGGTGCAACTCGAGCATTTCCACCAGGGCATCCCGATATTCCTTCAAAATATCGAAATATTGGACAGCCAGTAATTATACCAGGCACAATGGGAACTGCATCATACATTCTATTGGGAAATCAACGTAGCATGGATCTCTCATTTGGTTCGACTGCACACGGTGCTGGACGCTTTCTTAGTCGCACACAGGCAAAGAGGAAGTTCTTTGGAAAAGAGGTACAGGACCAGTTGGCTACTGAAGGTATTATAGTAAAAGCTACTCAAGGAGTGGTCATAGCTGAAGAAGCTCCAGGAGCCTATAAGGATGTAGACGAGGTGGTTCGGGTTTCAGACTCTGTGGGGATTGCAACCATGGCAGTGAGACTACGTCCCATTGGCGTCATCAAAGGATAACTTTGAGCGTTCTATGCGTTCCTTGGAAGCAATGTCAGCGAGTACAGCAGCTACACCAATGAGAATGACACTAAAACCAATCAATTCAGCTGGTTCGATAATCCTTCCAAGAATAACTGCGGCTAGAATAGTAGCTCCTACTGGTTCACCAAGAACTGCAGAAGAAACCACGTATGCTGGGACTTTAGTGAGAAGATAGTTATTGACAGAGTGTCCAAGTACTGTTGGGAAAATTGCTAATGCTATGAAAATTAGAACCTCAGATGGTTCAAAGACCAATACGTTAAATCCGCCTAAAAGACAGAAACCTAGAGTGGTAATCGCAGCTACAAGATAGATAATTGAAGTGTAGACCGTGATGGGCATTCCTTGAGCATATCTTCTTCCGCCAATGAAATATATAGCAAGGAAAACAGCACCTGCAAGTGCTAACAGGTCTCCAGCCAATGCTCCTAATTCTAGGCCATAATCAATCCACACTAGGAAAATCGCGCCAGCTATAGCAACAAAGATGCCAATCCAAGAACGCCTTCGAAGAGATTCGCCCAAGAATACAGTGGATAATATGGCAGTAAAAACTGGTGACGAATCAACAAGAACAACGCTTGCAGGAATAGAGGTCATCTCGAGCGATTGAAACCAAGTCGAAAAATGGAGAGAGAGGATAATACCTATCCCGATAAGCCAAGGCCAATTGTTACGTACCTGCGGACTTCTGAGCTTTGAAAGATCTCCTCGGATTGCACCTATTATCGCCATGAAGAGTGAGCCATAGAGAGTTCTCCAAAATACCTTTACCAATGAGGGTGAAACACTAATTGTGATGAGGATACTTGCGCTCGAAACCATTGAAACAGAGAGCGTTAATAATAGAACCACCCTCAACCTACTCGTTGATACATCAAACAATGGCATAGGCATAGTCTTACACCACAATATCATAATCAGAATGACCACATGACACACAACGGATCTCGTCTTCCAAGACTTCTGCCACCTGACTATCACAGATTGTACATTTTTGAACAATTAAATTCTCAAGGTTCAGAGAATGTAGAATCTTGCCAACTTCTATTAGAGATGTATACTCAAACAAAACTTTTCCATCAGCCCCCATAACCATTTTCGAAATAGAATCAGAATCAGATTGATGGAATAATAAAACTGGTTTCATCAGGTCAATAGCCAACATGATCTCCATTCCAACTCCAAGCGATGGACTTGAAATCTCAGCAATTAGAAAATCACACAATCGAACGTATTCGACATCACGTTTGAATATTAATTTTGGTTCTCTTTCTTGAAGTAGCTGAGGTGCAAATACTCTAATCCCCTTATTCTCTAAAACTTTAATCACAGTAGAACAGAAATCATCCCTGCGTAGTGACGGATGAATGATAGGTGCTGAGAGATATACAAAGACCATAACATTTCCGCTCTGTGGACATTTCTTATGCTCTATTCTTCAAAAATCGTTGATTCCTTAGAAGCCCCTAGTTCTGTTATTGAAGGAACTGAGCCATCATCAGCGATATGTTCGTATTTTCCCGAGCGACCTAGCGAGAGCTGTACTTTTCCCTGCCATTCCTTCGCCCAACCATCCTCTATCTTTATGACCATTCCTGCAGAGAGATCGTTACCTTCATTAAAACCCCAAAGAGAGAGAATTGCGGATCCAGAATCATCAGCCACCAGGACTTCTTTTAGCATAGTTTTACGTCCCGCTCGAGTCTGAATAATTCTAGGAGATGCGATTGATATTATCCGGACGATAAGATCAGATACGCTTTTACTAGGCTCAACATCAGATAGCTTCACGACGACTCACACTATTACCAAATTCATACATCTAAATCAGTCTATCGCCAAGACCACAAATCTAGTTAATCCTCATCTTCACCTGAATCGACGAAATCTAGTAGACGACTCAGTTCATCTAATGATTCATTATTTATAGGTGAGTTCTCAGAGTGCTGCTTAGTGTCATTAGAATCTTTTTTCTTGGTTCCACCTACAGCACTATCCAGAGGGCCGAGAATAAGCTCTAACTCCTCAAGTGACTCGGCATCAATCTCTTCTCGAATGTCGGACTCCCCCTCGGTAGGAGTAGCCTCATCACTCTTAAATGCTTCAAGAGCTTCATCGATTTCAGTATGAGAAACAAGATCAAGTTCTGCGGAGATGAATTCATCGGCCTCGAGAGCTTCGAATATAATTTCTTTGGCCATTTTTACGCCTCCGTTGTTTTCTTCAGCAATCGGTTCTATTCCGAGTTTCTCTTCAGGTGGAAGTTCCTCTTCAGCAAAATCGATTTGTGGTAATTGTTCTTCTACTTCTATCGAAGATTCTTCCTTTGGCAATTCAATGGAAATATCCATGGAGATTTCATCAATCTCTTTCGACTCCTCCATGTGGGAGGGTTCAAATCCTTCACCCTCTTCCAATTGCATGCCTGTCGCAAAAGCATCTTCTTCTGTAGTCTGGTCCGGTCCTATTGCTTCACTGAGAGCATCAGCTTTAGCAAGTTCGACTTCTTGGTGTATCAAATGTTCCTCAGAGAACTCTACTTCTAGAGGAAATGATTGAATCTCTGCTTCAAGCGGAGATACAGAGATTTCTACTTCCTCCTCTACTTCCTTAGTTTCCTCTATAATGGCCTCAGGAATCGGTTCAGAAGATGCAATCTCATCTTCGACTTTTACTTCAGGCTCGGGTTCAAAGAATTCTACTTCCGCCTCTGCTTCCTCAATCTCCTCTAACATCACATCAGGAGCTAGTTCCGGAGAAACAATCTCTTCTTTTGTTTCTTCTTCTTCAAAGAGATCTTCATCTACTTCTTCAATGACTTCTTCAATTATCTCATAGTCATTTAGGTTCTCAATGACATGTCCATCTTCGTCAACCAAGACTTCCTCGACCACTTCAATAGTCTCGAATTCAGATTCTTCAATCTCTGCAGTTTCCCTTCGTTCCTGCATCGCATCTGTCTCAGCTATCGCTTCCTTGGTTGCGGCATCTGTAAACTTCAAGAGCTCGGATGCCGGAAGATCCGGAAGAGCAACACCAACATATTGTGCTGCAGCAGTCATCAAAATCCTTAGCATCTCATCACGCCTAGCCTTGTCAATTGCAACCATTGGAAAGGTAGGAATTCCTAGTATCTTCTGAACGACCTCAGGTTTCATAGCGTTTGGTTTATCCTGTTTATTAGCCAGAGCAAAGACGGGAACCTTCGGAGCGTCTCGTTTAATGAGCTTGAGAATGTCCTTACTGATTATCACGTTACGAAGAGCTGAATCACAAACTAAGAAGATTACATCAGCTCCATGGAAATAGAATCGCCATAGTGTTCGAAAGCGCTCTTGTCCTGCAAAATCCCAGAGGACAAGACTGTAGTTGCCAAATCTGATGTTTTCAACAGTTTCAAGATTGAGAGCTATTGTTGGGACATATTGCAGTGGTGGTGTGTCTCCAAGTAAAAGGTGGAGTGTTGTTGTTTTTCCAACACCACCCTCTCCAACTAGCGCAATTTTCAATCTGGTGGTCACAGATGGTTCAACAAGTTTTTCATACCCTTGCTTCACAGCGTCAAGTCCTGATTTTTTCAGCTCCTTTCTCATGAGCTTCGATGCAGCTTCAACCTTCTCGAATATGCTTGATTCGTCTTCTCCTTTATCAGTAACAAACAGTAAAAGAAGGTCTGAAACCAAGTCCACTCCATGAAACTTGTGATCTCCTAATATTAGTGCTAGACTTTCTAGATGCGTATCATTGCTCTTTTCAGAACGAAGTTCTTCCCTTGTTTTGACATATTCGCTAAGAATCTCATGTGACACATCAACGGGCCAATATTTAGTGAATGCAATTATTTCTTGTGTTGAGATGCGTATAAGGAAGGTGTTGTGAATCACTATTACTTCACCAGATTATCTAATAGATTATACACTGTTGTGGAGAATCCACTCAATATAGAGTAGGATATTACAGGCTTGATTAACTTGTTTTGTGTGTACAATCTTTGATTTTCAAGAAACAAGTTAGATGTTGGGGGTTCAGAGAACCCCAAACATCCGTTGGAGCGTGTTCTTCCACAGGAGCGGCAAAATTCGTTTATGCGCAAGAACAGTAGCAGTTCACACTGCAATTAGGGACTAGAACTCGTGGGACCGTGTATTGCGAGTTCCTGACGGGGGAAGACCGCCACCTGTGTGAAGTTCACAATGGATGAAACCCTAAATCGCCATAAGAAGCTTTCTGGTTTACCAAAAAAAGTTAGATGTGTCTATTTTCTTGATTCACAACTTATAGGTCTCTTTTTTGTAATATTCGCAAGAAAATATATTGGAATTGTGAATTTAGCAATACTGCTAATGTGTCAATAGTAAGCCCGCAATAGAATTTTCATAACTCATCGAGGGAAGTTATCTCGTAGGAGCCTGAGATGCTGATGAACCATCTCCATTGCCTTAGGATCATCGGGAGTCTTTTCCAAGTCAGTTACAAGAGTTTGCAAGAAATACTCTGGGAAGAATAGCCGAACCCTAATATCATTCAGAAGAAACAGCCATTTATCATATTCACCAGAAGGTCCTTTCCTACGCTTCTCTGAAACAACTCTGAATTTCTTGAGAGTCTGAATTGCCTCCTTCAGCTCCTTTGGAGGAATACCTAGTGTAGCTTCCAATTCTGATATGTTAGCAGGACGCCTTCTGAGTTCACTAAGTGTATCATAACAATCGGGGTCTGCTAATACTTGAGCCACAGATACCGTATCCTCAGGTGTCTTCTGCCATTCAGTGAGAAATTCAAGAACCTCCGATTTGTACTCAGCTGCAAGTTCTGGATCGAGAACACTGCTTGCGGATTCCATTGCAACAAGCGGTGGGGCTCTAAATACTTCGAGGTCCTTAATCATAAAGACACAAGTACGGCCAATCTCATCGACCCATTCTGTCTTTACGAGTCCTAGTTCTTCAAAAGGAGCGATAATTGAGTCCACACTAACACTTGGAAGACCAGTGACCATCTTCAACCATTCTTCAAGTTCTTCTTTGGATATGCCTCCTTTCCAAAGTTTGGGAAAGACAGCCCTACTCACCTCATCGGAGAAAAGCCGTGCTAGTCGAGACTCATCGGTCATACCAGCAAGTCTGATAATTCGCCTGTAGGTGTTGTCCAGTTCATCCTGAAGTTCTGCGTCAGTCAATGCAACCACAGCATTCGTAAGAGGAGTCACAATCGAGGTGATTGCAGCCTCGTACATCTTTGGATCCTCTGAGGGAGTAAGCAAGAGAGACACACAATACTGTTCCTCCTCCCTCACTATTCCAGTATAGTAGGATGCAACACCATACTCTTCACCACCAATTCGAATACTAAGTGATGAAAAACCAGCTGTGGCATCGCCCATGGCGTGAGAAGTGAAGATACGCATAATTTCTGTATTTAGATCTTCGCGATAATAATCAGCAAAGTCTGCAGGTACCTTCGCCTTCAGTACAGCTCCAATCTTTGAGTCCCAATCTATAAGCAGCATTGCAACCGGCATTTCGCTTCTCTCCCAGTCCCTGGGGGCTTGTTCTGCATAGAGCCAGAGTATTTACGATTCAGTGAGTCACATATTAAAACCTTGTCACTAGCGAGTTCGCGACCGTATTATTCTGGTATATATAGCGCCTAGGGATTTGTGTATATCATTCTTGTGATGGATAATACCTGCTTTTTACTGCCTGTATTATGTGCTCATACACTATTTGTACGACTACATCAAGAGGTTGATGAGCATCAACTATCTTGAAAACTCCAGTATCCTGTTCTGCTATCTCAAGGTAGGTCTTACGAACCTCAATTAACCTGTCAAGTTTCTCAAATTGTAGATTTGCTACATTTTCTCGTCCTATTGCTCTCTCAAGTCCAATATCAGCTGCCACATCTAAAATAAAGATAATATCTGGTTCTGGGGCATGAATGTCTTCTCGGTTCCTTCGCAGTATTTCTCTCCAAGAGATACCAGTGACTACTGATTGGTAGGCTCCGGTAGCAAAAAAGTAACGGTCCATGAGAACGACATATCCAGCGACCAGTGCTGGCACTATTCTGTTTTTAATATGCCATTCTCGATCTTTCACAAATAACTCAAGCTCTTCAGTAGGAGTGAGTTCACCTCGAGGAGTTCGTTCTCGGATTTCCTTCCCCCAGGGACTTTCATTTGTCGGCTCTCTCAGGTAAATAACATCATACCCGTCACTATGAAGGATTTCCACCAATTGGTGACATACTGCAGTTTTACCAGAACCATCAATGCCTTCTAAAACGAATAGGAAACCTTTGCGATCAGATTCTGTTTTCAAATGGTAAATACTCCTGAGATAGCGCTGTTGCTTCACCAGAGTTTTACCGTATAGATGCTTCGGTTTAAAGGAGCACTAGAATGTTGAAAAGAGAAACTCTTAAATTCATGAGGCGTAGGATAGGATAACCTATCCTAGAGTGTGGTATCCCTGAAGCCTCGAAAACCAAGCATCATGCTTGTACTGATTCTGGTTGTAGTGATGAGTCTATCAAACCCATCGCATGTACAGGGTAGCTCAGATTTCATTTTGGCAGCTGAGAGAATCACACTCACAATAGACTTTGGAAATGGAACAATCAGAGAATACAATGATCTCAGTGGGTCTACAGTTCTCGAAGTTACATCTTCAGTACTCAATGTCGACGTACAGTGGTTTGGTACTCTTGCTTATATCAGGGAAATAGAAGGACTTGTTGGCGAAGGTGAGTATGGATGGCAATTTTGGGTAAACGGGGAGTTTGCATCAGTTGCAGCCAATCAATACATACTTGACGATAACGATATTGTTTCGTGGGTATATTCCACTCCAACTCAACAGCGACAAGATGATCCATCATTAGTTCCAGGCATACTCCTTGTATCAGCAGCAGGTTTTGGTTTCATTGCTATTGTCTATATGCAAACTTCAAGGAGGATTCACTCGAATGAATAGAAGAATGGCTCTGTCAGTAATTGTCATGATGTTTATGGTTTCAGTAGGTCTAACCACTATAGCTACAGGGTATAGTACCTATATCGATAATGAAACAGTAATAACTTGGAATGTTGAGAAAATTACAAACTTCACTATGTGGTACACTGAAGGAGGATACTGCGCGGCATTAAATGACAGTACTATGGAATTTTCTGCATCCAATGTTGACGATGAGGTTTCTGGCACCCTATCCATTGGAAACGTTTCAGTAGCCACAAACGACACAATGATTGCTCTGGATTTGACACTAGGGGTATGGCCAGACTGGCTTCCCGGATTAATTATCGAAGTTGGTCAAAATAATATCAACACGCTGAATGAAACAGCATATGCAGCCGCAGAGAGAATCGCAGGAAACTGGATGAATGGAACGATGGTCTCCAAGTATGAGAATATAACTATCGGTTTAAGGACAGAGGAATGCATTGTATTTGACTATTTACAGGATTCTCCTGGCACACAAGTAACGCATTTGGCTTATTCACTCTCATCCGGAGTGCTCGTGGAGGCCAACACGACTGTCACTTTTACTAGTACGTACTTGCTAGTCGTTTCTCTTTCATCAATCAATAATCCTACTATTGTTGATTTGACTCCTCCTCCGTTTCCAGGGATTATCCTCGCAGGAATTATTGGGGGAGGGCTCATCGCAGTTATTGTTCTAATATTCATTCAAATCAGTCGTCGAAAATAGGGAACAGGAGACAAATCGGAGATGACCCGTATGTCATATGGAACTATAAGTGGCAGTAAATGGGTTTCCATAACCGCCATCATGACTGCTCTTGCGCTTGTCGGCAATTATGCATTAGTTGCAGTCCCCAATCTAGAGCTAGGATCAACAGTTCTTTTTGTCACAGCGTATATCTTCGGAGCTCACATGGCAATCTGGTCAACTTTGATTATGTCGCTACTATTCGGTATCATCAATCCATGGGGAGGTTTCATACCTCAGATTTGGGCGTCACAAGTCATAGGGTGGATCTACATTGTCACCATAGCTGCAATTATGGGAAGACATAGTAAAAGTGGCAAAAGGATAGAACCACGAAAATGGGAGCTAGCCATAACAGGAGCTTTTGTTACCTTCATATTCGAAGAAATCACTAACCTTGGTTATTCAATCACATTTGGAATACCATTCATTCTTGCAGCTACAGCAGCAATCCCATTTTCAGTCATTCACATCATCTCTAATACAGTGATTTTCTCGCAGGTCGTACCAATGTTAAATTCAGCACTGAGAAACCAGCTCAAAGACCTTATCTGGAATACTGAATCAGAAGTAAAAGTCGATATGTTGGAGAGTGATTTAGCTTGAATTGGAAAGAGGAGTTCATCCAATTATCTCAACCAGCTGATGGTAGAGTTGCTCCAGCCTTCAAACCACACCATGCCGCCGTTGCACTAATTCTCATTGGTCGAGAACAACCTCTTGGGAGATACGATCTCTGCGAAAAAATGTCTATTGGCGAGGGGAGTGTACGAACACTCATGAAACGCCTCTCAGAAGCGAATCTCATTGAAGCAGAAGGAAAACAAGGTCAGACTTTAACTAAAAGTGGCCAAGCTCTGTTTGATAGAATTGCAAAAGATGTTCCAATAGGACTGGAACTGGATGTCAGACGACTTGTAATGTATGATTATGCATTTGCCAATCTAGTCAAAGGGCGAGCAAATAGAATCTCAGACGGAGTGAGACAAAGAGATGAGGCAATCATACAAGGAGGCTATGGTCAAGCAGGAGCTACAACTCTCATTCACAAAGCAGGGAACCTCGTAATGCCACCCGACGATTTCAATATACTTCGGGTATATGAGGAGGAAACGATTCTTGTTGTAGAGAGTCTACGAACTGAAGATGGTGATGTCGTTGTAATTGGATCTGCAAATGAACAAAATCTAGCCCGAGAAGTTGCCATGGCTGCAGTGATGACATTATTCTGAGGGATTTGCAGATGCAGTCAGATCTTTTTGGTAATGTCCCCGAGATAGTAATTGATGTGCATGAAACTAGTGGAAAGAGAATCAACTCTGTAAAACATCTCATGTCCATGATGGATAAAGAAGGCATAAAATATACCATTGAGAAGATACCTATTGGGGACGTTCTTGGGACTGATGGCATCGCAATAGAACGTAAGACAGTAAGTGATTTAGTAAATACTCTAAAGGGGAGTGCAGCTGGAGTTCCCCGATTTTCGAAACAAATGGACGCTCTTCTGCAATATGAGAAACCCTATGTGCTCATAGAGAATGTTCTTGCCATAAGAAGGGACCCGGTGAAAGGTTGTGTGTACATTCCCTTTAGCACAAAGCAGACAAGAGGAAAGCCATATTTTGTCACAATGGAACGAGCCGCCTATATTCATCCCAATGCCCTTGACGCATTGATACAAAGTGTTAGGGATAAGGGCATTCAAGTATTGGAGGGGTATAACGCACTTCATTCAGCAGGGCTACTTTATGGTGTATTATTTGGTATTGAAGAACAGAGAAAGCAGAAAGGACAGC
The DNA here is from genome assembly GCA_029858305.1 of Candidatus Thorarchaeota archaeon. GTDB lineage: Archaea > Asgardarchaeota > Thorarchaeia > Thorarchaeales > Thorarchaeaceae > SMTZ1-45. Next base: position 19,293 of record JAOUFI010000006.1, read on the forward strand.
GGTTGCCAATAGTACGGACTCGAAAAGGTCTTGATTCCATGAATGATGAACAAGAGTTTTTCATTGCGGGTTTTCCTGGTGTCAATGTCGTTCGAGCAAGAGACCTCCTAAAACGGTTCGGAACACCTCTTGAAGTAATCAATAAGACAGATGAATGGGGACAAATTGCTGGCATCGGCCCAAAAACGATTGCTACAGCAAAGAAGTTACTATTCTCCAATTATAATTCAGAAGCGAATTCCACAGATAGTAACACTGTACAGAGAGGCACTGAAGAAGAATAATGCCTTGACAAAAAGGTTAAATGATGTCACTATTCTATGACCAGAGAATATATAGCTAAGGTGATAAGTAATGGGAGACATCCGAGTAGCAATTGCAGGACTTGGAAACTGTGCTTCAGCACTCATCCAGGGGACTCATTATTACCGCAACTCACGAGCAGAGGATGAGGTTCCAGGTCTCATGCATGTTGATTTTGGGGGCTATTTCCCGAAGGACCTGAAGTTTGTTGCAGCCTTCGAAGTTAATAGGAAAAAGATTGGTCTTGACATAGCCGATGCCATATGGGCGGAACCAAATTGTTGTGCTAAGTTCGCGCCAGATGTACCAAAGATAGGAGTCAAAGTTCTTCCCGGCCCTATTTCAGATGGTGTAGCACCACACATGAGAGAGTCCTTCTTTGTCTATGATGAAAAGGAAATTGAACCAGTTGATGTTGCAGAAGAACTCAGGAAAGCCAAGGCAGATGTTCTAGTAACATACTTGCCTGTTGGCAGTGCTCAAGGTACAAGAATCTATGCGCAAGGAGCATTGGATGCTGAGATAGGATATATCAATGCTATTCCAGAGTTCGTTGTTTCAGATCCGAAATCTCCAATCGTTCAGGGATTCGAGAGAAAAGGAATCCCCTGCGCAGGCGATGATATAAAGAGCCAACTGGGTGCAACAATCCTCCACAGAGTTCTTGCTCAACTCTTCGATCAAAGAGGTCTGATTCTCGAAAACACATACCAGCTAAATATTGGTGGTAACACCGACTTTGAAAATATGCAAGTGGAAGATAGATTGAGCTCTAAGAGAATCAGCAAGACTGAAGCAGTGACAAGTTGTGTACACTATGAGCTTCCAACCAAGATTGGACCAAGCGATTATGTTCCATTTTTACAGGACAATAAGGTATGTTACATCAGTATGAGGTCCAGAGCATTTGGTGACCTACCTCTTGATCTCGATCTTAAGCTCTCCGTGCAAGACTCACCAAATAGTGGTGGTGTCATCATCGATGTTGTAAGAGCAGTAAAAATAGCCATGGACCGTGGAATTGGTGGAGAACTCTCAAGTATAAGCTCGTATAGCTTCAAACACCCCAGATACCAAATCAACGATTTTGAAGCAAGAGTAAGAGTCGATGAGTTTATCGAGGGCAAAAGAGAACGTTAGTCGATAATCAATATAATAGTAAGCCAGCCTAGAAAAAACCTAGGCTGGTTTCACACTATGTTTAGATGACAGTGAAGCTCGCTACTGCTTTTTCATCGAGTTTCTGCAGAACTTCAATCAAGAGTCTTACTGCGTTCTCCACATCTTCAAAATCAAGCATTCCATGATGGGAGTGAATATACCTTGTTGGAATTCCTAAAAACAACGATGGTGCACCTATTCCAGCTAGGTGTATGCTACCTGCATCAGTACCTCCAGCTTTCAGGAATGCTGGCTGATGTGTGATGTCTTTCTCTTCAGCAATGTCCAACACAAACTTACGAAGTCTGGGATTAGGTATCATTGAACCATCTCCAGCAGATATTGATACACCTTTTCCCATCTTTTGTACAAGACCGTCTGAGTTTGGCGAATCTCCGGAGATATCAACATCTAGTGCAAATCCAATGTCAGGCTTTATCATCTGAGATGCAGTCTTTGCACCTCTCAGACCTACTTCTTCTTGGGTTGTTGACACAAAGTATACCTCATTGGGTAGAGAGATGTTCTCCTCAGAGATGCGTCGCAAAGCCTCAAGAACAATGAAAACGCCAATTCTATCATCAAATGCTTTTGCAACTCCAAGCATCACGTTGTGAATTTTTTCCTCGGTATCATTCTCTTCATCTTTCTTTTCTTTACGTGTGCGCTTTATAGTTCGGAAAACTGCATGGGGAACTGCAGGGTCACCAACACGGATGCCAAGTTGTTTTACCTCATCAGCGGACGAGCATCCTATGTCAATGTACATCTTTTCTTTGGTCACTACTTTGGCACGATCCTCAGGAGTCAGAATATGCGGGGGTGGTGCGCCAATAACACCAATTATCTTCTCTCCGCCTTTATATGGACTAATGACTACTTCCTGTGTCAACAAGGTCTGGTCCCACCAACCACCAAGCTGGTGAAAGGACAGATAACCATCTTTCTTAATCTCGGTAATCACAAATCCAATTTCGTCTATATGCCCTGCAAGCATAATCTTCGGACCGCTATTTCCCTTCCTGAATATGACAGATCCAAGGCCATCATGAAGGACCTCGTCAGAGTATTTCTTGCCATAATCGTGAACAATCTTCTGCACTTCATGTTCATGCCCACTTGGACCGAACGCATTACAGAGGGATTCTAAGAGTTTCAAATCAAGTTTTAGATTAGTCATAGGACTCACTTCAAATGCTGTTATTGATGATTTGGAACAATCTATCTCTCCTTTTGTCATTTTGGGAGGCGCATTGAAATACGTTAGAACAGAAAAAGGTGATTATTGTAGTGTGTATTTAGCCAACATATAGAATGCGTTTTCTACATTTTGCCCCGATAGAGCACTGGTTTCCAAATAGCCCGATAGGGCATTTTCCTCAACAAACTGCAGCGCCATTTCTCTCGTAATTACTCGATGTTCAACCAAATCAACTTTGTTCGCTAGCAGGATGATAGGAATCCTTTCACCAAGAGCATCCTCAGTTTCTTGAATCCACTTTGGTAACTCGATCCATGTACTCTTTCTTGTACAGTCAAATAGAAGTAGAGCTCCTTTGCTTCCTCTATAATAGCTTCCACGAATGAAATCAAAACGCTGTTGTCCTGCTAAGTCCCAGACGAGAAGCTTGACAACAACATTGCGACCATTTGCAGTTTCAACCTCGACAGTCTTTACAGCAAATTGCGAACCGATAGTGACGATGTACTCTTCAGAGAACTTGTGGGTCAGGAAACGGTTGACTAGTGCGGTCTTTCCACTACCTCCTGCTCCGATCATCACGACCTTCCGCATATAGTCGAAACCGCCACTACTCAAGTGTTCACCTCACCCAATGATAGGACCATATCTGCTCAAGGGCTATTATGGGACAATTCAGAATGTTGACTAGTCAGTTCCATCCTTTCGTGTCCTTATTCAAAGTTGGATTGACCGTATTTAGCCATTTCTGGGTTTAATGTCCTTGAGAAACATGAACTCAGAAGTTCAATGAGCAGAAGTTGGCGCGTTAATCATATTGAGTCGAATCAGTTTATATCGGGTAATAGTGGTTGCACCGCTGCTGTGAGGCACAAACAATGCAACTAGTGACTGTAAAGATGAGTGATATCTACGTAAATGGACTTGACAAACTCGTGGAAATTGGAATGTACCCATCAAGAAGTGAAGCAATTAGAGTGGCAATTAGAGACTTGTTGCGGCGTGAACTTTGGCCTGAAAATGGGAGCCCTCTTTTGAAAGAGAGTGATTCAGACAAGTCATAGCGATTATCTATGCCCACAATACACATTAGGAAACATATTAAGTTACAGTCACAATCACCTAGTTCAAAGGAGGATTAGTGGTTTGAACTTCAGAGTCTTCTTCAAGAGTTTCAAGTTCGCGTTCCGCGCCAAGAAACGAGTCATCCCATTCATGATAGTTTATGCCATACTGTTTATTGTGGTTTCAGATGGACTTGTATCATCTAATGCCGCATGGTACTTTCTGATGGCATTTATTGTATCAACATTTTATGCGCTCATCATCTCTCAATCGAGAAGACGAGATATGTCAGTTTTCAAATGTATAGGTTGGCAGAATAATGATGTCTTGCTTGTCGTAATTGGGGAAGTAATGCTAGTTACCATTGCGTCATTCCTAATTATGCTTCAAATCAGTTTCGAAGTCATTGGAATAATCACCTACTTCAGTATTGATCTGGGTGCGGGTACTTTCTTCCAAGCAGTACATGATTTTGTTGTCATTGAAGCAGCCCCATTATTCACATCGTTCTTCATAATTCTTGGACTGCAGATACCAGGTTTATTCATAGCTCAGCGAAGAGCCGTTTCTGTTCCACCAATGAAGGCACTTAGGGAGGAGTGAGAAGATGGCACAACCAATTATCCAAGTTCAGGAAGTCAATAAGGAATACGGTAAAGGAAAGAACACTGTTGCTGCTCTTAAGGATGTCAAAATTGACATACAAGCAGGAGAATTCGTAGCAATTGTTGGCCCTAGTGGATGCGGTAAGAGCACACTGCTTCACGTTATGGCTGGTCTGGAGCAACCTACATCAGGAAGAATCCTTGTAGATGGAGTGGATGTCACGCTAATAAGTGAGAGAGATCTCCCAAAAGTCAGGATGCAAAAAATCGGATTTGTGTTCCAATCCTTTTTGCTTATCGAGGACTTAACAGCGTATGAAAATGTAGAAGCAGTTCTTTGGCCGAGCTTTGACTACACAAAGGAGAAGCAAGAAGCAAAGACTTTGGAGGTGTTGCGAGAAGTCGACATGCTTGAACGACGCGACCACTTCCCCAGGCAAATGAGTGGTGGAGAGCAACAACGAATCGCAATTGCAAGAGCCTTGGTCAATAATCCACCCATTCTCTTTTGCGATGAACCAACTGGTAATCTTGACTCTAAGACTGGAGAGAATATCATGAAGATAATCGCTCAGCTCAACAGGGAGAAGAATATGACAGTGGTCTTGGTAACGCATAATGAAGACCTGGTGAAATTTGCGAAGAGAACCTTACATATGAGAGACGGAGTTGTCAGGTAGTAGATAATCTCTGCTTTCGGAGATAGATGGGCAATGCAACCGGCAGATTGCCAAAAGCAAGAAGATCTAGCTGAGAAGCTTGCTGCTAGCGGTAGCAATGAAGATGCTATGGCACAATTCTTCAAAACAGCCAACTGTTGGAAGGCTTGGGAGGTATACTCAAAGGCAGCACAGGCTTATGAAAGAGCATACGAACATGGTATGTTATCTCAGCACTACGCAGAAGCTGCGGCAATCATGATAGAAGCTGGATTATCATGGATCAAACAAGGCGAGCATGATAAATTTGAAATAAACTGTCAGATTGCTGCGGAAGCCTATGTGTCTGCGGCTGAAGAAGAGAAGGATTTGCTCTATCTTGTTGATGGTGCCTTCTGCGCAATCACTGGAGGCAATTTAGAATTTGCCCGAGAATTGATCAGTACTGTGAAAGAGGGATCAAAGGGAAAGCTGGATGAGTTGATTTTTGTTGCACTCATGCTAAGTGAGTATAGATTTGGTGATGCTGATCGCACTATTGAGTCAAAACTTGTCGATATAGTGGATATGAACAGACTTGCAAAGATTAGAAAATCCTTCGCACATGTGCTGGCCGGATTTGTGCGGTCTTCACTTGAGGCTGAAGCAGCTGTGACGATTGCTGGTTTGGAGGCAAGTACAGGTCTTGAATCGAAAAAATTGAAGAAACTTATCCAGAAAGGCATTCAAGAGGGATTGATTCCGGCCTATTTGGACGAGGACACTGATGAATTGGTGGTTGATTCTGACCGGTTTGATTTGTCAAGTCTCGAGTCACGAAAAGGACCAATAATGAGCAGAGATCTCAAGGATCCTGGAGCATGGGATATGGACCTCGAAGACGAATGACACAAAAATCATGAAAGAATATATGCAAAGTTGTGGACATCTCTTAGAAAACGTTTTTAGTACCATTGTTGAGTCTGACATTGCCGGCCGATAATACACACAGGTGGTTCTAATGGCTGAAGGGCTAAAATGGTTCCAGTGTCCGGTTTGTAAGGAGTCGATACACTGGAAAGTTCCTACAGATGAGCTGAAGAACGTGAAACGGTTCCCAGCTCCAGTTGTGATAAAACACAAGGACCACTATCTTGTCTGTTACCTAGACAGTCATCATCAACTCGCAGATACAGAGGTAGCTATTTCTTATATTGTAGGGAAATCTAAGGAGTAGAATTCCCCACCTAGTCTATGCCATTGTCCATTGCCCATTCTAGTACACGTGATGCCTGTGCACTTGCCATTCCCCATGATTTTAGATTAATGACTAGATTCCTAATACCGGTGATCCAATCCTCTAACAACTCCTTAATTCTGAGGTGGATTGCGGAGTCGTCGGTCTCCTTATAGATAGGAAGAATCTTGTCGACCAGACTCTGCGATAGAACAAGAATAGTTTCCAAACGTGCTATCCATTCTTCTCGAGGGAGTCCAGTAAGAGTCTGTGCCACAGCAAGATGATAATCATACTGAGCTGTATAATAGCGTAGGCGCCACGAAAGGAATTCAACAAAGATTGTCTTGTGAGCTGTACTTGGTGCAGTCTTCATCAACAGGGTAAGAAAACGTTGTGTCATCTCATCAGCTGATTGACTAGCATCATAATAGAGTGCCATTGCTTGTTGATACTCTTCGCCGCTCAGACATTCGTCAGCGCGGCCAACCGCTTTTTTGAAGCGCTCAAGAAGCGCTCGCGTTTTGTTGCCTTCAATATCTTCCAACCTGTTGTCACCTCCGTTGCACCATTTTACAAAGCCGAAGGATTTTTTCTAGAAATTTAATGCAATGTAATTGCTGCGCGAATATATACGTGTCAGTGATATTTACTTCGACTCAGATTCAAGTGTGAATGTCTTACACATCAATATGATGTTATGTAGTTTCTATTAAGAAGCATTTCATAGAGGAGGCATATGTTGAATCTTGTAATCTTCACTCGCCTGAGCCCATTTGAGAAACTCCTCGCTTGGGGAATCGTTCCTGTATAACTCAGCCCGCTCAGCCTCAAGACACCTGTTATCTTCACCAGCGAGTCCAGCCATCGAGATAGTTTTATTCCCAGATTCTGCAGCGACATTTAGCACCGGACACAACCAATCATTCCATTTCAGATCACGCATGATATGATGGTCGACTACAAGAATGGATATTGTTCTTGCAAGATTTGACAGGCAAAAGAGAGCAGATTGTAATTCATTTTTGCCCAGATTACTGAGATAGATTGGGGGACCTCCTATGATTGCCATCATTGGGTTCTGAGAAAGAATGTAGGAGAGACTATCCCGAGCTATCGGGCCTTGAATATCAGGTGCGAAAAGAATTCGCACTCCGTGGTACTCGATAGTTGTAGCAAGAACATAACCGAGGAAACTGCCCTCAGGACCATGAGGGAGAGGTTTCGAGTAGGTGATAATTGTGTCGCCGAATGTGAATTGTCTGCCATCCACCCATTGAAGTTCCTTAACCACGGATTTGATGTCTTTCTGAAAGAAGAATGCTCTTCGCCTCTGAGATGAATTGATGTTCTCGCGATTGTCCTTCGCAAATACAACCTTGCCTATTAGGGCTTGTTTCCGTTCATCTTGCGTACTAAAGTTGTAGAGATAATTAGTAAATCCTGGTCGAACATGGTCATAATGATAATGGGAGATGGATATGATATCCGCTTCTTCCACAGAAGTGCGTATTCTTTCGAGTGAATCCTGCAGAGCCAAGTACTCAGCAGGATGTGGTTCAAGGTTATAGCGCTTGGCAAGCGCTGCAGATGGATCAAAGAGAATACTAACATCAGGTGTACGGATCAGTGTGCATAATGACCGAACACCAAGACTTTCAGCTGCAAGTGGAGATACCTCAATCCCATCAATGTTCATTTGCTATCACTCTGTAGTACGTTAGATGATACCCCTTTTCATCATGTAGAAGTTCTGCTTCATGCATTTGAGCCCCCCCACTCTTTTCTCGGAACCGTCTGAACATCTCAAAATCTGATGGTAAGAAGTGTGAACTATTCGAATCAATCTCTTCAGTTGTAAATAACGATAGAGTACCCTCATGATGATTCATTTTAAAATCATCAACAATGGCATGTCCAACGAAAATTAGAAAATGCGCTGAGAGCGTTCCATCCCTATCCACAAGCCGTTCTGAAACAATTCCTCTATAATTGTACGCTTGGACCTGCGTGGTCCCCGTTTCTTCAACGATTTCCCTTTTAGCAGCTGTTTGGATATGCTCACCTGTTATAATTTTACCACCAACAAGACTCCAAAGCCCCTCATAAGGTGGATTTCGACGTTTAAGGAAAATATAGCGGTCTTTGCACGATAGAATTGTTATTGCTATGGGTACCATCTTGGTCATTAGATTCACCATCATTTCGAGATAGCAAGAAAAAAGAACCTAATGTGGGCTTTAAACATAAGCACTCTACAGAAGGCTAACATTCTTAGGACATTCAGAAGATGTGTTGATGGCGAAAGAATTGTCTGATTTGTTACCAACCTTTGTCAGAGAAAAGCTTCTCATGCGAATAACTCCAACAGAGGAAGAGATACGAATCCAAAAAGGAGTGATTGCTCAACTAACGGAGGTTCTAAGCAAACAAGCTGAAAAATGTGAATTTCCATATTCATTTATTGAAGCACAAGGTTCGACAGGTAAAAAACAGACACAATTGAGGGGAACATCAGATATTGACCTCTTCGTGGGGCTCAGACCAGAGGACTATCAAGATACACTGAGTAAAGGGAGAACGGATAGACACAAAGCCATCGATTCACTCATGAATGAGTTGGTCGAAAAATGGTTTTACCCTGCTGTAATAAGTCTCAATGCAGAGAGGATTCAGAGGGCGTTTTCGCAGCATCCTTTTCTTAGTCTAAGAATGAGTGGAATGGAAGTAGATATCCTAGGTTGCTTTGATATTGATGCAGAAACTCTTTCGCATAAAGGACCAATCACAGCAGTAGATAGAACTGTTCATCATTCTCGTTACGTGTCAGAACATTTGACTGAGAAGAAGAGAGAAGATGCTCGAATTCTCAAGTCATTTGTGAGAGCATGTCATGCGTATGGAGATACATGTGCAGTGGGGAGAATGGGACTCACTGGTGTATCTTTAGAATTAATAGTCATATCAACAAGAAATCTGGATAACGCCTTACAGTTTCTTCAGACTCTGGATATGAACCCTCTAGATCCATTAAATAGGACTTTAGAGGAATTGAGAAGAATCCCAGCTTTTCGAGACGATCATATTTTTTTAATCGATCCAACAGATCCAAGTCGGAATGTTGCATCAAGCTTCACACCCAGAGCGTATCGATGGGTTCAATATAGAGCACTAAGACTCCGAGAATTGTTGGTAACATCTAAAAATAAGGTCATCATCGACGAATTGATTGAAAAACCAATTCCCGAAGACGATTTACCAACATGGTTTGAACATCATTGTTTCGCATACGAATTCAAATCAGACGGAGAAACGCATTACACAATACTTCGGGATAAAATCCACAGATTAGCTCGTATGTTGCAGGTCCAGTTAACCATTGAACGAACAGGGGAGCCCCGGTTTGGTGAAATTCTCACAGAGGTGTATTTCAAGAACGATTTGTATGCTCTTGGACTGTTAATTGAGCAACCTGTGATCACACGAACTTACCTGCGTAAAGGTCCACCAAGCTATTTGGATGCTGCAGCAAAGGAATTCAGAGCTGCTCATCAGAATGTCATAGAAGTAGATGGATATCTTAGTGTTGAGGAAGAGAGAGAATGGACATATGCTTCAGCAATGATTGAGAAACTACTTCAAGAGAATCCTATCGAAGGTTTAACCTTGATCACTAACAAGAGCTCCTTGTCAAAACAGGTTCTAAATGTGCTATACAAGTATGTACTTCCAATAGAATCTGGGTTTAGAGAGAGAATAACAAGAGTTAAGCATACACAATCGAGATTTGACATGTGATTGATGTGCCCGAGGATACTATTGCATTCATCTCCCACCCGAAGGCAATTATGCATCAGATGCCATTTCCAAAGCCGCATCTGGAGTCTTTTGAAAATCCATTACGCTACCAGATTGCTGAAAGGTATTTAGAGAAGCGTGGGGCGTTAGATCGGACTATTCGGATTAAGGCTCCTAAGGCAACTGTGGATGATGTTTTATTAGTTCACTCTCCATACCTTGTGGATACTGTTAGAATTCTCTCCGACATTGGCAGTGGTCAACTTGGCGAATCAGCATATGCAAGTCCCGATTTACTTCGCACAGCACTTCTTGCAACAGGTGGTGCGATGAAAGGAGTTGACATGGTTCTATCTGGAGAGGTTAAACACGCTTTCGTGTTCATGAGACCTCCAGGGCATCATGCTACAACCTCGAATTCTATGGGCCTCTGCTATTTCAACAATATTGCCATCGCGACAAAACATGCCTTGAAAAATGATAGGATTAAGCGAGTATCGATAATAGATTTTGATGACCACCATGGCAATGGCACATCAGAGATATTCTATGCAAATGCAGATGTTCAATACATTTCTTTTCACGAATATGATTATGAGAACTTTGGACTTGGTCATTATGCAGAGATTGGACAGGGAGAAGGAAAAGGTACTAACGTAAATATTCCTCTTATTGAGGCATCACCCGATATCTCCTATGATACAGCCATTAAACGTATTCTCGAACCTGCTTTGAAAGCTTTCAAACCTCAGCTTGTAATGGTTTCTGCGGGATATGATGCACACTATGCAGATCCGGTTGGGAATATGAGTGTAGATTCTAGAACGTACTGGAAATTTGGGGATTCGATTAACAAAATTGTCCATTCTCTAAATGCTGTAGGTTCGGTATGGGTTCTTGAGGGGGGCTATAATCCATTTGCGCTTGGCCCTTCAATCTTTGCAAGTCTTGAAGGGCTTGCAAGAAAACCAAAACCAGAGCTTGAAGATCAAGTAGAACGGGAGTTAAATGAACTCATTGTCGAATCCAACATCGAGGTAATCGACAAGGTATTGGAAACAGTCACACCATTCTGGTCCAAGAAGTGAGGCAATAAACTGTGGCATGGACAATGTTTTAAGGCTATAAATTTGCGAGCGAATAATCAGTCAAGGTGGTTCTGAAAAGTGGGTAAGAAAAGAAAATCTGGCGGCCGAAGCAAAGGCAGTTCTGGTCATAGTGGAACTGTGCAGTGTTCAAGATGTGGTCGAGTCGTGCCAGCAGATAAGGCTAAGAAATACACTAAGAGAGTCTCTTCTGTTGAACCACAATTAGCTAGAGAATTGCGACAACAGGGAAGCTACATTCAGACACGACGCGTAACATCCTACTATTGTGTCAGCTGTGCAGTTCACGCAGGAAGAGTCAACATCAGAGCATCATCTGAGCGTAAATCCGTTTAACAGCAGCATGCTGAACTCACTATGAGCGCTCTCTTGAATTCCTCCGATGACAATTGCCTTTAATGCATAATCTAGAGGGTATACCTAATGCCCGTTGAATCAAAATCCACCTTGTTAAGATTTATTCAGCTTTTGCCAGAGATTCCACCAACAGGAGATTTCCTCCTTAAGGATCTTCCAGGAACAGGTAATCGTATCGATGTTCTGTGTCGTGATTTAGCGGCATGCTTTGATTGGGGTCCAACAAAATGGTCATATTCCCAGTTGGAACTAGTTGCGATATTCAGTAACGAAGTTATCCTCACTTTCAACAAACCGTCAAACGATCTACCACTTGGAGAAATGGGATGGGCAAAGGACATCAAGGAAGCCCTGCAAGGGAAACCTCCAGATTATATCAAAATCAGTAAGAATTCTTTAGAAACCATAATTAAGAGATTCAACAAGCCACCAAACTCCCAACTTTGGATTCTTCATGAGGAAGGAAAGCCATTCAGTGACTATAAAATACAGGTTTTCAAAACGCAGAACAGTTTTATGCTTGGAGATTATAGAGGCTTCGATTCCCAGACAGAAGAGCTCATATCCAAATATGATTTGAGAAGGATGTCACTAGGAAAAATAAGCTATCTTAGTAGTCATTGCGTGGTTTCAATTATCTCAAAATTTGAAAGGATGGTCAAATAATGCCCGAGGGAGAGCAAACAAGTGATGAAAATAAGTCTAAAGCCATTAACAGACTTGTAAGCAAACTTACAAAAGAAATGCTGTGGATGTACATATTACGACTCCTGCAGGAACGACCTCATTATGGATATGAAATCAAGCAATTGATACGTGAACGATTTGGTTTCTCTCCAGCAACTGTAAGTGGTTATGCAATAATCTATCGCCTTATCAATGATGGACTTATTGAGGAACAACGTCCTGATGACTCCCCAAGGAAGTACTATGCAATTACAGCAAAAGGGAGTGCCGCGATGTCTGATGCCAAGGCATTCCTATCAAGTACTCTCGCCAAAGTTTTTGATCAAACCGATTAAAAGATACTTAACGTGTTTCTGAATCATGAGCTATTTGCGCAGCCCTTCGTTCCACATCAGAACGTATCAAATTGAAATCAAGTCCTGTTCTTTCAACCTTCTCACTAGCTACTGCAGCTCCTAAAGCCGCGCAATTAACAATGCTTCTCTCCTCTAGTAAACCAAGAGCAAATCCAGCTAGAAAAGAAGCTCCTGCACAGAATGCATCTTTTGCTTGAGTTGGAAATGCGGGAACGATTGTGAACATGTTTCCATCATATATCAAACTACCTTTCTCTCCTAAGGTGATGATACAACTTTCTGCTAATGACTCAACAAGTAGCTCGGCAGCGAGAAACATATCCTCTTCTCCGGTAATTAAGAGAGCCTCGCGTTCATTAGGTTTGATAAAATCCAGAAATGAGCGTGTTTTTTCGATGACTTGTAGTTCGGATACGACTGCGAGCTTCCCCTCTGAATTGATATCTCGCAGTTGAGGGTCAAGGAGGATAGTTGCATCAGATGAATTACATATCCATTCAATAAGTTCTGCGCTAATTTCTTGCAAAAGCGGGCTAAGAATAATGATCTGTGAAGATAGAAATTCATCGGGTATATCACGAATACCGATTGTTTTGGGTACACCCAACACCGAAATATAGTCAGGTTCAATACCCCCATTATAATTGAGTTCAAATCCACCTGTATCTAGCGAGTTTATTGGATAGTATTCAGGGATACCTAGCTTGTCGAGATAGATAGCATATTGATCCAGGTATTGAGAACTGATTGGACCTACGATTGCCATATTTTCGATTCCCAATTGAACTGCGCATCGTGCACTAAATATAGCTGGACCAGACAACTGGCGACCATTATTTGATGATGGTCTTACAAATCTATCATATGAGGGACTACCTATCACAACAAGATCATACATTAAATCATTCACCTAACTCCGAGGCAAGAATCACTTTACGAGCATAGAGCAATCGTTGGACTACTGTGATATGCGATAGAATACCAACTATCACGATACAGAGAGTGAGGATATTTGTGATGTCCAGTGAAATAAAGAAAGCTAATAGTCCAGGTAAAGGTGTTAATAGATCAATCCAAATGTTTGATGTAGGTATTGCGAGGAGAAGGATACCTGCAATCTGCAATAGCAATTTCTCTTGCCGCTCTGCTATTCCCACGGTACAGCTCTCCATCCCACCAACAGACTCAGCTTTTGCTCGAGTGAAACTTGCCATTATCATACCGAAAAGTGCAAAGAATCCCCAGAACCAAGGTATGAATGTATCACCAGCAACCCACCATGAAAGTGTAAATGGAGCCCAAGGAAGAAGCACTGCATTCAACGGCCCCATCATGAGACCAAGCATGAAGAGATATTCTGCATATCTATCAAGAGTATGGTCGAAAGTAGCTCCAAACTTTGAGGATAGATTTGCAGCACGTGCAACAGCCCCATCGAACATGTCCATTACCACGGTCAGAATCATAACGAGTAGGCCTGTTATGATCTCACCAATAATAAAGAACCAAGCACTAACTAATGCAACTAGCAGCGTCAGTCCTGTAATCATATTTGGTGTAATCCCTGTTTTGGCAAGTACCCTGCCAACAGGCATCATAGCACGTTGATATCGCTCTCGAAGACTTCCAAGCATAGGTATCACGATTCCAAGCTGTGGTCAGACGGCGGCCAAAGTTGTGATGCTAATAAACGTGTTGTGGAATGTTCATAACACGCTTTTAATGCGTTCAAGAACCCAATCATTCCCTAGAAGGTTCAAAAAGGGTCCTAGTCTAGGTCCAGAATTCTTCGAGAGAAGAATTCTATAGAGTATTAGAAACGCTCGTTTAGGTTTGATGCCGATATCCTTAGCTGTATTGAATATTGATGCCTGCATATCATCATCATCTAATGGCTCGCGTTGGATAGTTTCCACAAATCTAGATAAGAAGCGTCTATCATCTTTGCTCATCGTAGAAACAACATCTTTTGGCACAACATCAGGAACTTCGATAATATCTTGCTCACTACCATATTCTCGGGCCCAATTATAGGCTCTTGAAAGCCGTGTGGGTATCAGGGACTTAGCTTTCGGGGGTACATCAGATAGGTTGTGCTGTTTTTTCAGAACATTATAACAACGCTCCAGAATCATTTCTTCACTTAAGATACCCTTAAGCTGAGATGTTAGAACCGCGAACTTGAAGGACAGTTTTGGAACAAATTCATCACAAACCGGTTGCACCTCTGTCAAAGGATAGAGTATCTTAGCCAATTCCTGTTTCTCACTATCAACTTCCTCAGGCCTATAGAATGTCTGCTCAAAGGATTCGTAAATGTCGACCAAATCGGGGATTAGGTCTGTCTGTATATTATTTGCTTTTTCAGGGTCAATTCTAAGGATCATGTACCTAAACAACTCGGGTGGAGCAATATTCAGCCAAGATTTGGGAGTAAAGACAAAGCCTCTCGATGTACCCATGTCTTTTCCTCCGAGTCGTACCCATTCAAAGGGAACCTTTACTGGTCCAGACCAACCAAATACACGTTGAGATATCTCTAGGCCGGTATCATAAGAACCACCTTTCACGGCATGGTCTTTACCAGCTGGTTCACAGGTTGTGTTCATTACATACCATTTTGCAGGCCAATCCACTCGCCATGATAATTTCAACCGGAGATTATCGAGTTTTGTAGTGTCAGAATGTCCACAGTGAGCACACTTGAAAGATACTTCATCAGTTTCTTGATTATATGATGTCACTCGATTGGGAACTATTGAGCCCTTTCCGCCAGATTGAAGTCGACCGCATTCAGGACATACTACTGATGCCGGATACCAGGATTTCATCGACTCGATGTATTCAGTCCTCTGATTCAGGTCAAAATCCCGTGCAACAAACTCAATCAATATCTCTCTGATAGTCTCTGTATGCCTTAGGCAGATACGAACAGCGTTAAGCATCTCTTTTGTCTTGTATAGTTTTGACTGTAGCACGACTTCAGGATCTGCACCAAATTCCGGAAATGATTCTACAAGCTCATTTGTCCAGTGGGCGCCCAGACTTTCACAACAACCATATGGATCAGGGGCATCAGAATATGGTACTCCCATGTATTCTTCAGGGGATAAAGTGAGACTTGGGGGAAATGAGCGAATCGGATCATAATCATCTGAGATGAACACTGTCTTCGCTCTTTTGCCGTGTTTCTGAAGTTCTCGCTTAATGACATCTGCAATGATAATCTCCTTCATGAATCCAACATGTACACTACCACTCATACTCTTGCCTGTTACAATTGTGTACTGATCTGGATCTCGTTCTAATACTTCATCGACTATATCTTTAATCCAGTGAATTGAGAATTCATCTTGAGTTTCTTCAGGCGTCACTAAACAAGCCTCAGGAGTATCTAAGGCAATGGTCTAAAGAATATTACTCAAGATGAGAATTCTGACACAGTAAGGTCGCTTCGTCTCATGAAGAAGAGATAGACAGGTATAGAGGATAGCACAATCACTGCAAGTATTGCTACAAAGAGTGATAGGATAGAAACTGGGAGATATGATAGGGTTGGAACTGCTGCTTCAGGTATAAGTGAATATACACTCAGAAACGTCCCAATAACTAATGCAGGGATTCCTGCTCGCACTCCGACATCTAAGCCCTCTGCAATCATCATTTTAGCGATGAATGAGGGTTTTGCACCAATGGATTGCATGATGATATAATCTCTCAATCGCCCAAATATCGACACTAACAAGTAATTCATGAGAGCGAGAAATGAACTAACCAAAGCCATTAGAGCTAGCGGATTCAGGAGAATCCATATTGAGTGGATAGCTAGCATATTCTCATCAAGTACTTCCTGCTGCCTATAGATGCTCAATCCATAATTTTGAGCAAGAGATTCAATTTGATCAATCACAGAGTCAACATATGAATCAATCTGCACTAGCAGGAGGTTATAGCCAGCTAAGCCATAATAATCCTGAAGAGTGGTCAGATCCATAATAGCCATATTACCTCCATTTAGGGTATCAAATGCCAAAGCCTGTATATCTAAAGATCTTCCAGCTACCCTCAGCGATTGGACAAGAGGATCATCAAATAGCTCTTGAGCTATTGTACCGCCTATCCAGACCTGTTGGGAACTATTGACTCTTGTTCCTTCATAATACCAATTAGAGAGGGTCGATTGCCAATTAACACCAACAAGTACAGCAGAGCCATCTCTCTCTTGGCCAATAATCTCGTATTGCTGAAGTTCTTCGTTCCAGACTATTCCTTGCCCCTCCTCGACATCATCATAAATGACTAGTCGCGATTCCATTGCTACAATTCCTGAAACACTTTGAAGGTCAGTAACAAGAGATTCGTTTATCATATCTGTTGGTTCAATGAAACTGAAAGAGTCATTGAGAGATGAACCATAGAAAGAATATGCGTCATAATATTGACCAAGCATATCGGTATTCCCTACTGCGATAATATTAGTACCCATAGAACGCATCATATATGACTGAGATGTTGTTTCAACAACTCCACCGCCTATCCAGAGAAGAGACGCAATAGAAAAACTCAGGAAGAGAGAGAGAATTGTTCTCCTTGTTCCTTTTAACCGACGACCCGTACCTTTAGAAGCGATTTGGAAAGCAAGCCCAAATCCATCTAGAAACCCCGACTTTCGGACACGCATGCCCACATCGGGATTCAGCGTGATAGATGGGGATTCTTGTACAGTATCATAGATAGGCTTCTGTGCTGAGAAATAACCAGCGATAATGTAAATGATTGCAAGGAGAGCAAGCTGAAGCCATGGGAATTCCAAGGAAAATTGAATTCCTGGCATGATTCCTGCGAGCCAAATCATTGCTATAATGTATAAAACAGTACCAAAAGCCAATCCAATGGCAATACTTGCTAAAAGGACAATTACCGATTGTGCCATGAAGAAATCAAAGATGGAATCCATGAGTGTACCCATAGCTTTCATGAGTCCAATGTCACGACGTCGTGTCACCATTTCAAGGGAAAGCGTAGTGGAAACTACAACAGCTCCCATTACAAAGACAAGTAGTAGAATGGACCAGATAAAGGTCGAGAAGAACAAACCCATGGATGTTGATAGAGCTCTAGCTAACGAGTATGTTGACACATCGAGAAGAACATTTCCAAAGAGGAAGATGAAGGTTGTCGCTGTCACAGAGCTGCTAAGAGATATTAGAACAAGAGCACCTCTGAAGGGTCTTCGTTTCAAGTCCTTTGATGCAAATCCTTGAAACTCAGACATCTTCTTGTAACGCTCCTGACTCCATTCTGAAGCGACGGCATCCAGATTGATTGATTATTCGTTCATCGTGAGTCATCACTATGACCGCTTTTCCTTCCTTGTTCAATTCAAGAAGAAGATCCCTTATCATCTGGCCGCTTTCTCCATCTAGATTCGCTGTTGGTTCATCAGCAAGAATTATCGGAGGGTCGTTTGCCATAGCTCTGGCAATTGCAACTCTCTGCTGTTCCCCAGAACTCAATTGCCACGGCAGATGATCTGCTCGATGCTCCATTTCAACGCGTTCAAGAAGCTTCATTGCTTCGTCTTGAAGTGACTTGAGACTCTTCGAGGAGAGCTGCATCGGAAATAAGACATTCTCCAGTGCTGTTAGTGTCGATACTAGATTGTAGCTCTGGAAGATAAATCCCGTGTTGCTTAATCTGAATGAGGACCTGAAGGTTTCATCATAATCATTGATTGGCACATCCATTACAAATAGGCGACCAGATGTTACAAGATCAATGGCTCCAATTATGTTGAGTAAGGTGGTCTTACCAGATCCTGAACGACCAGAGATTACGATGAGCTCCCCTTGTCGAACCTCCAGATTTACGTTCTTTAGTGCCTCTATTTCCTTTTTCCCAGTCTTATACACTCTTGAAACATCCACTAGTTTCACAGCATACTTGACTCGTTCAAAGTCATCATCACCGACTTCATCCTTTGTATAATCAATCGCATCAAGATAATCATGATCAGCCATTGGTAGGTCACCTAATCATCAATCTTTCAACAACTATCTACTGTTGAATTGAGACGGCCATCTTCGAGTTCCTAGATAAGTATAGAGTTTGTGCCGTTATTGTACTAGGATATCCATACTGATTATTGCAGACCGCGCCCAATCTGTGAGTATGACTGGTTTTTCACGACCAAATACTTTGATGGATCGAAGAATATCAGCCTTCAAGAGACTACTAGTGTAGTAAGAAATCAAACTCTTGTCAACATCAAGAACCTTGCTAATCTCAGCTTGAGTTGTCTGTCCATTCTTCACACACTCTGAGAGGATTGATCCTACCGTAGGATTTCGAGAGAGTGCGGTCAGCAGAAGAACTCTATCCTCAAATGAGAAATCACTTGGAAAGATATGCCGTACATTTCCATATCTAATTGAAACTACCTCTCCCGCATTTTCCAAGTTGTTGATGTGATATTGCAGCGCACCCATTGCACATCCTATATTTCTATGAAGCTCGCGCAAATGTATGCCTGGATTCGCGACGACTTCATCAACAATTCTATCACGTAGTTTGAGAGCTTTCCGGTCCCTTGTTCGTTCTACAGCTATTGTACCAATAATTAACGCAAATAATCCAATGTCCACTGACTGAGTTGTCCAATGCACCCAATAGTTAATTGTGCCAATAGCAGACTGAGAAATGGCATCTAGTGTGAAATTAATTGTACCACTACTTACAGTCGCAAGTGTAAATCCAAGATCTAGAGCAACCTGATTATTGTTTTGCGTGATTGGTAAACTCGGAGAAACAGAATCCAAGTTACCAAAACCTGATTCTGATAGAGCCAAGCCAACTATACCCCAAGTGATAAGGAGAAAAGAGAGTCCAATCAGGATTTTTTTAGTGAAATGGCTGCTCATATGTTTTCTACCACCTGACTCCTTAAGATGATTACGCAGTTAAATAGTGCGTTTGTTGAACGGATGCACTATTATGTACTGCTTCGTGCAGGATACGTGAGTGTGATTTTAAATGTGCAGGACTCGGCACCAGCGGATATACATGTTTCTTCACTAACAATTAGTTTTTCATACTCGATTCTGTTGAAATCTGTAAGATATTCAAGAACCGCTTCGATGAAACCTTTTAGAAAGTAACACGAAGGTTCTTCACTCTCATACCCAGAGGCATAGGGATTATTTCCCACCTCTATTATTGCTTCTTCATCAAGCCACAATTTGTATAGCTTGGAAATTTTAATGTCACCAAAAGGAACAATCAAAGTTTCTAAAGTCATCTTAATGAACTCGACTATACCCTTAAAGTCGCCAGGAGGCTTTTGTTTACCCACCTTGAAATATTCTCGTTGAGCTTCAAGACCTGCAAGACGACCTGCGGAATAATACAAATCACGTACTCGATCCGGAAACATTACAGCAATTCGGCTGCCAATCTTGTTCCAGGTCTTAGCAAAGAACGCGGACATTAAATCACGTTCTTTTAGGCGACCTTGCCACCACGGAATCACCCGTTCCTCTTTTGACATTGGAGAGTCCTCTAACTAATGATTCTACATGCAATTGCGTTAAGTGCTTTGTTGTTATATTTTACACTAGACGCACATTCCAGACACACATGCTTGCACCTGTCGCACGGGATTGCTCTTGAAAGACCCTTGCATCCACACCCTTGACTTCAAGGATTGACTCAAGGATGCCACTGAAGACCTCACAATACCCAAAACCACGCATACCCTCAAGATTCACATCTTGACACCAAACACAGCTATGATCACTAATGCGGACAGATCCTCGAGCTGTCTTCATGTCAACATCAGCAGGACGTTTATCGTATAGAATCTTAAAGACAACTTCAATCAGTTTTGCAACGTCCTCACGCGTCGTAACGCTCTCCTTAGTTTTCTCTACAATTTCTGTGTTAAGGTATATCTGTCGACCAATCTCGTAGCCAAGGTCACGCAGCTTCTGATTTGCTTCATCGATATTTGTTGTTCCAGATAGTATGTTGTCAACGTAGTATGAGTAGAGGCTCACCAGTAGTGGATTTTCTATCTTTGGCATTTCAGGCACCTATTAGTTATTCTTAGACAGTTCTGCCAATCATCTTTAACCCAGCTTTTCTATACTTGGCTATTGTCTGAACGACCTTGGGGATTGGCAAGTTGAGTTTTTCAGCGATTTGCTCGGGTGTCAGATTTCCGTCACACAATCTGATTAATTGGATGTCTTCATTTGAGACCTTTGAGGTATCACCATCAAACATTGGACATTTTACATACTTTCCAATGGATGTACCTGCAGCGACAAACTTGGGGCTTTCATCTAATATTGGAACGTCAATTATGCCTTGTGAAGCAGTCCATTTCAGAAGATCTATGATCCTGTCGATTGGTTGGAACATTGAATCCGCAATCTTCTCAACAGAATTATTACCATCGACAAGCATTAGTACGTCAAAACCAAAGTTGCGATAGAGTACTTTCATCTCATTATAAAGTGCAGAGTCTAGTAAGAGAGAATTAGCATATTCGGAGCCTCTTTCGGGAACTGTTATTGGCGTGATGTTGAAATCCTTGGATGACAGTTTTTTCGCAGGCTTACTGGGAACTTCTGGAGCTGGCTTGGACTCCTCTGGAGGCGGGACAACCACTGGGGATGGTACAACAGATGCTGCTTTGATGGCAATGCTTTCCAGAACTTGAATATTCATCTCAGAGGAGTCTTCAAAATCTTCAGGAGGCGGTGGAAGTTCAATGCCCTCGAGAAGACGTAGAACATTCTTTGTCTTGGCAATAGCAAGTCCCAGTTGAAGTTCAGGTACATATAGAACCGTTAGAATCCAATTTTCATCAACAGGAGAAAGAACTACGAGTCCTTTCTCAGTATCGATGGTCATCAAACGCAAGTCAGCCTTGTAGAGTTTAATGCTGTCTTTTATTCTTGGAAACAGCTCGTCAGGAAATGCGAAACTGACAAAGGGTCTACCTATCTTTGTCATCAGAGAATAACCCAAAACCTGATCATCAAATCGTAGTTTAGACAAAGCACGCTCCAAATCTTTGGACATAAGATAACACCTCACGAGCACTAGCGTGACCAGGACCTGCTCGTATAATCTCTATTTTTGAGAGTCATCTGAAAAGGATTGTGGTGCTGGAATTTGATTTCTTTATTGAGTTCATTCGAAAACTGTTAAGAGGGACCGACCAACATCAATGAGGTCAGTTGTCCAGAGGAGATTCAATGAGAAATTTTGCTGGTGGTTTCATAGGGATTATCGTTGGTTCCTTTTCATTGGTCATTTTAGCTGGAATATTACCATCTCAGCCCTCATACCCAGACCCGTTCAACGCAATATGGTTTTTGCTAGCTGGATCTTGGGTGTTTCAGTCAACTCTTCAGGAACTAGTCAATATGACTTTAGCAGGACCATTGTTACTATCGTGGTTGATCATTGGTATCGTTATTGCTCCTTTTTCTCGGAAGGGATGGAATCTTCTTAGGTCGACACTATGGGTGGCAGTGTTTCTAACAATTTTCGCATTAATTTTTCAGGTATTAGAGAATCCATCTTTTTGGGATGTTAATCTGAATCCGACGAGGAACTACGATCTGATATTCCAATTTGCTACATCCATAGTCGTATCTCTCTTTGCCCTTCCAAGTGCAATCCCAATCACAATTACCATTGAGAGAGCACGCCAGACCGGAGAGCAACCGATTCCAGAGAAGATTGAAACAATATGTGAGTGTGGAGCTATTTTCAAATCAAATCCAATTATTTGCTCAGAGTGCGGCCGTATCTTGAGAATGTTGGAGAATTAACGGTCCCTGGTTATACCCCCACCAAGAATACCACCAATTACACACGCAATCGCAGGATAGATTGCTCCTTCGAGTGCAACTTCCATCAGGATCAATGAGCCAGGTGCGAAAATAGCTGCGATATCAAAACCCGGGGATATCACAAGAACTAACAACCATGTCAGAAACGCACCTATGATTGCCGCAAAGACTGCAGCTAGAATTGCAGGTAAGAAGTCTTTTGACATAAGACCTGCAATTAGACCACCAGTGCCCCATGCTAGGAACATGAGGACAGAGGCACCAATAGCACCATAACCCAATACACCGCCAAGACCGGGACCTGCTAGGGCAGAAGGATAGAGTATCGTTCCAACCACAGCCAATCTGAATTCAAGATCACTATAATTTAGAAATTCTTGCACAACGGTGGGTGAAATTAAATCAGCTGGCATGTAGTTACCAAATGTCATGACGACGAACGTGATAGCGAATGCAGTTATGAGCCCAAATATCGTACCTAGACCTTGACCCAATCATTAGGCCTCCATGTAAGGTGCATATACGATATTTTCTCGCTTATTGTTTTATACCTATTCCAGATGGCTACAAGGGTACTATTCCCTGAGATTGAGAGTCCAAGTGCACGTATCGTCACCTAGAGCTTTGCATGACTCCTGATAGCTCTCAGCTGAAAAACCACGCAATTTCATGACTGCATCAAAGACTCCACTCACAATCACACAGTACTGAAGACCAGGCATGTCCGAGATTACAACACCTTCACAAATTGGGCAGGCATCATCAGTGAATTTGATTGTCTTCTTGTCTTTGCTAATGTCGATTTTGGTGAAAAATTGCCCAGAGTTCACCTTGTATGCTAGTTGTAGTGTCTTTGAGAATGTTGCAAAGTCTACAGCATGCTCTCGTATCCTATCTGCATAGTCCATGAGAAGAGTTTCACCGACTCGAAAGCCGATGTCTTTCATCTTTCGATTGATCTCTTCGACACTGCCACTTGTACTCATGACTAGATTCATGAGTTCTCGATAGCTGGCTTGGAAGAGAACTTTCGAAACTTTAGTCGTCATTAGATTCCACGCGATTTTTCCCTTTACACTCATTTCGTTTTATTCTCCTGATTTCTTGTCAACACGTACCATTCTAAGAGTTTTTCCGCGATAGGGGAGAATACTCTGTAATGCATTAAAGTATTGTATGCCTAGCTCTGCTGATATTTCCTGTAGGGTTCGTGTTCCATCACAGAGCGCGAGGAGTTGGCGATGTTCTTTCTTTACTTTATCAAGCTTGCCTTCAAAGAGCGGTAACTCTACGATTTCTTTCAGACTTGTTTCTTGCGCATCGGGACAGTCTACGTCGACTATCTTTTCTGCAATACACCATTTTACGACGTCCATGACTCTTTCGACAGGTTTAGTTAAACTTGTAGCTATCTTATAGATCGTCATCTTTTCATCTATGACTAATAGTATATCAACGCCCAGATTTGCATAGGCTTTCTTGAGAGCAAGATTCAGACTTGATTCAAGAGTCATAGCATCTCTGTATCTCTCACCTCTAAGAAGAACACATCCATGGGTTAATTCCATGACTTCCATTGGTTTAGATTTGATATCAGCCACGGAAGTGACAACATCTCCTTCAAGAGTTTCTATTGAAACCTCAAGTAAATCTGGCTCAACGGTTTCAGAGATGAGATTGTCTTCTAACTCAACTGGGATAGGAGGCGGTGGTAGGGCTACTTGTTCTAAGAGCTCAACGACTGATTTTGCTCTAGAGAGTGCTGTGCCTAGTGTGAGCTCTGGGCTGAAAAGAACTGCAAGAACCCATTGGGGATCAACTCGTGCTAAGATAACGCTTCCTTGACTGGTCATAATGTTGACAAGTTTAAGGTCAGCAGCATGAATCCGCAGGGTGCCTTTAATCTGTGGGACAACTTCGTCTGGAAGTGAGAAAGAGAGGAATGGTTGGCCATCATTGGTGATCAGTGCATAACCGGTAACCGACTCATCGAATTTCAGCTTCGTGAGTACGCGCTCTAATTCCAATTGATTCACCAAACCTCGCAAAGGCAGTACTGCTAATTCGTTACCTATTGGTGCATAAGTAGCTTTTTACCATCTATGGACAGCGCAGGATTTGAACGTAGAAATGTAAGGATATCTTGGCGCGACGGATGTGTTGCAGTTGGTGATGAAACATAGAGAATAGCAACAGCATTGGCAAGGATGATTCGATCCAATGGTGGAAGGTTAAGCAGGTGCCCGTAAATGTCTCCTGCATTCCATGCATCTCCAGCCCCACAGACTACTTTACTCTCTCTCTGAAATGAGGGTGTTGAGATAACATTATCATCATCTACAATAGCTGAGAAATGTTGCGTGTGCAGATCAATCGTGATTCCTAATTCATGGGAAACCATCTTTGCTACGTGTATCCATTCTTTGGGATTGGATACGTGATGACGCCAACGTTCATTCTTCCCCTTGAGCTCCCACGCAAGCCAACAAATTTCATTTTCATTCGCCCCTAGAATATCCACAAGACCTTCGTGTAAGACATCTTTTACCAATGGTGTGAGTAATTCGGAATTACTTGAGGGATCACCAATATCCATGAATGTGATTGTAGTTTGGGTTTCTTTAGCCATCTCAAACAGGTCATGCGCAAGCTGTGCACCTTTATGATTGTGATTTAGATTTACTAAAGCAACCAATCCACTTTTCCGGATAAGCTCCAAATCGGCCAATGTAAGATCGTCAAATCCGAATGCAGCAGCAGAGCCACTGTCACTAATCATCATATTGATCCTACGTCCTTCAAATTCAGTTTCAATCGAAACCGTTGTCGATAATCGACCATCTCTATGAACATGATTCATGTCTATATTGGGGGATGCTAGTACTTTGAGAAGTAAGGCACCGTACTCATCTGTGGTAATAATCATCTGAGCATCCACTCCCAATGCGTGAAGAGCAGAAGTTGTATTCACACAGTTGCCCCCTCGACGAATGAATTGCTCAGTGCCTGTTAAGTTCCCCCCACCCTGTTTGGCAAGGATGTCTAAACTCTTAAGAAATCCAGTATAACTTGGTAGGATAACAAAATGATCTACAAAGAAGTCTGGGAGAATGACTGGATATGGAACTATGGGAGGATTCTCAAGTAGTGAGATAAGCCGAGCATAATCCAACTCGATTACCCCATTGTACTTTCATAATGGACTAGACTTTCTTGAGTGCTGCTTTTACCATTTCTGTGATACGGTCTTCTGGGATTCCAGTCTTGTTTGCAACTTTCGCAATGTCACAGTAAGCAAGATCGGAAACAGTCTTGAGACCAGCCTTTGCTAGAAGTTTGGCTTCTTCATCCTTCACAGCTTTTAGTGCAGAGAGCTCATCAACAGCCTTGGCAACTGATGCCGTAGCAGTACTCTCTTCAGTAGCTAGAGCCGCAACAAATTCCTCAAGATCTTTCTGATACTGTTTTAATGCTTCGACATTCTCAGGATATGCAGTTTTCCTTCGGATATCAACAATTAGACCCATCTTACGAGCATCAACAACTGTGAGTCCAGATTGAATTGTTTCCTCTATACTAAAACCACGGCCACGTCTGGGTTTGGCATCTTTTGGTGACCTCACAACTGGTTCGGCAATAATATCAAAGCTCATTGATTCATCCACCTGACACGGCTTCGAGCCTTCGGACCACTTATCAAGCTTTCGAGATGGCAAAATAAAGAGGAGAGATTTAGATAAAATCATCAAGTGACATTTGTCTTATTGCTTCACCATCTAGCATCTTCAATAATTTTCGTTCTTGGTGTTGATTGATTGTACCTAAGAGAGATAGCATCTGAAGTGCGTTCAAAGGAGCGTTTCCTGCGAAATGATTATTGAAATACCCCAAGACAAGGTTTACATTATTCGTCAAATCCTCCAGGCGAGGAAGCCATTCCTTGAGTTCTTCAAGTGAATATCTGTAGTTGTACCATAACCCTTCATTTTGACCGTGCCACCGTACATATGAAAAATCAGTTGTTATTCGGAGGTCAATAGGGAGCTTTGGTTCATCAACGATGACATGAGCGATATTATATTGCTCTAATAGACTCCAGACAGACTCTATCAACCAGCTATGGTGTCTGAACTCGATTGCGTACCGATACGCAGGGTTGAGTGCAGCAAAAAAGGTCTCAAGATTAGCCATGGTCGATATCTCCCAGGGTGGTAACTGAATGAGCAGAACATCAATACGGTTTTCAATCGGTCGTAGAAGTTGATAATACTCATCAAGAACTGCACCACCCTCTCCGGTGAGGTCGAGTCGATGGTCATGTGTTACTTTCTTGGGTAATTTGGCTGTGAAGAACTTATTGGGATCAAGACTAGCCAAGTGTTTAATGAAAGTGGGTTTGGGTAGAGCGTAGAATGTCGAATTAATCTCTGCCGTGTCGAAGTAGAGCAAGTATTGATGGAGCATGGATCTACCGGAGGTATAGAAAACACCTTTCCAATCCTTTCCATATGACCATCCACTGGTACCGATATGAAGCCCCTTTCTCATTTTATTCGATATCTATAGTTACACATTCATGTTTGTGCTTTATGGATTCTGTATTGTCGTAAAGATGAGGTTCATAAGAGTGCAAGATACACAAAGAGTTGTGAGTGCTATGAATGCCAATGATGCAAAAGCTGATTTTGAGAATCTAGAAGTCCATATGGGGCCCCTAAAGGATAGCAAGTTCAAAATGAAATGCTCTGTAACATATGAAGAACAGATGCTCATTATGGATGGAGGAAAGAGAGTAGCACGAATGCATGCTCGTAACATTGGCAATGTTCACCTTGAAAAGAAAGCAATTCGAATTGCAGCTATGAATTTTGAAGTAAAAGAGGGTGAAGACGTCAGTGTGGCCAGTGGTTCTATAAGACTTGAACTCGGAGATGCTGCAAAAGACTGGTACCAGGAACTTTGGGGCTAAAACAAGACCTTTTAATGAGGTTCGATAAAGCACGGAACGCAGCAACCACGGAGTGAATATTATGTCTGAGAAGATTGAGTATATTGAACTTAGATTCACAGATCTGTTAGGAAGAATGAAAGCTATGGTAGTTCCTTGCAAACCTGTGGATGACCTTGAAGACCTTCAATCTGACCCAACATGGAAGAAGGGAACAAGCTGTGATGGAAGCTCTGTAGTTGGACTGGCAACAGTTGAAGCATCTGATTTACGTCTTGACCCTGATGCTTCCACTTTAATAGAGATTCCACTGACATCTCAGCGGACCGCCGCGGCGATGTGCTTTATTAGAGAGAAAGAGGCACACGGAACAAGTACAGATTACCACACACTTGACAGTCGTGGAAGGCTTCATCAAGTGTGTGAAGATCTTCTTCCTGGCAATCTACGTTTGATGGTAAAGGTTGAGCCAGAATTTCACTTCATCACTCCTGAAGGTGAACACTTCGATAATGCGGGGTATGCAGATACGTATCCGCAGAGCCCAGGAATGGACATTCTCCTCGAGTTGGCTTCAGCAATTAGAGAAGTTGGAATGCGACCACGTGTTATTCACCATGAGGCTGGTGAAGCTCAGCAAGAGATAGAGCTTGATTTTGATGATGCAAGGAAAATGGCGGACAACATTTTAATTTTTAAGAACCTTACAAGAGCAATCGCACAGAGTCACGGTGTCGATGTTACCTTTATGCCAAAACCATTTGTAAATGAAGCAGGAAGCGGTCTTCATTGCCATATGCAACTATGGGATGGTAACAAGAACCTCTTTGGTGATGACAAGACGGATGGACTATCTGAAACTGCTCGGAGGTTTATCGCAGGGTTATTAGAACATGCACCTGCAATAACAGCAATTGCCAATCCCACTGTCAATTCCTACAAGAGATTAGTACCTCATCATGAAGCACCTGTTTATATCACATGGGGAGAAAAGAACCGGACTGTACTCGTGAGAATACCTACATTTGGTAAGAGTGAGAAAGCGGCCATTGAGCTCAGATCAGGGGATTCTATGGCAAATCCGTACTTGTTCTTTAGTGCAATCATAGCAGCGGGTATGGATGGAATCAATAAAAAACTCGTACCACCAGAGCCTCGTAGTGAAGACATCTTTATGATGACAGATGATGATAGATCCGAATACGCAATTAGAACACTACCTACGACCCTTGAAGAAGCCCTTGATAGCTTAGAGGCAGACCCAGTAATTATGAAAGCATTGGGATCCGGAATTGCCCATGCGCACATCAAACTCAAACGTGCAGAATGGCGCAAATATGTGAGTCATGTTGTTTCTGATTGGGAATGGGAAATGTACCAAGACCTCTAGGTTGTAAAGTAACTATATAATCGGTCGAAAGCTTCATCCACTGCCTCAGGAGTGAGAGGACCAATTGATATTCTGATGTGTCCTTCACCTGCTTCTCCGAATATGATACCAGGTAAAACCAATGTTCCAGTTGATTGAAGAATGTCGAGAACTAGAGCACTAGAATCAGTGCAATCCCGCACCTTCGGAAACATATAGAAAGTTCCAGATGTTCGAATAACTTCAAGTTGATCAATCTCACGAATCCGCACATATGCTAGTTCTCGGAGGAGGTTCAGACGTTCAATCTCTTGTTCTACTGCATCAAGTCCATTCTTCAGTACTTCAAGAGCGAGTAGTTGTCCAGCTGTCGGAGCACAGATTGTCACAGTATCCTGTACTTTGAGATACTGTTCGATAAACTGACTAGGTCCAATGACATATCCTACACGCCACCCACTCATTCCGAAATCCTTGGAGAAGCTTCCTATGGTAATTACATTCTCAGTAGCATCTCTCCGCAATCGAGGACTATAATGACTACTTCCATCAAAGACCATTCGTGAATATGTTTCATCTGAAAAAAGGACAAGATCATGATTGAGACAAATATCTACGATGCTGTCAATTGTTTTTCGCTCATAAAC
The DNA here is from genome assembly GCA_029858305.1 of Candidatus Thorarchaeota archaeon. GTDB lineage: Archaea > Asgardarchaeota > Thorarchaeia > Thorarchaeales > Thorarchaeaceae > SMTZ1-45. The sequence goes on from JAOUFI010000006.1 coordinate 48,637, forward strand.
TGCCCCAGTTGGGTTATTTGGAGATACTAAGAAGATACCACGTGTGTTTGCATCAATTGCTTTTTCAATATCCTCTGAAACAACTTGGAAATTGGCATTAGTGCGTATCTCTTTCACGTTTCCACCTGTAAGCTTGACAGCCATGACTGAATTGAAATAATATGGTGTTGGCATTATGACATTTTCATTCGGTCCTATTAATGTCTGAGCGGCTCCTGCAAATGCATTATTGGCACCTGCAGTTATTACAAGCTCAGTCTGAGGATTGATATCAATACCTGCAGTCTGTCGAAGATATAGTGATAGTTCCTCTCTCAACTCGAGTAGGCCCTGATCAGTAGTGTACAAATGTGTTGAAGGATGTGACAAGCGCTCGCGTAGGGATGCCAGAGCCTTGTCCGGAGGAATATGCCCAGGAAGCCCTTGACCCAAGTCTAGAAAGTCAGGTGATGCCACATATCTCTTTGCAGCCTCGGTTAGTTTTAGGATTGGAGGGTACATGATGTCTTCTGTATGAAATTTCATTGGATGGCTCCTCTCGAATGAACCAAATGCAACAAGGATTCTCATTGGTCACATCTTACCGAATTCATTTAACCTTACCCAAATCATTGCTTGTTATTCAAGCACACTTAGCAAGGATTATATCGGGCTATAACTGGCCTCGGTCAGGAGTACTATGGAAACTGATAAGCGAGGTAGAAAGACCGTCAAGAGAGCCGCAGCTCTTTCTGTCCTTGCTGCACTTATACTTACACTATTGAAAACAGTGATCGGAGTCCTAACTAATTCTATTGGTATCATCTCGGAAGCTCTCCATAGTGGTCTGGATCTATTAGCAGCGGCAATCACATTTGCAGCTGTGAGATCAGCATCAAAGGAACCAGATATAGAGCACCAATACGGACACGGCAAAATAGAGAATTTCTCAGCACTTGTTGAAACAATTCTCCTTTGGATAACATCTGCTTGGATCATATACGAAGCACTACGAAGGATTTTGGGAGAGGAGTTCATAGAGCCTACAATCTGGGGAATAGCTGTTATGCTCACGAGCATCTTCATAGATTACGAGAGAAGTCGCATGCTCTATCGTACAGCGCATAAATATAACAGTCAAGCACTCGAAGCAGATGCACTTCATTTCAGCACGGATATGCTCAGCTCAGTAGTTGTTCTCCTAGGTCTGACCCTCGTATCACTAGGTTTTCCTATCGGAGACCCTCTCGGGGCTTTAGGAGTTTCGATTGTAATCCTATTTGTTTCCTATAATCTAGCGAAAAGATCCTTCAACTTCTTGGTAGACCGCGCTCCTGAAGGGGTGAAGGAAAAAGTAATCCAGACTTGCTCGAGCATTCCAGGGATTTTAAGTTGCTCAAGAGTTCGCGTTCGAACATCAGGACCAGATTTGTTTGTAGATGTTATTGTGAATGTAGATGAAACCGTAACCACGGGTGAAGCACATAGCATCACTGAATCTATCGAGTCAGCGTTGGCAGGCCTAGCACCAAGAGTGGATGTTGTTGTACATGTTGAGCCTGCCAAGATGGAGCCTGATGAATATATCAAAATGAGTCTATACGAACAACTCCAGGTTCTAGCCAGAAGAGAGCCCAAGATTCGCAGTGTTCATAATGTTCGGATTTTCACTTTTAAAAAGCAGATTGAAGTTGCTGCAGATATTGAGATGTCAGTAGATTTGACTCTAAAACAAGCTCATAGAATATCCGATCAATTCGAGAATGAGATTAAAAAATTCGATCCAAGAATTAACACAGTCCTATTGCATCTCGAAACAACTGCAATAGAAAGTGAAGCTGTCGATATCACAAACGAATCAGAAGCCTTTGTAAATCAGATTTGCAAACTTGTAGAGAAGACTATCCCGAATATCAGCTGCTCCAATGTGACTGTGAGGGAAGAAGAAACAGGAGTGTCCCTTTTAATCCAATGTAGTACCGACGGAGCAATATCTCTAACTGAGAGCCACGAAATTTCAGATGCAATTGAGAAAACCATAATGGAATCGATTTCCAAGGTCACTCATGTCTTTGTCCATGTTGAACCGCTATGACCCAAGCTTAATAACAATCTTTCAACACAGTTCCTTTGAGGTTCTTGATGTTGGAGAATAACTGTGATGCAAAGGTATTAGGAGCACCAGAGGCGCACGTCGTTCAAACTCATGAGATGACACTCAAAACACCATTAATGGTTTGCTGCTTTCCTTCTGCAGGAGTAGTCGGTCCAATAGCAGCACATGCCATCATCGATCAGTTCAAAATGGACGAGATAGCGCATCTCAGATCTCGGTATATGCCATCTGCTGCTGTATTCTTGGAGGGACGACTCAGACATCCGTTCAGAATCTATGGCCATGAAGAACTCAATCTCATTCTTGTCACTGCTGAACTTCCAGTCGCTGATGAAGGATTATATGCTGTCAGTTCAGCCTTGCTCGATTGGGGTGCGAGTATGGGTGTTAGAGAAATAGTGATTCTTGATGGAATACCAGTACAGGGAATGCCATCAGACCGAAAGGTACTCTTTGCAGCGGAGGAGGAAAAAATCTCCGAACTTTCAAAAGATGAACACATGGAAATTTTAGATAAGGGTATTATAACAGGGATTGCGGGTTCGATTCTCTCTGAAACACTCTGCAGATCCATGATTGGCTTTGCACTACTTACACCGGCAATAGCAGTAATTCCAGACCCTGGAGGCGCGCTACAACTCCTTGAAGCCCTTAATAGACTCTACAATCTAAAAATCGATCTTACCGAGCTTAAGGAAGGGAGTGAAGTAATCCGACGAAAAATGGAAGAGATGGCTCAACAAGTGGATGGGATGCAGCGTCAACAACAGATTACTGGACGAAGTGGCTACGAACGAATGTATGCCTAGTGTCGAAGAAAGAGGCTCAATGTGTATTAAAAGAAGGTCATGTTCTCCGCACTATTTGTCAAATCAGTCAATACAAGTGTCGTACGCTTCCCTTGCGCCCTCAGCGTTACGATCGCCAACTTTTCCTTTCCACTTCTCGCGTATTACTTGTTGAATTGTTTCCAGCTTAACCAAGCCTGTAGCCTTCGCAAAAGCGCCAAGCATGGTCGTATTGATAACAGGTAATCCTCCTACAAGAAGCCCATTCTTCAACGCAATACCTGTACCATCATAGGTATAGATATGGCCTTTATTCACTATAATTTCAGCAGCGCGTTTAGGTGTATTGATGATTACCTTACCATCGTCCTTTAGACCCTCAGTCACATCAATCAAATCGAGAATTGTAGAGTCAAGAACTGCAACAACATCTGGAGTGTAAACCTGACTTCGAACATTTATCTCCTCATTGGCGATCCGTGTGAACGCCTTTACAGGAGCACCACGACGCTCAGCCCCAAAATAGGGGAATGCTTGTACTCCCTTGTATCCATCAATATATGCTGCCTTTGCGAGCAACTCAGCGGAAGTAACGCCTCCTTGTCCGCCTCTGCCATGCCAACGAACTTCAATCATTTTCATCCAAAATGACTCCTAAGTTGACCTGTTGGTCAAGCCCTGCGCGGTATCGGTGAAACATAACCTTTACGTTAGTAGTACTTCCTGAATTTATGATACGATTTTTGCAGGGATATCGGTAGTCACGGATCATACTGACTCCGTACGATATATATTTTCAAAAACGACAACAAAGCTCAGGTCGGGAAAAGAGGAATGGACAGACATATCAAGGCAAATCGAGACCTATGGGACGAATGGACCCTCATGCATGAGGACTCAAAAGAATATGATGTGGAAGGATTCATCAAAGGAAAACAAACGCTTGATCCAATCGAGGTTAGTGAACTTGGCTCTGTCAAAGGAAAAAGTCTCTTACATCTTCAGTGCCATTTTGGACTAGATACAATGTCGTGGGCGAGATTGGGTGCAGACGTGACAGGTGTTGACTTTTCCGAGAAAGCAATTGATTTTGCCCGGAGATTGAGCAATAGAACTGGAATAAAAGCAGAGTTCATTCATGCAAACATCTACGATCTTCCTAACATGTTGGACAAGAGATTCGATATTGTCTTCACATCCGAAGGTGTTCTTGTATGGCTACCAGATATTGTAGAATGGGCGAAAATCATATCGAGATTTCTAAAAAGAGGAGGGAAGTTCTACATCCGAGAGGGACATCCGTTTTCAAAAATCTTTGATGATGAAATAAAGACTTGCGAATTCAAGATACGATACCCATATTTCACTCCAAAACATCCGTTCCATTTCAGAGGTGCAGAAACCTATACTGAGTCCACTCGAAAGATTGAACCTATGGATTGGTATGAATGGAATCACAGCGTATCTGAGATAATCAATAGTCTCATCAAAGCTGGCTTGAGAATCGATTTCTTCAACGAATATACTTACATCTCAAGTAAGGTATTTCCGTTCTTGATTCGGAGAGAGGATGGTAACTGGACACTTCCCAGAGATATGGGAGAGATGCCATTACAATTTACATTACTCGCAACAAAGGTCTAGATTACAGCATCTTCCATCAGAGCATGAACTGCACCATCTGCGGATTGAGCAGCCTGTTGAAGGCCAACTCCGGAACCTGATGTGTCAGTCCCCACAATGTATAATCCTTTGATAGGAGTTCGGGGTCCAGGTCTGTCAAGATCCGTCTGACCTGGGATTAGTTTTGCTCTTGTAGCATATGACACCTGAGCATGCTCCATCTCAATATGGTCCAAGATTCTAGGATAATATTTCGCCAGACCATTTCCTTTCATCATTGAAATATGTTCATCTACTGATTTCCCAGGTTCAGCAATCATGGCGATAGCAACTAATTCTTTGCCTTTAGGAGCACAGCTTGGGTCGAAGCTTGAGATGGAAACAATCCACCGATTTGGATTGGGGTGAACAAGAACCCTATTTTTCCGATCTCCAATTACCGTCTTATTGAGACCTAACCAGAGTGTAACTCCCCTTGTGGGTTCAATAGTACTCCATCTTTCAAAGAACTCTTGTGTAGTGCCTAATGTTGATTGAACAATCTTATCCATAGACCAGAGAGGAATATTGCTTACAATGGTGGAGTGTTCAATATGTGTTCCAGCTACTGTTAGACCAATAATGCCACCATCTTGCTCATGAATCTGCTCTACAGGAGCATTAAGCACATAGTCGCCATCAATCGTCTCAATAACTCGTTTGATAAGACCCTCCATCCCGCCAATGACATATCCCTCATCATACTCACTCGAACCAAAAATCAATCTCTTCGCAGAGGCTAATTTTGATGATTCCCTATCGGTATCCTTCAAAGTCCTTAATGCTTCATATGCCGATGCTTCTGAAATAGGTACACCTGCAGCCATATAGATGGCACTCTGCATGACATCGAGCATGACCTGGTTTGTCGCCCCTCTAGACTCCATGAACTCTAGAAAAGAGATGTCCTTGTACTTCTTCATCTCATCGAGTTTCATTGTCTTAATCTTTGCACCAATTCTGACAAGTCCTAATCGACCTCTCCAACCAGTAAGCGGCCAACGTAGAGTTTCTCCAATGCTAGAAGGAATTGGTCCAGTCTTATCATAGACACGGAACTCCCATCCATCATGGATAACAAACTCAGGAGGAGGAGAGAGGTAGTTCTTTAGGAACCTCACGAAGGCCCCTCGTGTGACTCGCGTTATCACATGAAGACCTTGATCAACCCGAAATCCATCGACCCAATAGCCATGCCAAACACCGCCCAGACGATTTTCTTTCTCGATAACTAGGACTTTCTTGCCATTAGCAGTCAATGCAAGTGCTGTGAGAAGACCGCCAGCTCCTCCGCCAGTGATAATGACATCATAATGAGATGGATCCACTTGGTCGAGGGTTATCTGTTTCATCGATTGACTCTCGTAAGAAAAGTTACTTGGTCTACTTAAGCATGTCCACATTACGGAACTATTGATGAGTGTTAATCTCAAGATCGATAGTTTTACGACTGGATGATACGTTCTAGGACGCTCATTAGGACAACTGTTATGAGGAAACAGGGATTCAGCATATTCAAAGAAATGATTGGTGTTAGATAAAGGAGAAACAGCAACCTTGACCTCTGAAGATGAACTCCTCAAAGAAGCAAGAAAGATACTCGAAGAGGGCAATAAGGAAGAGGGAGTGAAAAAACTTCTGAAAGTTGCTGAGAAATTAGAAGGAAAAACAGAGTACGACCAAGCTGCAAAGCTCTACGAGGAGGCTGCTCTGATATACAGAGATTTGTATCATGCAGATGAATGCTTCAAAATGTTCGATAAAGCCACTATTATGATGATTAGAATGCCCCAAAGCCCAGAGGTCTATAAAGAGATAGTACGACTAAACATGACTGCAGCCAAGATTGCAGAGGTGGCAACTGAGCACAAGAAAGCTGCGGATTTCTATTTTAGGGCAAAAGATTTCGCAATGACTGATGAAGAGAAAAACAACCTCAATATACGCGCAGCTGATGCCTTAGAGAATATTGCAGATATAATGGAGGAGAAGGAGAACTTCTCTGAAACGGTAAGCCTCTTGCGGAAGGTAGGCAGGCTCTATTATACCGCGGGTGATGATGAGCTCGGAGCAAGAATTAACGATAGAGCAGTTAGAGTAGCTCAAAGATGGGCAAATATCTCTAAGAGCAAGGGTGATTATGTATCAGCTGGGAATGCACTCGCAGAAGCAGCGCAAATCATGCAAACAATCGGTGAATCTCCCGAAGCTACACGCACCATGATGGAGGCAGGAGACTTCTACGAAGCAGCCCAGCTCTTTGAAAAAGCTGGAAACATCTATGATGCTGCGCAAGAAGCCTATAAACTTCAGCGGCTTACCTCTGCAAGAAATCAAGCACTAGCAAAAGCTGCGGAAGCCTATCTAAAGATGGAAGGAAAGCCAGAGGCTGTAGCACCGCTCCTAGTTAAGGGAGGCAATATGTTCAACGAGATAGGGCGTGTTATGAAAGCCAAATGGGCATTCAAACGAGCGAGTGAGATGTTTGATGAATTAGCGAAGAAGGCATCAAACGAGAGAGACACTGAGTCAGAGAAAAAGTACCTTAGATATCAAGCAATGTGTTTGAAAATGTGGGGATATGAAGACCAAGCTAAGGAAATCTATACAAATGTGACCGAATTTTATCTCGGACAAGCTCAGGATCAGAGTAAGGCAGGTGACAAGGAGCTTCAAGCTGTCGCACTAGAGGAGGCTGCAGAAGTATTTCTAGAGTCAGGACAGACTGACGAGAGCAACATGTACATCGAGCAAGCAATTAACCTATACGTAGAACTTGCAGAGGAAAAATCGTCTCCTGAGGATTCTGAGGCTGCATCAAAGCTCTACAGCAAAGCTGCAGATTGCGCAATACGACTCAGCGACAGTGAGAGAAATGAAACTTATCATGGGATGGCTAGTGAGAAAGCAGAACAAGCTGCTGAATTCTACAACCAGCTTGGAGTGCCAGAATTATCTACAATCTGGATTCGGACTGCAGGAACAGAAGCGCTCCAAACTAATTCCAAAGAAATGCTTGAGAAAGCAATCAATCTACTTGAAAAATCCGCAGAGGGATTCAAAGCAGCTAATGCACTAAAAGAATCATTCGAAGACCTATTTCTGGTGTTTGAAACACGATTCATGCATTATCCTGAAAAACGACGACCAATTAAACAAACAATATCCTCAATGGATGAGATTGCTAAAATATTGCTAGATGATATCATTAATGCATTGATGTCTCTGATTCGTGCATTAAATGAAGGGAATCATATTGGCGCTCTTCTCATTCTGCAGGAAAATGAAGAAGATCTATTAGAAAAGGCAGATAGAATCCGGAAGATGATAGCTCAATCTAAAGTCGTGCGTGCCGCGAAATAGAATTTCTCAAATCAGGAAGATAGAAGAGAGTCAATCTAGATTCTTAGAAGTGTAGGTGGATATTTTGAGTACATATCATGAGAGCCTAAGATTTTATACTAAAGGTGACTGTGACATGGTGGACATTACCTCAAGAGTAGAAGCAGTCCTTCAAAAAAGTGCCCTCACTACTGGAGTGTGCACGATTTTCTGCACAGGTTCTACAGGTTCGGTCACAACCATAGAATATGAAGATGGTCTACTCAAGGACTTTCCTGAAGCAATGGAGAGAATTGCTCCGAAAGGGGCAGAATACAAACATGATCTTAGATGGAGAGACGGTAATGGTCATTCTCATGTGAGAGCATCGATTGTAGGGCCTAGTCTTACAATTCCATTTGTGAATAGACAACTAGCAATCGGCACTTGGCAACAAGTAGTTTTCATCGATTATGATAATAGACCTCGCGACAGAAGTCTGGAGATTGTGATAATCGGAGAGTGACTAAGGAATCTCAACATCAGGCATTAAATCCCACGATAACTCACGCAAACTGTGGCTAACTGGTGTCGAGTCACGTATCTTAAGTGCAAGGTAATGAATCCTCATGGCTCTTCGTAAACGATGAAGCTGAAAGGGTGCATTCCAAGTTGCTGAAGGAGTTCTGTATCCATGTGTATCCATGAGGTCTCGGATTGTATCCAATTCCTTCTTGACTTGGAGCTTGATGTCATCGAGGTCTCGTTGAATAGTTAGTGAAGGTCTATCAGTCATAGTTGACATCTCTCCACTCTTTTCACAGGGCAAGTACCCATTTTATATGATGTAAGACTTAGGTATTACCTACTTTCACTACTTTCGGGCCTTTCGGGAAACCTTTCGAAGCATTTGAGTGCCACAAATAGGACACTCGAGCCCTTCTGTAGACACTTGAGACTTGTGGTTACAAGCAGGGCAAATTAGAATCCAACGAATGTCATCCTTAAACTTGTGACTGGGGTCGAGAATATCTATCCTCAGATGTCGGGCAGTATTGAGAATAGCCATGTCCGTAGAAACCAATGTTGCACTTATCCCCGTCATTTTCTTTGCATGTGCTAGAGCAATCAATTCAATATCAGTTTCCGAAAGAACTGGTTTATCGCCAGTTTCAGCTGCGGCTTTCACGACAGCTCTGATCGAAGCAATCGGAGGTGTTTCTTTTTGGAGCTTGTCAAGGAGCTCAAGTATATCAACACGAAACTTCGTTGGTCTATTACGTATCTCATCCACGACACCGGAGGTCGTTGTAAATACTCCGTTTGGTGCTTGCCTGGTCCAATCAGAAAATAACACACCTGAGTCTATCACATAGATATGTGACATTTCATTCACCTACAAGGTTCTTGGAACAAGTCGTGTATTAAGACGGTCGTAATAGTTATCGTAGAGTCGGATGAAGCGAGAGACCTTCTCAGACTTTTTCAACCATACTTTATCGTGAGGTTCAACATCCCATCGAGTTTGACCATCGATAACAGCAAGACCTGGGGCTCCTGCTTTCACTAATTCGAGTTCGAAGATTGAATGATTGGGAATTACGATTGATTTCAACTCAAACCTTGGAGGGCAGACTGGAACAAAAATAAGACCATTCACATTAGGAGCTAAAATGGAACCTCCAGCGGCTAGTGCATAAGCTGTAGATCCACAGGGTGTTGCGAGCATGGCGCCATCTGCACGACCATAGTCTACGCGAACCCCATCAAGAAATACTTGGAATGTCAGAAGTCGGCCAGGAATCTTTGAAACGATGTATACCTCATTAAGAGCATCAGGAAAGACCCTCTCATCAACGCCAGAGCTGATGTTCACATTGGTTTCGATGATACAGTCGTTTGCAAGTATTCTCTCAAGAGCACTGAAAGCAGTGGTTGTTCCACTCTCAGTAAGAAACCCAACTGTCCCACGATTGACACAAAACAATGGAGTTTCACTATTCTTTAATTTTGACAAAGTGTAGAGAATTGTACCATCTCCGCCAATGGTAATGACAAAATCGACATCCATTTCCTCAATGAGCGTAGGTTTTACCATTGTATTAGAGAGATCAGAAGAGCCTGGGTCTACTTGAATCTCGATGTTTTTAGACACAAGAAGCTCAGCTATACGCTCAGCAATACGGACTATCTCCGTACGACCAGGTTTGCATACCAATCCCACGGCTCGTTTTTCAGTAAGTATCTGAGGATTCTCTACAATCACGAAAGGTCACATCCACGATTGACTCGAGCGGTCGCCATTTTACTCTTGCTACCGCTTACTCATCACATGAGAACACGCCCCCAAATATATATAGACGAATCGAAAGATGTGTAGCATGGTCTGCGTGACACAGTTGGTGAATAAAAGTGAGTATTAAGAAAGCTGAAGCAAAAAGCTTGAAGCCCGGAGCGTACATGCTGATTGATGACGAGCCATGTAGAGTTGTATCTATGGATAAATCTAAGCCTGGAAAACATGGTGCTGCAAAGGCGAACATTATTGCAGTTGGTTTCTTTGATAACAGAAAACGTAATGTCATCATGCCTGCAGACCGTATGGTAGATGTTCCAGTAATCGATAAAAGAGCTGCCACAGTGATTGCGGACACTGGAGAAAACTTCAGTCTAATGGACAGTGAAACATTCGAGACCTACGACATACCCAAACCCACAGATCCAGAAATTCTTTCACAAATCGAACTCAATACTGCTGTGGAAGTATGGGACTTGATGGGGAGACGTGTTATTACACGAGTCAAGACTGGGTAAACCAGAAGTGGCTCAAATGAATTGACACGTTGAGATGGTCCAAATGGGGTCGACGGATAGAACTGACGAAAAAGACAAACAGATTATTGAGATTCTATCTAAGAACGCACGAATTTCACTGAGAGATATCAAGAAGCAGGTGAACCTTAGTCCTAGCTCTATTCGTAACAGAATGGAACGTCTCGTAGATATGGGCGTAATCAAAAGGTACACAGTTGAAATTGACTATACGAAAATGGGGCTTGATATTCAAGTCCTCGTTCTGATTACAACGAAACCGGGAACATCAAAGAATATCTATAGCAGACTATCGAACTATATGCAGGTAACCGGAGTTATGAGGACAGCAGGTCCTGCAAATTTCATCCTTACGGTCCGTGTTAGGGACATTGCGGAGCTTACTCGTTTCATCACAGGAGAATTAGAGGGTCTTGATGGAGTGGAGCGAATTGAGACTATGTTTATTCTTCCTGATGAGAAGGAATGATATTACCTCTTCACTGATACTTACAAATTGTGCGGAGGGCGATAATAATGGAAAATTCACCCCAGATTGCTGCGCATCATCTGTAAAGATTTAATACAATTTGCTGGTTGAATTATCTCGAGGGTATTCGTGGAAATTTTAAAGTTATTGAACAAAAAACTAATCGTAGTGAACATTGTCAAATTAGCTTTTGTCTTTCTTGTGCCAGTTCAATTCGATATTTCCACTGGAAGAGAAGGAATAAATTATGGAATATCCAGTCAGAGTTATGCCATTCTGGCATTGATAGGACCTTCGTCATACTCAATATTCCGATGGATAATAGTACGATACCCTATATCGTTGATTCTGGCTCTGATAGCATTAATCTTCACTATTAGGTTACATCAGCTCCAAGGAAAATCATATCCAATCAGATCTGCTTTTGTAGTAGGTCTTGTATTATCAATTATCCCGATCTATTATTTCATCCAATTCTTCTTGGTGAGTGACCTGTACTGGCTTGATATCATGAGGACTGCACCAGTGTCAATTGGTTTTTGTAGTAGTCTATTTCTCATCTTTGTTGTTCTTCCTTCGATAAGCTGGTACTCTGATTCAGTATCTGCAGATAGGTCTATCCCGAAGAAAAAAGATGATCAAGAGGATGGAGAAAAGAAAAGAACGATTCTTACTCCGAAGATGAGTAGTTACCTGATGTTTCTTGCTGCATTTCTTCTTCCAGGAACGATGATATTAGAAAGTTCTATTTCAATCGATTATTCAAATCTGACTATTAGGCTCGGAGGATTTCTTCTGCAACTCAATTATGGTTTCTCTACAGAACTTTCTCGGCTGGGATTCGCGTATACTCTTCAAAATATTGATAATTGGAACCTGTTCGGAGTTGCTATTGTTTGCTGTGCTGCAAGCCTTGTCTTTGCGTGGACCATCATGAGGTATGTTCATGGTAAGGGTACTAAAAGAATTGCGATTTTGATTGGATTTCTTTCCGAAATACCTCCAATTCTATACACAATAAGCGAACTTGCATATGTTTCGGTCTGGCCAATTCTTCCACTTCCTGTGGTTCTCGTCATCGGTTTACTAGTATTGCGATTCGCCAAAGCAATTGAACCGAGTAGAAAAAGCACTGAACAAGATCAGTCTGAGATTAAGGTGCCTTTAGCATTTCGATTGAAATCCCGTTTCTTTGGACATATGAAGATTTCAGACAAACAGCTAGTAGAGAAAACAGGTGAAAGTGACTAAGAAACTTGAATACTTCAAGGTAACTACGAGTGTGAATAATATCTAGAAAGTTAACAGCTAAAATTGAGATATGCCACTAATATTGGTGCTGATGGCTAGATTTGACATCAGTCTTCATGGATTTCTCCTTGAAAGGATTGCTGATAGCAAGCGAAAAATCAATACGCTCGCTCCCATATGATATTCCATGGTGGTGTCGTTGAAGATGTGTCCAGCAACAGAGGGTGGGTTGATAGACACAGGAAGTTAGTTGCGTTAATTATCATCGTACTCGTCGGATCTGGACTGATTAATCTCATACTGCCTCGAGTAGTTCCGTTCCTTCCACTCCCATCGGAAAATCCCTCATACTCATTCACTGCCTGGATTGCGCCCGAAGATCAGGAATTCATACTACATCTGGATTTCTATGGTTCTGAACAGGATGCTGAGAATAAAATCAATAGATACTTCGGATATGGAATACGGGTTGAACCTATGGACAATGAACGGAACGATGGCTACTTTTACAATCTTCCTGAAAACCTATTGAGCGCGTGGGTGAAGATATACTTTGATGAGGACACTGAAGAACCCCGCCTTATCATCGATATTAGAATAGGATAACAGTGATATTACAAGAGTGGGAGATCAGTATTCTCATCGGGCCGTGGTCTGGCGACGAAGGTTAGATCTGAGAAAAGAAATGGTGCGGAGGGCGAGATGTGTTCCGACTCGGGGGAATCCCGATTCGCTTGAACTCGCGAACTCCTACAAGATAGGGATCTGAACCCTACGCCTTTGACCAGGCTTGGCAACCTCCGCGCATTTCGAACTTTTCTGTAAGTACCTTTTAACCATATCGAGCTTGCTTAATCATTAGTCAGATGTTAGAAAATAATCTATTCAAGCATGTGTGACCGATAGGAGATGATCTGCTCCTGCAAGTAATTCCAATCACCGACAGTGTCAGCAAGTTCTTTTCGTCTGATTGCGTCCTTGGTTGGTCCATCATAGATTATTCGTCCATCTTCAATCACTGCAACAGAGTCAGACCAGTTCTCAATGAAGAATCTGTCATGTGTAGTGAAGAGGATACTGATTCCCTCTTGACGAAGTTTCTGGATTATATCAATCATCGTGTGGACCATCTTGAAGTCCAATCCTGAGAATGGCTCGTCCAAAACAAGAATACTTGGCCTCATCGCGATGATCCCCGCAAGAGCAACTCGCTTTGCCTGACCATGACTTAGCTGATTAACAGGTCGATTTGTAAACTTCGACATCCCAACTCGATCTAGCGCCCACTCTACTCGCTCAGAAACCTCTTCTTCAGAAAGACCGAGATTTCGCGGACCAAACGCAACATCCTCCCAGACAGTAGGCGCAAAAAGCTGATCATCTGGATTCTGAAATAGGAAACCAACTTTCTGTCTGACTTCCCAGAGATTATCGCGTGTCACCTTCCTATCAAAGACGAAGATATCACCAGAAATGGGCTCTAAGAGTCCAAGAATGAGTTTAAAGAGCGTAGTCTTACCAGACCCGTTCAACCCCACAATGGCTTTTTGCTCACCGACATGGAGGCTAAGTGAAACATCATCCATTTTGAATTCATCATATTTAAAGAACAAGTGACTTATCTCAATAGCACAGGTCATGGAAATATCACCTCAAGTAGTATTGAAAACATAAAGGGTAAGCTCACAATCAGAAACACAACAAGAATTGGGAGAAAGACATCAGACTTCCTCAACCCAGCACCTGGAATTTTTGTTCCTTTGCTGAATCCCCGTAGGCTCATGGATTCATAGGCAGTTATACTTCTATCGAATGATCGATTGATGCTTGTTCCTACCAGATATCCAAGAGACCGAATTCTCTCAAACCTACGACCTCTGCTGAATCCTCGTAGCTTCTGAGCGTTGTGCATTCGAGAACGTTCTTCTATGAATAGGGGTACATATCGGAACATAATCAAGAGGGAACCAACAATGGAATTTGGTACTCTCAATGTACGTAATGCTCCAGTGAACTCGCTTAATGTCATATGCGACAATGCAGTAAGAAGGGTTAGGAGTATAGCAAACATCCTTGATCCTAGAAGCAGACCTAGGTAAAGCCCCTCGGCATTGGCATTGAGAAATCCCCACGGAAGGTTAATTGTGAATATGACAGTTGAACCATAAATGAACGGTTCAAGGATAATCCAAAATAGAATAACCACTTCAAACTTCGTTGCGAGTGAGATAACATCACGCCACCTAGTTCCAGATAACCAGCCTGAGAGTATAATTAATCCAATGAGTATCAGAATGGAGGAGAGGGTGGTTTGAAGAGAGATCACAACTGCAACTGCAATGCTTGAAAGCAATAAACCGGTTGACGAGAACAATCTCCTTTTTTGTTTGCCTTCGTCAAAGGGTATGAGAAACTTATCAGTATGTTCATGGTCATGTCCATAATGAGTGCTCTTCCTGAAAATTAGGTACGCGAGCCCAAGTACAGCGATGATTCCAACGGAACCAGTGAACGCATTGACAAACTGGTTCTCGCCTAGAAATGACCAGAGACCCTGAAATCCATTTTCGGGTTCTGGAATCCCGGCATACACGAATAAAGCCCACTCAAACCCATCAGGACTCTGCGATGCTAGACCAATGAGGATTACAGACGTAATTACAATAATAGAGAATGCTAACACTGAAGCTACCTTTTTTATTGGATACCCAGGTTGGAGTTTATTGTCTTCTTGTTCTTCTACTTCCTCAGAATCGTCTTTCAGGAAGCTAATAAGGTGGGGATTAGCCTTCACGAAATATAGGAGTATGATAGATGTAAGAATGGCTTCTCCAAGGCCGATGATGATATGAACACCAGTTATCGCAGCTAAGGCTTCTATACCAAACCCGGGTACTGTAAGAAGCTCTAGTCCAAGAACAAAGGCAGCAGAAGTTGTCACGATGAAAGCAGCAAAACCAGCTGAAAAAAAGACAGCTCTATCTGAGGTTGTCTTCCCACGTAGGAATTTGAAGAGAAGAAGGGCAATGCCATACCCAAGAAAGACGGAGAATGCACCCATATTGAACAGATTGAGACCATAGGTCAATATTCCTCCATCGCCATAGAGCACCTGGACAAAAAGCACTAGACCTATTATCAACATCCCGGCCCAAGGACCTACCATCACCGCAAGAAGAGTAGAACCGACCAGATGTCCACTGGAAAATGGAGGCACTGGGAAATTAACTAGTTGCGCTGCAAAGATGACTGCAGCAAGTACTCCTATGAATGGTATGAAGCGGTCATCGAATCTTGCTCTTATTTTCCTGTAGGATATTACCATCACAGTCCCACTCACGACTAGCAATAGGACCTGCAACCAAAGTGGTATGATTCCATCAGGAACGTGCATTCGTTAAACTCCAAGCAGAAATCCTTTTTACGAGTTATATGTGTTACTTTTTGAGAAATCGTGTTACTATCTCTGGTGGTTCGTGTCATGGTTTTGAAAAGATTTGGAGTGTCAGTACCTGAAGACCTCCTTGAAGAGTTTGATATGATAGTCGAAGAAAGAGGATATGTTGGTCGATCTGAGGCAATTCGAGATGCAATGAGGGCATATATCTCACAAAGCGAATGGGAAGCGGAGGGTCAAAAGTTAATGGCAACACTCAACATTGTATATACACACAAACCACGTTTGATGGAGGCGCTTGTGAAAGCTCAACATCACTCGGAAGCAAATGTTATTTCTACAGTACATGTTCATGTATCGCAATCGCATTGTTTGGAAGTCATAACTCTCACAGGTTCAAAGGAGTCGATCACGCAGTTTGCAAATAAGATCTCAGGAATCTCTGGAATTGAATATGTACGGCTGTTTGCATTCTCCCTTCCTGACGATGCAACGATAGTCCCTTCGCACACACACTGAAAACAACTTAACATAGTATGTCTATGGCGATATCATGATAGTAGCGGTCTCTGACCTTCATCTTGGGGATAAGGCTTCGAACAAATCTGGATTTATCAACTTTATCGAAGGGTATCTGAAACCAAATGCAGAAGATATCACCCATCTATTCCTGCTGGGAGACATGCTCGACTTATGGAGGAAAAATAATTCAGCTGTCATCTCCAACAATCTCGATATTCTTGATTCTATAAGATCCCTGGGATTTCGTGTATTCTACCTTGTTGGAAATCATGATTTCATCATGATTGATATGATTGGAAAATATCCTGGTTTTGTGCCATCCGCAACAACCGATGAAAATCTTGGAGATATCACTATCTGTACAACTCACCAAATGACTGATGGAAACGAAAAGTTACGATTTATACATGGCCATCAAATCGATTATTGGTATGCGCTTCCATTCTACAAGGCATTTTGTAGAGCGATGTGTAATGTAGATGAGAACCAGAAAGCACTCGCAAACATCTGGGAGCTGGTACTCTTGTTTTCACAGGATATATCGCCTGTTGTTTATTCCAGAATTTCTCAGATGTCAAACGAAACTCGAAGGAAAATCGAGCTAAAATTAGCCGGACCACTTGAGGAGAGCAAAATGAGCAAAGAGGAGTCAACTCTTGTTGAACTTGACTTGTTACGGCAATTCATCGAGATAGGACAACTTTGTCCGAGAACTTCAGATGCCAACTTGTTTGAATCAGTTAGAAAAGAAGTTCGGGCGCTATCAAATTCCTTTAGAAAATGGACCTCTGCACCAAAGAGCATAGAAGAAACTTATCAACTAGCATCATATGGAACTCCTGAAGAGATTGTAAGCCGCTTCATAATGACCTGGTCAGACAGTTATCGATGGTTTCTCGAATCTGAAAAGGAATTGGCGAAACTGGATAAAAGGGTACAACTTTTGCGCCACCTAAGGAGAATAGCTGCAATGCTCACAGTCAATCTTCAGCCAGATGAATTTCTAATACATGGTCATGGACATGTGCCCTTTGTAGATCTAAAAACTAGAACTGCGGATACAGGGTGCTGGTTAAGAGATAAAGGATCATTCGTTTCAATTGAAGATGGCAAAGTTACAAGCATGCCTTGGTCAATAAAGTAGAAGACTTGCGGTGATATCTGTTCTTTTTATCTGTATACTGCAAACATGGGAGGGGATATATTTGACAGATGATGATGTTGCTCCATTAGTATATACAATTCGATCTAAGATTTTTACTCGACGGTTCAATATATGGATTGTTTCAATATTTGTGTTCACCATTCTGGCAGCTTCAACTCTGTCATATGCAGGATTCATACAAACGGATCCATTGACAGCAGCAGTCGATGGATTCTTGGTTGCAATTTTCTATGTTGGATTCAGATTGTATAAAGCATACCGTGTGGTTAGATTACATTCAACGATGAAAACCGAGTGAAAATTCTTCGACTCCTAGTCTAGGTTTTTAAGAATCAACAAGAATCTTGAAAGTAATGAATTGTATCTTACAATTTAGAATACCTATATTCTTATTTGTCATAATCATCCTCGAAAAGGATGACCATCACTGGACAACTTAAAAAAGCGTTGATCTTTATCCAGAATGTTGGTTGCTAGATCAAGCATCATTCATTACAATTGATGATGGAGCAGTTGGTTTTTCGAAATGGTCATGACCTTTAGATTTTGTTCATAATCTCATATTAGTCAAGAAACATATGTGGAGGATATACCCATCAGTCTTATTAGAGGGATATGAATAAAATTAGCTTCCACAACGCCCGTTGTGGTTTGGAGGAAAGAGCACATGTCAAGTAAGCCAATGGGGATCGTCATTCTGGCGGTCTTGCAGCTTCTATCTGCACTTGCATACCTAGCTTTAGGTTTGATGGTGCTGATTGCTTTGCTACCACTGGGCATCTTCGCCATATTTGGCGCGATTTTCTCACTGATATTTGTGATAATCGGTATAATCGGACTCATCCTATTCTACGGTCTATGGAACACAAAGTCCTGGGCCTGGCTATGGACTCTGATTATCAATATCCTAGGTATCTTGGGAGGAATCATGGATCCCATTAACAACATCATATCGTTGGCCATTAGCATAATCATTGTGATTTACCTATTCATGCCAACGACAAGAGCTGCATTCAAGTGAGATAAGCAAAATCTCAATTGTAAGAATAGAAGTCCTGAAGATTGATTATTCAGGGCTTCTTGTTTCTTTTTTTCAAAGCTATCTTAGTAAGTCTATCATCTTTCCAAGATTTCTCTTCCTAGCCTCATCATAAACCATCTTCGCTGCTGCAATGTCTTGCGCTGAAATTCCAGTCGCATCGAAGACTGTAATTTCATTCTCGTGTTCCCTACCAACTTTATCACTATTGAGAATCTCGCCAATCTCAGCATGAACATCCTCTTTGCAAATCAATCCTTGACTAATAGCGTGTTGAATCTCTCCAATACGAATACATTGTGATAAGCTATCAACAACAATCTTAGAAGCTCGTGTCATAATGAGAGGATCTAACTCTTGTTTTCCAGGTCCGTCAGCACCAATCGCATTGATGTGGAGACCTTCGTGGATTGCATTGACCGGGATGAGTGCTTTTCTTGAGGGTGTCGCTGTAACAAGAATGTCTACATCAGATACAACCATCTCGGGTTTGTCAACTACGCTAATTTCAACAGAAAGAATCTCGCTCATTTCATCTGCATATCTTCTTGCCATGTTTGGTTCAATATCCCATATCTTCGCATTTTGAATATCGAACAGCTCTTTGAGGGCTATGAGCTGCATACGACCCTGTGTTCCAGCTCCAAGAATACCTACCTGCGTTGAGTTTCTCCTTGCAAGAACACTAGCAGCTACAGCTCCAGCGGCTCCAGTTCTGTAGGCTGTTATGTGCGACCCATCCATGATAGCCAAAGGCATGCTAGTTTCCAAATCTAGGAGAACAATGATTGCGATTCCAGGAGGCAATCCCTTCTTCCTGTTATCATAGAATCCAGAGGCGATTTTTGTTCCTATAAGCTTGAAATCCTCAATAAATCCAGATTTTATATCAACCTCTCCATTGTATTTATGGACATCGAGGTGTTGGACAGCGGGCATCTGAACCCGACCTTTCGCATAGGCGGAATAAGCCACCCGAACTGCACTAATGGCATCTTTCATGGATAGGCATTCATGCACTTCAGACCGGGATAAAAGTAGAATATCATCCAATAGAAGACACTTCCTTGATTCTCAAACCCTTCCTTCTGAACAACTAGTTCCCTCATGCCAACTCAATGATATAACTAATTCTTTGTAACTAATACAGGCATATTTTGCCTCCGATTTCAAGCACGTAGCAACTCGTGTCACATGAGGAGGACACAAAACTCTTTTCTCATGTGAGTCGAACCAAGAGATGGTGAGATATCTTTGAAAATTGCACTAGTTCAAATGAACTCTACAGTCGGGGACCTTAATGGCAACTCTGAGAAGATCAAGAATTACATTGAGCAAGCTAGGGAATCTGGAGCACAACTCGTGGTCTTTCCTGAACTTGCAATCACAGGGTACCCACCCCGGGATCTACTCTATGAGAAGGAGTTCATCAGGGCAAACAAATCGGCTATCAAGGAGATATCTCGATCTTGCCATGAATTGACAGTTTTAGTGGGTTTTGTGGATTATGACAGAAAATGGAGATTATACAACTGCGCTGCAGTAATCTCAAATCATGAAGTTATAGCAACCGTCAAGAAAACATTGTTGCCAACATACGATGTTTTTGACGAGGATAGATACTTCGAATCTGGAAAATCAGACGAAATAGCTCCTCACCAAATCATAGTTGGAGGACAGAGCATAAACCTTGGTGTCGAGATTTGTGAGGACCTATGGGATGATGGTTATGAAACGAAGGTAACTGACCTTCTTGTTGAACGAGGAGCACAACTTGTCATCAACATTTCTTCATCACCTTTTCACATGGGTAAGGGAGCACAGAGAGAGAAGCTTGTAAAATCCAAGGCTACGAAAAACAAGGTTCCAGTCTTGCTCTGCAATCTTGTTGGAGGGCAGGATGAGCTGGTCTTTGATGGACAGAGTGTTGGCATTGATTCATCAGGAAAACTGATAGCTTGTGGACAAGCGTTCAAGGAGGATTTGATATTCGTAGACTTGGATATTGATCATGGACTGGCTAAGAAGACTATCAAGCCACCCTACAACCGTCAGAAGGAGATGTTCGACGCACTCTCACTTGGCATTGGTGATTACTTTAGAAAAACAGGTTTTGAGCGAGCATTGCTTGGACTAAGTGGGGGAATAGACTCAGCAGTAACGGCATGTATCGCAGCTGACGCATTGGGTCCAGAGAATGTGATTGGAGTATCAATGCCGTCTAGATTCTCAAGCAAACATAGCAAAGACGACGCTGAGCAGCTTGCTCAAAATCTCGGTATACATTATGTGAAATTCTCAATCCAAGAGATTGTAGACGTATATCATGAATCACTGGGAGCACCACTTAAAGAATTAAGAAGCCTCTTTCATGTAGATATGTCTGCAGATGATTCTGTAGCGGATGAAAACATTCAGCCTAGAGTCCGAGGTAACGCGCTTATGGATTTTTCAAATAGATTGAAGGATTTACATATACTCGTTCTGAATACAGGCAACAAAACAGAACTAGCACTTGGATATTGCACACTATATGGCGATATGACTGGAGGAGTTGGTGCAATAGGAGATGTCAGCAAGCTGCAGGTTTACGAGCTTGCAGAGTATATCAATTCAAAAGCGGCCAAGAAGATTATACCAGAGAGCACAATTAAGAAGAAACCATCAGCAGAACTAAAGCCCGACCAGTTTGATCCCTTTGATTTTGACATTGTCAGTCCAATGGTGGATGAGATTATCGAGCACAGACTTAGCAAGAAGGAATTGATTGCCAAGGGCTATGCGGTCGATATTGTTGATGATGTGTACACAAGAATCAGGCGTTCTGAGTACAAAAGATGGCAAGCGCCACCCTGCATCAAGATTAGCCAGAAAGCTTTTGGTATAGGGTGGAAAATGCCAATTGTAAATCACTACACAGGATAACGGATATTGCAGCATTCAGTTTTAGACAAGAATAGTGACTACCGGGCAATCAACACTACTAATTACAGATTCCGTCACGCTCTTAGATAAACGACCAAGAAGACCTTTTTTCTTTCGCCGCTTCATCATAAAAATCATAGAATAATCTGTCGAACTCGCCTCCTCGGTTATAGCATCGGCCACTCGCCGAGCTGTTACTAATTTGATCAAAGCGGAATACCCCTGACCATTGAGCCAGTCTCGAATTGGAATAATCTTGCTTTCTGCTTCTTTGAATATGTCATCCATGCCTTCAGAACCGAGAGGAGTAGATATTGGGGTCTCTATGACATGAAGTAATGTTAGGTTCGTTGTTTGAAATCGCAACAAGGGAAGCATTGCTGCGATCATATCAGAATACTCTATCAAGCCTGAGATGGGCATCAGGACACCTGCTTCTTCATCACTCATCTTGATTGACCCGCCTTTACCTCTTAGTTGTCTACCATCTTACCATCTTTCTTATGGGCATACATAATCACGCTGGAAACTGTGGTTTTGATGCCTTCAATTTTCAAAATTTTATTCTTGAGCATATTTCTAAAGTCTATCACATCATTTGCCTTTACTATAGCAACGATATCAGACTCACCAGTGACCTCATAAACATCTACGACTTCAGGCAATGCCGCAAGAGTGTTAGATACTTCATCAAGGTCTCTAGATTCAATTGTAATGTTGAGAATCACACGTATTTGTGACATTATCTACGCACCACCATGAGTTTCCCAGGAGCAATACTTGACACGAGAGAAATCATATCATCAATGCTATCACGTTTTCCTTTCTTAAACGATTTTCCACGTATGACAATTACAAAGTCATACTGGTCCGATATTGCAGCTTCAGTCACTACTTTCTTCACAGAACCAACATGTACTATCTCTCGTGTTTCGAACCCAAAATCTGTGAGCTCCACAGATATGTTTCGTAAATCTAGGCTTGCTAATTTTTTATATTCGATTGCTGCAGTGAGTGGCAGATCCCATTTGTCAGTTGAGATAACACTCAATAGAGTCAGTCGGAATCTTGTATCAAAACTGTCTCTCAGGGATTCAGCAATTTCTTCCCTCTCTTCAGGACGTATCAACACGAGAGCGTTCATCTTATACGTCATCGGTTTGATGCTACTGCCGATATCACGGCTAAAGAAAGGTTTCCCAATTCTACGACGATGTATAGCATAAATCAGAATTCCTATTGTGGTCCAACTGAAACCAAGGAGTCGGCCTATGGGATGGAAGATTACAACTAGCAACCAAATTGAAGAACAAGCTATTATTCCCAGGAGGCTTGGGAGTGGAATATCATAGGATTTTTGTTTGATGGTAAGTTTGAAGGTGAATGGTACCTTCCAAGAGCGATGCGCTTCCTTATCCGTCTGTCGCAATACTATCAGAGATATATTGACCATCAGATAGGAGAGAAGTGCTCCAAAATTATACAGATCTGCAACCCAATCAAGTTGACCTATGAGCGCTAGGAGCGCACCAATGGATCCAAAAACTATGATGGTTCTCACTGGTGTTCTAGTCTTGGAGTTCACCTTTGAGAACCATGCTGGTAAGAGATCAAAATTACTCATTGAGAAGACAACCCTTGAAACACCAATAATCCCGGTATTTGAGGATACCAAACAGATTGCAAAACCGGTAAAAGCGACAATTGGCAAAAGTGTGACACCAACTCCTGCAATGGACCGAACCAAAGCTGAAATTGGATCTTCCAGACTCGCTCCGAGTGTAGACCAAGATATCATTCCAAGACTTATAGCAGATAGACCAACTGCAAATAATAGAACCGATACTATTGACATTTTAGTGGCACGGGGTATTGTTCTATCCGGTCTTTTTGTTTCCTCAGCGGCTTGAGCAATCGATTCAATTCCGATAAAAGAGCTCATGGCAAGTGTTACTGCATAAAAGAAATTCTGATCGCTATAGTCAGTACTCCAGATATAGGCGATATGACCAAATGGATCTGGCGCTCCTCGAATTGTGATTTGCATACTAAATAGATCAAGATTGAATGCAAGTAGTAGCCCTAGCGCCATTATTATCGAGAGCACAATAATATTCAGGGCAACCATAGTCGTATTGAGAGTAGAAGCTTCCTTTATGCCAACTATGTTGATTCCAATGAGAATGAGTACTATTACAAATGCAACAAGACCTATTGCATTCACTACAATTTGCAATCCTAATAACGAGAATGTGAAAGTGGTCAAGATGAGTACTGGAAAGAAGAAGGTCAAGTAACCAACAGTGGCAATTGCAAAGAGTGCAGTACATACTGTATAATCAAGCATGACCAACCACCCTCCAAGAAAGCCCGCAAAATCGTTGAATGCCTTCATGGAGTAGACCTGCGCACCGCCTGCATATGGGTAGGCAGTTGCTAGTTCAGCATAAGCTAGACCAGTAGCTATGTATGTTACGGAAGCGATGATGAAGGCGACTGGAGCCCAACCCGCCGCATATGCTGCGACAAGACCTAATGCCACATAAATATCCGCACCGACATCAGCATAGCCCATCGCGAAGGACCCAAACCAACCGATGTCTCTTTTGAGAGCAACCTTTGATTGTTTTGTTGTGGTACCTTCATCAGTTGACAAGAACGAATCCTCCATCACTAAAAAATGAATTATTCGAGAAATTCATTGAATTCTACATAGTTCTTACAAATTAATCCTCATTCTGTGACGATTACTTAATGAACATGACAACTTTGTAAACCTAATTGATTGTCTTTAAAAAATACTCTATATCATCAAGGTAATTATATCATTTTCTTTACTACCGTACGTATCTTTACCCTCTTGAGTACCAACCAGGCAACCGATGTGAACGAAATTGCCAAGATTCCTGATACTACCCATAAGAACCGTAGACTGCCGGAGTAGGTCCAAATGTACGCGCCCACAGGTGCCGCCATCAATCCTGTGATGGAAATTGCTAATTGGTAGATACCAAGTGCCCTGCCTTTCATATTTGATGGAACACCATTGACTGTGAGAATAACTTCGGTAGCTATCCAGACTACAATGGGTGCAGCCCAGAGCATGTTGAGAAGGATCAGAAGCCAAGCCTCGGAACCTAGACCAAGTGCGGTCATCACAACCGAGTTGCCAGCCAAACTTATGACCAATCCAGATTTTGTCCGCTTTCCAGCAATGCCACTCAAAGTGTACATCATTGAAACAGATGCTAAGGAGAAGACACTCGAAGCAATCCCATATACCTCAAGACTGACGCCCCATTCCCTAACGCTGAGAATTCCAATATACGGAATAGCCATTCCCCATGCCAAGTAATAGCCTACCATGGCAGCTGTAAACTTCCAGAATGACCTTCCAAGGGATCTCAGAGTGTCAATAATTGGCATCTTTGGCGCAGGTTCTACAGCTTTGACGAGTGTTTCTTTTATTTGTGTAGCTGAAAATAACATGGCAAAGACTGCCGCTAAAACTCCAATGAGGAGGAGCGATGGAAGGGCGAATCCAGAATATAGAAGTATGACAGCCAATATCGGACTAATCCCATCAACTACAAAAGATGGCATGAGGACCATAGTCATCTTCCGTGTTGCGTCTGTTCCAGAATCTAGGTTTATTTCGTCAGCAGGTATTGCTCGAGATATAACAAGAACAAAACTCCAGCCAAACGACTGTAGGCCGTAGGCAAAAAGCACCAATGGCCATAGTGGG